>NZ_CALAOH010000256.1 GCF_937926365.1 uncultured Azohydromonas sp. | reverse complement strand
ACGAGCTGTTCTACATGGACAAGACCATGATGGTCTTCGGCGACGCCAAGAAGGTGGTGGAGGACATGGTCAAGGCGGTGGAGTGATCCACGACGAGCCGGGGAATCGCGCAGGCACAAGCTCGCGCTTTCCCTGAGGCCGGCCGTGACTTTCGTCACCGCGAAGTCGTGAAGAAAGGCCTACGGCAGCAGTGACGTTCAGCAGCGCAAATCTACGTATGGGGCCCCTAGAGTTCGCTGCATGAAGTTCCCGCTGTCGAACCATCCGCTGCGCAAAACCATCGGCTGTCAGCTGAAGTCCCACCCGCTGCTCGCGGGCTTGGACGATGCGGCACACGCCGAGTTGGCCGGGTTGCTCAGCGTTCATGAAGGCCAACGCGGTGAGCGGCTGCTGGAGCAAGGCAGCCGCGACCTGCACCAGTTCTTCGTGCTCGAAGGCTTGCTCAAGCGCGTGGTGAGCAGCGCCCAGGGACGCGAGATGACGCTGCGCTTCGCCGCGGAGCAGGACATGGAAACCGGGTACGAGGCCTGGACGCAGTACGCCGGCTCCGGCTTCGCGGTCGTCTGCGCCAAGCGCTCGCTCGTGGCCTGCCTGCCCATGGGCGACTGGGCCGCGTTCCTGGAACGCCATCCCGATGTGCAGACGCGCTTCCACGAGCGCCTGGTGCGAATCAGCGCGGCGATGGTCGAGCACGCGGTAGGGCTGCTGCTGCTCGATGCGCCCAGCCGGGTGCACCAGTTCTCCAGCCGGCATCCCGACTTGGCCGACCGGCTGCCGCACAAGGACGTGGCGTCCTTCCTGAACCTGTCGGCGGAGACCTTTTGCCGCCTGACCCGCCCGCAGCGACGCGCGTTGCAGGCGGCCTGATGAGCAGCCGGCCCGGATGCTTGAGTGGACGCGCTTAACATGGGCCCCCATGAGCACGGAAGGATCATCGGCCCAGCGCATCCGGTTGCTGATCGTTGACGACCAGCCCCTGGTGCGGCGCGGTCTGGCGCTGATGCTGTCGATGGAGCCGGACATGGAAGTCGTGGGCGAGGCGGGCGACGGCATCGAGGCCATCGAGCTGGCCCGGCAGCGCCGGCCCGATGTCGTGCTGATGGACCTGCACATGCCGCGCAAGGGCGGCGTGGGCGCCACGCGCGAGATCACGGCTTCGCTGCCCCAGACCCGCGTGCTGGTGCTCACCACGCTGGAGGCCGAGCAGTCGGTGTTCGACGCCGTGCGTGCCGGCGCGATGGCCTACCTGCTCAAGGACGCCACCGAGCAGGAAGTGCTGGAGACGGTGCGGGCGGTGCACCGCGGCGAGTCACGCCTGACGCCACAGATTGCGCGCAAGGTGCTGGACCAGTTCCGCCGCATGGCCGAGACGGCGCCGCCGCCGGAGTATCGGCACGAGGAGCCCAAGGACCCGGCCGTGTCGCTGACCGAGAAGGAAAACAACGTGCTGCAGCTCATCGCCGAGGGCAAGAGCAACAAGCAGATCGGCACGATGCTGTCCCTGGCCGAAGGCACGGTGAAGAACTACGTGAGCCGCATCATGGAAAAGCTGCACGCCGGCAGCCGCACCGAGCTGGCGGTGATCGCGCTGCGCCAGCGCCGGGTCGAATAGCTCAGGGCGGCGGCGTTTCGAGCAGCCGCTGCCGCATCGGCCGCAGCACGAACCACGCGAGCAGCACCGCCAGCACGTTCATGCCGAAGGCGATCAGGAAGACCGCGTGCCAGTCGTGCAAGGCCAGGACGAGCGCGCTCGACAGCGGCACCGCCAGCGATGCCACGCCCTTGGCGGTGTAGAGCAGGCCGGCATTGGTCGCGGCGTACCGCGAGCCGAAGGTGTCCGCGCAGATCGAAGGGAACAGGCTGTAGATCTCGCCCCAGGCAAAGAACAGCGCGCCGCTGAGCAGCACGAAGCCCAGCGGATGGTCCCCCAGCTCGTACAGCGCGAGGATGGCTGCGGCCTCCAGCGAGAACGCGATCACCATCGTCTGCTCGCGGCCGATGCGGTCCGACACCCAGCCGAACACGAGGCGCGTCAGGCCGTTGAGCACGCGGTCCAGCGCCAGCGCGAAGGTGAGCGCGGGCAGCACCAGCCCCGCGATGTTCACCGGGTCATCGTGGATCTTGAAGTCGCGCGCGATGAGCGCCAGCTGCGCCGTGGCCATCAGGCCCCCGGCGGCCACCAGCACGAAGATCGCGTACATCGCCCAGAACGTCGGCTGGCACAGCACTTCCCTGGGCGTGTAGTCGCGCCGGGACTGGCGCAGGTGCTCTGGCGCGGGCGGGGTGCGGATGTGCTTGAGCAGCTTGTTCGGGTCCTCCAGCCCCAGCGCGAGCGCGATCACGAGCAGCCCCTGCCCGAGGCCGAAGTACAGGAAGGCCGCTTCGTAGCCGCGCGACTCGATCACCAGCGAGATGGGCACGATGGTCAATGCCGAGCCGGCACCAAAGCTCGCCGCCACCAGGCCCACCGCGAGCCCGCGTCGATCGGGAAACCATTTCAAGGCGCATCCTATGCAGGTACCGTAGACCGCGCCCGCGCCGGTGCCGCTGATGGCCGCGGCCGCGTACAGCAAGGGCAGCGAGTCCACGAAGGCGTTCATCACCCAGCCGATCGCGCACAGCAGACCCCCGGCCAGCACGACCGGGCGCGGGCCGAAGCGGTCAACGAGGTACCCCTCGATCGGCACGAACCATGTCTGCGTGACGACGAAGACCGCGAACGCGACCTGGATCGCCGCATGGCTCCAGCCGAAGCGGTCCGTGAACGGGTTGACGAAGAGCGTCCAGCCGTACTGCAGGTTGGCGATGGTTGCCATGCAGACCATGGCCACCGCCAGCTGGCCCCAGCGGAACCGCGGGCCCGGTGGCGCCTCTTGCGTGAGCTCATCCGGCCAGTGCACGAGCAAGGCGGATCGCCGGCGCGCGGGCAGGGCGCCCGCATGGTGCTCCGGCGCCCCAGGGCCTTCAGCGCAGCGCTCTTCCGATCCGCCGTTTCCAATGGCTTGCATCGGGCTCATCCTCATGGCTCAGGGAGTGGGCGCGGCGTGCCTCACGCCGTTGTTGCCCGGGCGCATCTCCGGGCCGACGCGAAGCCGCAGCTGCATGGTGGTGCCGGCGCCCGGGATGCTGTGCAGCTCGAACTCGGCGTCGATCAGTTGCGCCTGTTCCCGCATGCCCACCAGGCCGTAATGCCCGGGATGCGGCTCGGCGACGTCGAAACCCACGCCGTCGTCCTTGATCGCCAGCTCGATGGTGCCGTCGCCCAGGTCCTTCAGCGCCACGTCCACATGCAAGGCCTGCGCGTGCTGGCCGATGTTGCGCAACGTCTCCTCGGCGATGCGAAACAGCGTCTCCGCGCGCGGGTCGGCGAAGCTGGCTGCCTGCGGGTCCGCACTGAAGCGCACGTCCAGCCCCGTGCGCTCGGCGAAGCGGTTCACGGCGCCGGCCAGCGCCGCGCCAAGGCCCAGGTCGCGCACCGCGTTCAGCCGCATCTGGCTCACCGCCTCGCGCGCCTCCTTCATGCCCTGGCGCGCCACCTCCTCGGCGCGCTCCAGCTCGGCGCCCAGGCGTTGCGGATCGTGCGCGTGCAACACGCGCAGCGTGCGTATCTCATGCAACATTTCCATCATCGAGTGCGCAAGCGTGTCGTGAAGGTCGCGCGCCAGCCGCAACCGCTCGCGCACCACCGCCGCATAGCGGCTGTCGGCGGCCAGGCGCTCCACCTCGCGCGTACGCGCCTGCACCCGCTGCTCCAGTTCCTGCGTCAACTGGTCCAGCTCGTCGTGCTCCTGGCGCAGCGCCTGCAACAAGCGGCTGAAGGCCCGGCCCAGCACGGCCACTTCGTCCTGGCCCTTGGGTTCGACGATGCCATCGGCCTCCTGCCGCGCGACGCGCTGCACCTGCAGCGTCAGCTCGCCCAGCCGCCGTGTGAGGACGCGGGCGAAGGCCGCGCCCACCAGCGCGGCCGTGATGCTGAGCAGGATGGAGATGGCGGTCAGCTTCTCCTGCAGGCTGCCGGCCTGGCCACGCTCCTCGGCAGGCTGTACGACCGCCACGTACAGCCCGAGCGCGGCCAGGGACGAGGCCGCCTCGCGCGGCGCCGTCACGACGGCCGACCGCGTACCGTCCTCACCCTGCACGAGGGCCACGCCGGGCAGCAAGAGCGGCAGCCAGGGCTCCGGCGCCTCGTCGGGACTTTCGAACACGATGCGGTGGCGCTCGTCCAGCAGCAGGATGCGCGCGCGCGGGTCGGGCTTCGTGCGCTGGCGCGCGGCATCGATGAGGGCCGCCAGCCGCTCCCGGGACGGCAGCACCGGGGCGCTGGAGCCCGGCTGGGCCTCGTTCACCAGCGCCCGCTCCAGGTCCGCCGCCACTTGGCCGGCAAAGCGCTTCATCAGGGTATCGCGCTGCGCCAGCATGCTGTTGGCTGCGTAGTCCCCGACCGCCACTAGCGCCAGGGCGATCGCGAGCGAGAGGGCGACCGCGAGCCAGGCAACTGCGGTGGCAAGACTGCGTCGGGGATCCAGGGCACGGAAATAGCGGAACATCGTATACACGCATGTTGCCAGCTGCCTCGCCCTTGTCCATCGGTATATCGACTGACGGGCCTCGACGGGCAGATCCAGGGCGTTTCCTGAACGCCGGCGCCTGCCTGGAAAGGCATTCCGGCTGAGATGGCGAAATGTCTCGCCACGCATTGTTTCGCACCGAAACCGTTGAGCTCACATCCAACTTGACATAAACGCGATTGGGGCATGCACATGAAAAAGCCCCGCATCGCGGGGCTTTTTCGTTATTGAGCCTTGATACTACTGACAACGTGCAAGGTGGTTCAAGATCTTAATGGCAGCGCTCAGCATTCACAGCGGTCCGCCGCTTTCAGCCTTTGGCGCTTGACCCTGCCGGAACAGACAACATCCCTGCGTGTTGCCAGCGCTGCCGGCTCAAGACATGTGCTTGCTGAGCAGTCCCGTCATCTCGAACATCGTCACCTCGTCCTTGCCCATGACGGCTTTCAGGGCGCCGTCGCACAGGATGTTGCGCTTGTTCGCCGGGTTTTGCAGATTGCGTTGCTTGATGTAATCCCAGATGCGCTTGGTGGCTTCCGTGCGGGGCAGGGGTTCGGTGCCAACGATGGCGGCCAGTTCAGGGCTGGGCTTCAAGGCCTTCATGAAGGCGCTCTTCTTCTGGATGCTGGTCTCGGCCAAAGGGATTCCTCAAGTTCAAAGGGTCACAGCATACTTCCTGGCTGGCGCGGGGGTTGAATTGCTGAGCGGCCAGGCTGGCCACGGTACCGACGCTCCAGTTCCTGCCGCAACTGACGTCGCACCTTGGCCTGCTCGAAGCGGCGCTTCTCGTCGGGTGTGGCAGGCCGCAGCGGCGGCACGGCCACGGGCCGGCGATCGTCGT
>NZ_CALAOH010000255.1 GCF_937926365.1 uncultured Azohydromonas sp. | reverse complement strand
CCTGCCTGCTTCCATCTTCGTTGCTCCTCATGCGTTACCGATGAGGGCATTGTTCAGATGGCGCCATCGCGGTGAAGAACGCCGCACGCTGACCGCTTACCGCCATACACCGGCGATGCGGCTCATCCGTGCACTTGCGCCGTCGCTGCAGGTGCGCGGTCGGGGTAGCATCATCAACGTCGGCTCCCCGGTGGGCGTCGTGGGAGCGCGCAAACCTCAGTACGCTGCGAGCAAGGCCGCCCTGCATGGGTTGACCATGAGCTGCGCGCGGGCGATGGGCAAGGACGGCGTGCGCGTCAACCTGCTCCTGCCCGGTCCCACCATCACGCGCATGACGCAGGACTGGTCCGTGCAACAGCGCGAGAACGTGGCACGGGGCAGCGCCTTGCAGCGACTGTGTCTGCCGGAAGAGGTCGCTGCAACGATCGCCTTCCTGCTCGGGGACGACAGCAGCTACATCACCGCCAGCGTTGTCGACATGACCGCGGGCAGCATGCTGGGGCACTGATGCAGCCTTTCTCTGCCAATCCGTCGAGCGGCCGACTCAGGTTGGCCATGGTGGGCCTTGGCCCCCAAGGACAGGAGCACCTCGGTGCGGCCTCCATGGCACGGGACGTGGTCTTCGCCGCCGGCGTGGACGTCGTACCCGAACGCCTGGCTGCAACCGCCCAGCAGTATCCTGAGATGCAGGGGCACCTCTATGGCGACCTCGACGCCCTGCGTCACGAGCCACTCGACGGTCTGGTGCTGGCGCTGCCTCACCATACCTACGGCACGCTGTGGCCCCGAATTCTCGAACTGGGATTGCCCATCCTGAAGGAGAAGCCGCTTGCCCGGACACAGCAAGAGGCCCGCGACTTCCTCGATCAGGCACGTCAGGCGGGCTGCCCCTTGCAGACAGCCATCCAGCGCCGCCACCATCCCAGCTACCGGTACCTGCGCCAGGCGCTGCGCGACAGCGGTGACGTGGTACGCGAGGTCCATGCCCATCTGCACCTGGGCTTTGCCGTCCCGTCCCGCGAGCAGCCGGGCGCGACAAGCTGGCGCGACGATCGGACCGAGTCCGGTGGTGGAACCTTGCTCGACTCGACTCCGGTTACCACATGGTGGATCTGCTGCACGATCTGGTCGGTCCGTTTGAACTGGTGGCGGCCACGCTGCTGCGCGACAACCGGCTATGCCGCCTTGACGAAGTGGAGGACCGGGTCTGGCTCCGCGGGCGTATCGCCGACACCTGGGTCATGCTCGATTCATGGCTGCACGGCGAACCAAACCCCGACAGTGCCAGCGGCTGCAGCAAGTCCGAAGGGCTGGTGGTGTGTACCCGAACACGCCGCTGGCGAGCGGATCGAAGCGAAGTCTCGCGTTCGGACCAAGCCGAGCCGCTCTATCGCACTCAGAAGGACTGGAAGCGTGCGAAGGCCAGGCAGTTGGACGACTTCGCGCAGCGAATCCGCAGCGGCGGCTGGCACGATGCATCGCTGTGGGACCAATTGCCGGCGATGCGCATCATCGACCACGCCTACCAGCAGGCACTGCGTATCTGATGCCGAAGCCCAAACCAGGGGGCTGCAGTCCTTTCACGACCCATGCAGTCCCTGCGTGCATGCAGCCCCAGGTCAACTTGGCAAGCTTCGAGGAAACTGCGACGCAACGTCCTCAATACCCACGCCCATGATTTCGGGGAGACATCTTGATGACAATTGGAAAAACGGTCCAAGTTGTGCAGATTGCACAGGACCTTCTCGTGGCTGGCAAGTGGTATGTCGGCCGCGGAAGGAACGGAAACGTCGGGCTATGGGACGGCGAGTGCTTTCTGGTGATCGGCGAGAAACTTGGCGAGCACGTGATCAAGCGTGAGCCTTACTACATGGAAAACCAAGGGTGCTTTCAGCCATTCCTTCAGATTGATGAAGGCTGCATGAGCGAGCCCTTCGGAAAGGCGGGTTGGGATGCCCACTACGGCCGAACAATGGAGTTCCAGGGTGGGTGCAACGCGCGATAAAGCGGATATTTCAACATTCCGGCACTGCCGCAGAGCCAAGTACAAAGCCGCGCAGCATCTAAAGATGCGCGCATTCTGAATTTTCACCTCAGCAGAGCCTTTGCCGGCGTCGCAATTGCAGCATCCACTGCAACGACATGCAATGAAAATTTAACATCCATGGCATCCAAAAAATACGCCATTACCACCAAGCATACATCATCGTTCCGTTGCTCTTGTCCGCAGGCAATTGGATGCATCATGACGATGGTCACTTTTTACGCACCGCTGTTGACCAGCTTCAGTACCGACTGAAGTCATTTCGCTCTTTTCTCAATCGCTTCACCACTCCAACGCAAAGATGTCAGAATCCTGGGCAAATCGCCAAAGAAACACCAATCATCTCGTCCGACTCGTGGCCCCCTTCGTTCTGGATTCCAAGAAAGTAGAGCCGCGCCAGTTATACGGCCTGTGTAAACTGACCTGGGTCACAAGGAACCCCAAGTCCGAGGACGCTTCTTACATAGAAAGCACGAAGATCCCGGCTTTAAGTGACATCTTTAGAGAAGACTTCTCTGGATGCTGCTTGGAGCAGGTCGCCGAAAGAATATCAAAAATATTGGGCGACCCAAACGCCATCGGTGCCATTGAAAGGCATACAGGCTTCACCAACTTCTATTCCGCCTACAGGAACTCGGCAAGGAATTGGGTGGAATTGAACTCGAGTCGACTCAAAAGACTTTTCAAGAGCGCATACGCGCTTTCCAGCGATGACGACGGACTGAGACTGATCGAGACCGTGGAAAGCCTCAAAGGAATAGGCAAGCCCAACGAAACGGACTCCAAGATACCGGCGAGTAATTTGCTGACACCTGTGTTTTTCTCGCTAGACCAACGGCTCCGCTTTCCCCTGATCAACGGCAATGAAGGCGTGCAACACGTGTTGAGAACGATGAAGGAGTCCACCTCTTCGTTGAAGGTTCAGTACACAAGGATGATGGAAATGTATGGGAAAGGCGGAATCCGGGATGCTGCCGACCTCGATCAACTCGGAAAGGCAGGTGCAATCCTTCTCGATGTTGTAGGCATACCGGCCACACCAGGCAGACCGGCCACTACAACAAGCATTCAGCTCCTCACCGCTCAACCCACCGACGGCGAGTGCCTGCCGCTCAAAGACGACCGAGATTTCGTGGCGCTCAGAGCCGCACAGACCATCGTCGGTCGAAGGATTCACAATCGTCTGACGAACCAACTCAGGACGTGCCTTTCCGATTTTCTGTTACTTGAAGGCAGGAGCAAACTGACCATGTTTGATGTGCTGGTCAAGTCGTATGACAAAAAATCCGGAAAGGACTTGATTGTGGAAGTCAAAAGTTCCACGGACATCGGTGACATCCGCATGGCAGTGGGACAGTTGTATTCTTATTCGTATTTCTTGAAGAGCAAAATGGAACCGGACTTGTCAGTCCTTCTGCCAGAAAAACCAACTGCTGACATCGTTGCATGGCTGGGCTCCCGCAACATCGGCTTGCTTTGGCTTGACCAGGAAAACCTGTACACCTCCAGCAAATGGCTGGAAGAAATTGCCACGTATGCGGCTTGAGGTTCACGGCTGCGAACGAGTTCCCGTGATGCTCCTGTCTGGTCGCAAGCCGGAAGCCTGTAGCAGAGCGCAGCTTTAGGCCACAGGTGCAGTGAGCGGCTGAAGTCTGCCGCAAGTGCTCTGCGACCAGTGATGCCGAGGATGTGGTTTGTCGGATCGTTTGTAAAAATCGGGCTCCGGCTGTTGGATTTTCACTGGCTAAAAGCATTTGTACAATTTGTACGGCGACCATCAAGGCGACCAAACAGGCTACCAAATCGAGTGATTCGCGGAAATTACGACGAACCCATGTTGGCTGCTTCAGTATATCTGCCAGAACCAGGAATACGTCGATTATTTCCGCGATTCTCTGGCTGCCTCCGCCTTGCCATCACACAGCGGCGGCCGTACAAAATTAATTTATCATCGGGGATACTAGGGTGGACGCGTATCCCTTCGATATCAGATCACACTCTAGACTTGGCACTTGAAACGACCGTCCGAAGCGCATATCTCAGCCCCTTCAATATCAGGGCACAGTTCGGCTTCGGTAGATCTGGATTCGGATCACGGACAAGTTCCAGCCCATTGAGATAGCAGGGGGCGGCATTGGACGACAATGCCGCTGACCACTTGAACGCTATTTGTGTTAATCCCTTCGATATCAGCGCACGGTCCGGACATGGACGACAGCGTGAACCGCATGTACCCGGAGTCTCAATCCCTTCGATATCAGGGCACGGTCCGGACCACTAACGTGCCGATAGTGGCCAACGATACCTGTCTCAATCCCTTCGATATCAGGGCACGGTCCGGACAAAGAAATGAGCACCAACGACAATTCCAAGCTGTCTCAATCCCTTCGATATCAGGGCACGGTCCGGACTCTTTCCCCGGCTGTAGTCATCACGTTTACACGTCTCAATCCCTTCGATATCAGGGCACGGTCCGGACCTCTTACTCTGCGCGCCACGACGTTGCACTGGAGTCTCAATCCCTTCGATATCAGGGCACGGTCCGGACGAGTTTTACTGCTTGCACAACGGGAGGTACTTGTCTCAATCCCTTCGATATCAGGGCACGGTCCGGACATCAAGCGCATCGACCAAGGCGACATCTACAAGTCTCAATCCCTTCGATATCAGGGCACGGTCCGGACCTGCCGGTGGACTTCAGCCTCTCGTTCTTCATGTCTCAATCCCTTCGATATCAGGGCACGGTCCGGACCTTTGCGGAGGTGTATCGGGCTGACTACGACTGTCTCAATCCCTTCGATATCAGGGCACGGTCCGGACGACACGTCCAGCAAGCACATCCGCATCGCCAAGTCTCAATCCCTTCGATATCAGGGCACGGTCCGGACCATGCAAGTCGCTTCCACCGTGTTGCAACAACTGTCTCAATCCCTTCGATATCAGGGCACGGTCCGGACTAGCCTGTACTACAAGCTGGTGGCGATTTCCAGTCTCAATCCCTTCGATATCAGGGCACGGTCCGGACGTGGTCGCCGCTGAAGAGTACGTTGCCGCTTGTGTCTCAATCCCTTCGATATCAGGGCACGGTCCGGACCAGGAGCGCGTGCGCAAGCTCTCCACGGTCGGGTCTCAATCCCTTCGATATCAGGGCACGGTCCGGACAACGAAGATGTGAGCTACGCCGTCATCCCCCGGTCTCAATCCCTTCGATATCAGGGCACGGTCCGGACTACCTCGCGAGCGCGTTTTCCCTCAACATGCTGTCTCAATCCCTTCGATATCAGGGCACGGTCCGGACCCAGACGCGGTGAACATCTCCGGCGCCCCGGTCGTCTCAATCCCTTCGATATCAGGGCACGGTCCGGACTTGGCCTGGTCGTAAGCAGACAAACCGTCGACGTCTCAATCCCTTCGATATCAGGGCACGGTCCGGACTGTAGTGTTGGGCATAAAGAGCCTTCCTTCCGGTCTCAATCCCTTCGATATCAGGGCACGGTCCGGACATTAACCACGGGGCGAATCGTGCGATAAAGCCGTCTCAATCCCTTCGATATCAGGGCACGGTCCGGACGGCTCGCGCCGAAAATGATAGCAGCGGCAAGGGCTTGGCGGGCCCCTTCACAACTTTCCGGTCGGTCGCGGGAGCTGTCTCCCGCAAGGACTCGTCGCTGCGGCGGCATGGCGGACTTTCACGGCACGAAGAGGCCATTGTCCCATCAAGGACCGAGGGCTGCTCAGGTCGGCAGGTGAGGGTGGGAGAGCCATGAAATCATGGCTGCCTGCGTCCGCTGGAGTCTCGGCACAGAAAACCAGACCATGACCGAGCCCGGCGCTTGCACGAAATTCCGGCCTGTCCTGCGTCTGCTGCTCCTGTGACTGCCTACGATCCGACCCGCTGTTCGGGACTTCTTGTCCGGGCCGAGCCGCCGCTGGCCATGTCCAGGTGCTTGCGGCGCAGCGGCTGCTTGAAGCAGGCGGTGCTGCACGCGGAGATGCTGGTCAAGCAGGGGGCATGCCGCTTTCGGGAGTGTTCATAGGAAAGACAGGCAGGGCCCGGCATCAAGCATCCTTGGCACCGTCGAAGCTTTCTCCATGTCCTCAAGGGTCAAAGCCAGACAGGCCCTGCTGCGACTGGCTCCAGGCCCGTCCAGTAGCCAGGAGCGCACCTCGGCGATGGTGAGCCAGCGGTGCACAACCTCGGAGCCGATCTTGCCCGGGTCTCTTTTCTTCCCGGGTAATCCGTTACCCCAAAGCTCCGGCAGGGGCAGGGAGCACGACCGCGCGGCGGCTGCTTGCAGCGTACCGAGACCTGGCGGTCGGCCCCCCGTGGCAAGGGCTTCAGGCGGTCATACCGAACGCTTGGCGCAGCAGGGGCTCCAGGCGATGCATGCCTGCCAGATCCAGGAGTTCCGGGTCGGTACTGAGGCGGTAGGGACCGGTCTTGTCGGCAGCTGTGCCCGGACTCGATTTCGGGCCGGCGAGTTCGATGCGGTAGTGCCGTGCTGCGGGTCCCAAGACGGAATTGAAGGCCCCATGGATGTTGGCATGCAGCGGTTTCAATGCCGCGAGGCTCGGAGGCTGCGCGCTATCCTTGGCGCTCTCCAGCACGGCATGCATCCGCTGCCAGATCTCGATCGGGATGTCCGTGAGGTTGACTGCGCCGGACTCGGGCAGGTCGTCCGCATGGAGCCGTGCCCACGCGTAGACCACCAGCGCCAGGAACTGCTGAGGTTTGAGCTTGACGTTGCGCCCGCACACCTGCACATGCTGGCGGCCCGCAGCCGCTTCCAGCGTAATCTTCACCGGCGCTGGCACGAGCACCGACTGCGCCAGCCGTACGGCGTCATCCAGGCTGTCGCAGCTGTCGATGGGGAAGCCGTTCAGGATCGGCCCGAGGTTGAGCACGCTCAGCTCGGCGAGCTGGATGCGGGCCTCGCTGGTGCAGTTGCTGTGAGGATTGCCCGCCTTGTCCGTCCACTTCACTGTCACCGCATCCTTCGCTTCCTTGGGCGGGAAGTAGAACTTCAGGGCGGGCAGTTCAAAGGGCGGGTTCACCAGCACGTGCGACAGCTTGTCGCCGGGCTCGCTCAACAGCGAGAAGGCATGGCCCATGTAGAAGCTCATGCTCTTGCGCCCGCCGGCCACGGAGGCGTGCAGGCGTGTCGGGCGCTCGCTCTTGAGCCGGCGCATGACTTGAAAGATCGTGTCTGCCGCGGCGCGGTTGTCCTCGTCGGTGACGATATCCGGCAGCTCGACACGGCCAGGCCGCGCAGCGGGCGCGCCACCGAGACCGTCCCAGATGCCGGCCTTCACCGGCGCCTCGGCCTTGCTTTCGTGGCCAATGACGTGGATCTGCTCCTCGCCGAACAGGATCCGCCGCTGCGGCAGCCACTGTTTCATGAAGGCATGGAACTGGCCCGTGCCAGGCTCGAGCAACTGCTCCATCAGCGCCTGCTTGCCGTCGCCCGTGGTCACGACGTGGATCTCGTCGGGCACGAAATCGTGCTCGGGCTGGATCAGCGCGTAGAGCGTCTCGGTCACCACGGCTGGTGACATGCCGGAGACGCAGATCAGCACACGGCGCGGCTCGGACGGGGTGGACGGGTTGTTCATTGCTGGGCTCCTCCTTGATCAGCGGTTGGGTATGTGATGTCTCGACGCCATGATGCGTCGTCCTATGGCGCAGCCCGGTGCGGCGGCAACGTTGCGGCGACTTCACCGCGGCGGCAGGCAGTGGCAGCATCCGCGCCTCTCCAGCGCCGGGCAGCATCGAAGGCTGCGCCACGGCCGCGTTCCTCAAGGCCATGGCACGCTGCTTCTCCGAGGCGTTCGGCGGTACCGGACGCAACCGTTGTCCACTGCGCGATCCCGTGACCGTGCTGGCGGCCAGGCGAGGCCGCCGGGACACAGCTTGCCCGCTCGGCACCGGGCCTGTGCTTCTACCTTGCGGCAGCAGTACCCGTCTTGCGCAGGCTCAGCGGCGGCTCGATCCAGTCAGCGGCTGGAGGCCGGGGCCAGTCAAGCGCTTGGGCCAGCCGCTGCGGCAGGTTGCGCAGCTTCGGACCGTCGACCACCTCCAGCTGCGCTGTGCGCGCGCGCTCCAGGATGTGGGCGTGGTATTGCTCGTCGACCTTGGCCGTGGTCAGGACCCACGCATGTCCGTAGTTGCCGCCGACCTGGCTCTTGAGCAGTCCGAGCTTGTTAAGGATGTCCTGCGACTTGCCCGGATCCAGCAACTGGCGCCCGGCCTTGCATTCCAGGATCAGCAGCCGGTTGCGCCAGGTGATGGCGATGTCGAGCTCGTTGAAGTCGCGCCCGTCCCGCTCCCTGTGCCGCTCCAGCAGGTCCATGTGCACGCCACGCGCCGCCGCGCCGGGCGGCAGGCCCAGCGCGTGCACGGCCAGATGCACGTACTCTTCGAGATACCCCCCGGCGAGGTAGGCGGCGGCATTGTGGTCCGAGAAGGTCAACACGATGTCGTTGCCCTCACGTGTCCAGGTCTGAAGCACCCCGCAGGAAGTGGCTTCGTCGAGAAGCACGGCCCACCAGTCCGATTCGCCGGGCAGGGCCAGCGGCTGCCGGGCAGGGAAGGGCATCGCGCGAGTCTGGTGCGTCGCCTCGCATGCGGCTACCGCCGCGCCGTGCAGCGCACCCAGTACCGAACGCGGCGAACCCTTGGGAAACGTTGATGGCACATCGGGGAATTGCCTGCGCAGCTCACCCACCTTGTGCACCAGCGTGGACGTCAGGCGTGCACGCCGGCGCACATCCTCCAGAGCCCGCGCATCGTCCAGCGGGACGCAGCCCTTGATCACGTAGCCTTGCACGCTCAAGTAGGCATACAGGTCCAGCAGGGCGGCGGGCAGGGCTTGGTCCGGCCCCAGCGGCTCGATCTGCTCGATGCAGTCGCGCTCGGTCTGGCAATAGAAGATGTCCGCGCGGCCCCGCAGCGCCTGCGCGAATGCCAGCGTCATCGTCTTCTGCCCACCCGTGGCGTTGAAGGACAGGCGGTGCCGCGGGTACACGCCGCTCAGCCGCTCGACCTCCTGCGCGGCGAAGGTGGCAAGGGACCGGTAGGAGCGGTCCTCGGGAAGCGCCACGATCTCGCAGCAATCGCTGGCCGGATGCCCCCGCATCCTTCGCATGACCCCGGCCACCAGTTCCAGCCGCTGGGCCGCTGCGCGCATGTCGCGGCTGGCGTAGATCACGAGCCGGTCCCACGCACGCACCTGCAGCGGCAGCACGTTGGGCAGGCTCTGGCCGCTGGCGATGCACAGCATCACGCCAGGGGCCACCGCGGCGGACGCGGTGTCGGCAGGAACAGCATTCTCGGGAACGGGGGAATCGGTGGTGAGCATGAGGTGGTGACTCGCGGGAACAGGGACGTTGCGCCTTGCTGGATCGCACCGATGCCAGCCGTGCAGGAAAGCCGTGGCGGGAAGCGCCGGGGACGGCATGCCGGCAACTCGGCACGGTGACATCCTCCTGGGCACTTCCTCGCACGCTCGCCTTGCGCGGGTCGGCGGCGATTCGATCCGCAGACGAAGTGTGCCCGGCCGCGGCCGCCCGGACCGCTCACGGCAACGTTGCCAAGACCTGGTTGCGCGGCAGGTGCGCTCGATGATGCCGGCCATCGAAACGACACCGCGCCGCCAGGCGCCGCAGCCGATGGACATCCCCACCCTTCGTGACCAGCGCACCGCCGTCGCCGCGCCGATCACTGTGGACGAGCTGGTGGTGAACTGGCACGTCACCGAGGCCTGCAACTACCGCTGCGGCTACTGCTACGCGGCCTGGCAGCGCGAGGATGGCCGGCGGGACGTGGTGCGCGACGAGCAGGCCACTCGCGAGTTGGTCTCGGCGCTGTGGGCAGGCTTTCACCCAGGCAACACCGCCAATGCGCTGAGCCGCACGCTGCGCTGGTCCCATGTGCGACTGAGCATCGCCGGCGGCGAGCCCATGCTCTATCCGCAGCAGGTGCTCGACATTGCGCGGCAGGCGCGGGAGCTGGGCATGCGAGTCTCCCTCATCACCAACGGCTCGCGACTGCCCGAAGGAGAGGCACTTGAAGCGCTTGCCCGGCAGCTCGATGTCCTGGGGCTGAGCCTGGACTCGTTCTCGACCGCGCACAACCTGCGCATCGGCCGCGCCGACAGCCGGGACCGCACGCTGTCGCTGGCGGACATGGCCACGCGGCTGCGGCGGGCGCGGGCCGCGAACCCGCGGTTGCAGGTGAAGATCAACACGGTCGTCAGCGCCGTCAATGCCGGCGAGGACCTGGTCCGCGCACTGGATCTGCTGCGCCCCGACCGCTGGAAGGTGCTGCGCATGCTGCCCGTGGTCAACAGCAACCTTGCCGTGGACGACGAGGCCTTTGCCAGCTTCGTGGCACGCCATGCGGGCCGCGTGGCCGGGATGTCGGTGGAGGACAACACCGACATGCTGGGCTCGTACGTGATGGTCGACCCGCAGGGACGCTTCTTCCAGAACGGCACCGGCACCCAGGGCAGCTACTTCTACAGCCAGCCCATCACCCGCGACACCGTGCACCGCGCCTTTGCCAGCGTGCCCTTCCTGGCCGAGCGCTTTGCCGCGCGCTATCGGCCCATGGCCACCGCGCACGGCAACGTTGCCGGAACGGCCTGAAACGGGCGCCGCCCGGAAAAATTCCATCCATCCCACACGGCACACACCAGGAGGTTGCCCATGTCGATCGATCATCACGCCGACCAGATCCGCCGTCGCCTCGAAGAGGAGAAGGCCCGGACCGTCTCGGTGGCGCTTTTTGGCCAGCCCGGTGCCGGCAAGTCCTCGCTCATCAACAAGATGGTAGGCCGCAAGGTGGCAGAAGTGGGCGTCGAGACCGACAAGACGGTCGAGCTGGCGCGCTACGAGGTCAACGGCTTGCAGTTCGTGGACCTGCCCGGCTACGGCACGCAGCGGTTTCCGAAGCAGGGCTACGCCGAGCGCTTCGGCATCCGGCAGATGGACCTGTTCCTGTGCGTGACCAGCGGCAAGCTGCACCAGGCCGACACCGAGCTCTTCCGCGAGCTCGACGCCATGGGCAAGGTGTGCCTCTACGTCGTCAACCGGCACGACGAGCTCTGGGAGGACGGCGTGGAAGTCGCCGAGCTCGAACGCCGCAAGCGCGAAGACATCTCGCGGCACGTGGGCCGCTGCGTGCCGGTGCTGTTCACCAGCTGCCGAACGGGCACCGGGCTGGACGCGCTGCAGCAGCTCATCGCCGAGAACCTGGAAGGCGCCAAGCGCGAGCGCTGGCTGCGCAACGCGAAGGCGTACTCCGGCGCCTTCCTGGACGCCAAGCGCGCGGCTTGCGAGAAGTACGTCACCACGGCAGCACTGGCTTGCGCGGCCAACGGCCTCAACCCGATCCCCGGCGCAGACGTGGCCGTGGACCTGAGCATCCTGCTCAAGCTCTTCGCGGAGATCCGCGAGTGCTACGGGCTCGACGACCGGCGGCTGGACCTCCTGGCCCGCTCGGGCATCCCACTGGTGGCGCAGTTGGCCAACAACGTGGTGAAGTACGCCGCCCGCGAAGGTGCGGTGTTGCTGCTCAAGCGCTATGTCGGTCGTCAAACCGCCAAGTCGCTGCTGCGCTACGTCCCCGGCTTCGGCCAGGCCGTGGCCGCGGGCCTGGGCTACGCCATCACGTCCAATGCCGGGACGGCCTTCCTCGACGACTGCCACGCGCTCGCCGGGCAGGCCCTCCAGCACCACCTGGGCGTCTGAAGATGTGGTGGCTTGCACTCCTCGGTGCGCCCGTACTGGGCAAGCTAAGTAGGTAGCCATATGTCTTGTACCAGGCAAGTCCGGTCGGCACATTGCCGGGCATGGACCAGGACGCAGATGGTGGAGCGGCGGCTCGGCGTTTTACGCGAGCGGACCGGCGTCGGCTTGGGCTGGCGCTGGCTGCCGCACGGCTGGCGCGTGATTACCGACGGCTTGATGCGGTGCTGCTGGTGGCCGAAGGACATGCGATCAGCGAAGCGGCCCGGCGTGTGCGGGTGGCGCGACTCAGCGTTCGGCGTTGGGTGGAGCGCTACCTTCAAGAGCGCGATGTCAGTGCGCTGGTTGACCAGCCCCGCAGCGGCAGGCCTCGGCGCGCAGCCAGGCTCACAGCGAAGCGGCTGGCCGCAGCAATGGCGCGCGACCCCCGGCGCTGTGGCTACTTGGCTACGACGTGGACCGTGCCGCTGCTGGCGCACTATCTGGCTGCACACGATGGCATCGACATCAGCCAGCGCACGTTGCGCCGGCGGCTGCACGAGGCGGGCTGGCGCTGGAAACGCCCGCGCTACGTCTTCAGCGAGCGTGAGGTTCATCTGGCACAGAAAAAAGGGGCCTGATTCGCAGGCTCAAGGCGAACTGGCAGCCCGGCGACGTGCTGCTGTGTACGGACTGGACGCTGCTGAGACTGTTCCCGCCGTTGCGTGCGGCGTGGGCGCCCATGGGAAAGCAGGCCACCGTACCCATCACCGGCGCCAATGCCAAGCGGGTGCTGTTCGGGGCCATCGACCTGCACACCGCGCGCCGTGTCGTGCTGGTGCGCCGGCAAGCCCGCCAAGGCGATGCCCAGGCCTTCCTTGCCGAACTGCGGCGGCGCTATCGGCGCCATGGGTGCATCTGGCTGCTGGCCGACAGTGCCAGCGCGCATACCGCGCGTGCCACGCAGGCCCTGTCCCAGCAACTTGGCATCCGTTGGCTGTGGCTGCCCAAGCAGGCGCCCGAACTCAGTCCAATGGATCAACTCTGGCGCGACCTCAAGCGGCTCGTGGCTGCAAACCGGCAGGCCAAGTCCATCGACGACCTGGCCGCCCAGGCGGTTCGCTGGGTGATGAAGTTGACTCCGCGGCAAGCTCGCCGCAAGGCCGGCATGAGCTCGCCACGCTTCTGGCTCCGCCACCTGGTACATAACTTATGGCGTCCTACTTAGTGTACGACGCCATCACGGAGGACGACACGCCGCCCATGCAGGCTCCGCGTCCGAAGACCGTGCTGGAGTCGAACGTGGAGCGCTTGCGGCGCGAGCTGGCGCGCACCGCGGGCCGGCGTGTGGCAATCCTCGGGCAGCCGGACGCGGGAAAGTCGTCGCTGCTGAGCAAGCTCTCGCGCAACGAGGTCGAGCCGCCGCCGCTGGTGGGGACGCACACCGATGCGACCAACTGGGCCGCGGACCCCGAGGCGAGCCTGCTGTGCCGCTGGCAGGACTTCGTGTTCGCGGACGTGCCCGGCTACGACACGGTCAACCACCCGACACAGGTGATGCTCGACACGTTCCCGTTCGGCTCGTTCGACGCTTTCGCGCTCGTGGTGCGGGGCAAGGTGCGCCAGGCCGATCAGCAACTGCACGCGCGGCTGCAGCGCCAGAGCCGGCCGGTGGTTGTCGTCCGGACCTTCTCGGAGAGCCTGGAGTGCCCGGAGAGGGCAGCCGTGCGCAAGGACCTGCTGCAGCAGCTCGGCAGCGGCAGCCCGGGCGATGTGGTGTTCGCCAGCAACCGCACCGGCGAAGGCATGCAGGAAGTGCTGCGGCGCATCAGCGCCAGCGCCGGGCGGCTGGATGCCGCAATGGGGCAACGGGAGACGACACCATGAGCGAAGCATTTTCGGCAGTGTGTCGACCGGCCGCGGCGCAGCTTCTACGGTCGTTGCGCTGGCACCATTCGGTTTCACCGCAACTTCGGCCCGCCGGCATGTTCCCTGTGCGCTTGGCGGGCGGCTCGACAAGCCGTTTGCCTGAGCGCCACCAACGAACGGAGCCGGCCACGGCAGCGCGGCTGCGCCAAGGCCGACCGGCGCGCTTGGGCGCGGCCTTGGTGCCACGGCCACCGAGGCTGCGGCAACGTTGCCAAGAACGCCCGAAAGCCACGTGCGGCCCGACCATTTCATACATCGACACATCAACGGTTCAACACGGAGGGAGAGCACCATGGAACGACAGCGCAACACCCAGCACGCCAGCCATGCGGTCAGCGCACGAACCACCTACGAGGCGAGCGTCATCGGCCGCGCACTTGATCGCGCCGGACACAATCCGCACCTCAAGGGCCACATCCACGAGATCCTGGTGAAGGATGCGCGCAACGCGGCACAGTTGCTCACGGGCCGGAGCACGTCGCTCACGCGCAGCACCACCGCCGAGGTGGTGGACCTGGTGACGACCAGGGGTGGCAAGGTCGTGGAGCGGTTGCAGCTCAAGGACACCCTGTCGAAGTCCGCGGTGGACAAGGTCGTGCGCCAGGTGGCCCAGGGCAAGTACCGCAGCGTGCAACTCGTGGGCACTGAGGAGACGACCGAGGTCGTCAACGCGGCGCTGAAGAGGGCGGGCCTGTCCAAGCGCATGGTGAGCTCTGGCGTGTCGTCGGAAACGACGACCAGCCTGGCCCAGCGTGCCGGCGCCTGTGGCTCGGGCTCGGTCGGCAGCGCAGTGAGCCGAGCGGCGCAGTCCGGTGGTGCGATGGGTGCCGCCGTCGGCGCGGGCGTCGAGGTGGTCAAGGGCATCGGCGACCTCATCGACGGACGCCGTGACGCGGGCGAGGTCACGGCATCGGTGGCCAAGGCCGGGGCCAAGGGCTATGCCACGGGTGCGGCGGCCAGCGCTGCGGCCACGGCCACCGGCGCCGCAGTGGCATCCGGCGTGACGGCTCTCGGGATCGGCGCTTCCACGGCGGCGGCGGCCACGGTGGCCGCCCCGGTGGTGGCTGCCGTGGCGGTCGGCTACGTCGTTTCCTCGCTGTTCGACGCCTTGTTCGACTGAGGTGGAGACCGGGCGTTGGTCCGGTCTCTTGGAACGCACTTGCGGGGCCCGACTGCAGGCCAGGCCAATGTCAGCCGCGCGCCGGCTCGATGTTGCAGCCAACCGGCACGGATGCTCCACCAGGACATTCCGCGCACGACCGGAACCAGCAACCTCTGGGATCCACGACCGGCAGGCGCGGCAGGTTTTGGGGAGCTCAAGGTGCTGGTCGACGAGAGGGCGGACGATCTGCGCCTCTACAGGCTGCCCGCGCGGCCCGGCATCGTCGGCCTCCGGCAAGGCACGCTGGCGGACAATGGCACCTTCGTACCGAAGGTTCGCCATGCCGCCGCAGCGACCAGCCCTTGCGGGAGACAGCTCCCGCGGCCGACCAAAAAGTTGTGAAGGGGGCCGCCAACCCCTTGTCGCTGCTATCATTTTCAACGCGAGCAGTCCGGACCGTGCCCTGATATCGAAGGGATTGAGACCGGAACATCGGATCGACTTCCACGTTCGCCTGTCCGGACCGTGCCCTGATATCGAAGGGATTGAGACGAGAGCAGATAAGCTTGCTGCTGCGTGGCGGGTCCGGACCGTGCCCTGATATCGAAGGGATTGAGACGAGGTAATTCAGCGCTGGATTCAGCACGATATGTCCGGACCGTGCCCTGATATCGAAGGGATTGAGACAAGAAGCCACAAGCGTCGTCCTTCGGATCGAAGTCCGGACCGTGCCCTGATATCGAAGGGATTGAGACACCAGGTGGAGGGCTTCATCCTCCACACCCTCGTCCGGACCGTGCCCTGATATCGAAGGGATTGAGACGCGGCATTGCTCGCGCACTTCTGCCATCACTTGTCCGGACCGTGCCCTGATATCGAAGGGATTGAGACTAGCCGCGCGCATTGGTGGTGATGCGCTGAAGGTCCGGACCGTGCCCTGATATCGAAGGGATTGAGACGATCATGCGCGACTGCAAGGCCGTGCTCATGGGTCCGGACCGTGCCCTGATATCGAAGGGATTGAGACATCTTGGTGGCTTGCTTGATGTTGAGGATACGTCCGGACCGTGCCCTGATATCGAAGGGATTGAGACCAGTAGCGGTGGGTCATCTCCGCCTTCTGGATGTCCGGACCGTGCCCTGATATCGAAGGGATTGAGACAGGTTGTCCCGGATCAGCTCGTACAGCTCGTGTCCGGACCGTGCCCTGATACCGAAGGGATTGAGACAGGTAGTACCAGACCGTGGTGCACTTGAAGTCCTATCCGGACCGTACCCTGATATCGAAGGGATTGAGACCCCCGGCGCATGATCGTGAATTCCTCCGCGATGGTCCGAACCGTGCCCTGATATCGAAGGAATTGAGACGGGTCGGTCTTCAGGGTTAATCTAACGGGGTCGTCCGGACCGTGTCCTGATATTGAAGGGATTGAGACAGCTCTTGGGTCACGATGTACTCAGCCTCCTTGTCTAGGGCCCGTCATCAATTGAGCCAGATGACAGCGGCCGCCAAGTGGATGGCGCCGAGGAAATTGCGAGCTGTCTTGTCGTAGCGGGTGGCGATGGCGCGGTACTGCTTGAGCCGGGCGAAGAAGTTCTCGATCAGGTGGCGCGCCTTGTAGAGATCGCGGTCCCAAGACCGCTGTTCGATGCGGCTGCGAATCGGCGGGATCACCGCGACTTGGCCAGCTCGGGTGAGCACGTCGATCACGCGCGCCTGGGCGTCGTAGGCCTTGTCGGCGATGACGGCATCGGCCGTGACCGCGGGCAACAGTGCGTCGCACCGTTGTTAAGGCGGCAGGCAGACAGCTGAGGCAACGACAGCGCTGTGCTCCGATTCCAGCGCGAGCTGATCAGGTACGCCGTCAACACCACTACCAGCAACGATACCTGGATGGTTTGGTGACGTGCCGACGCAGGCCTTGCAACGTTGCCCATGCATCGGCATGGCAGGCGGCGTCCGGAAAATCCGCCCCGACGCATCGACACCGCCCTGCCATGAACTTCCTCAAGCAACTTGCCCGGCGTGCGCTGGGCAGCCGGGCCTTCGCCGCCACGGCCCCTGCCGCTCCCGAGGCGGCGCAGGATGATGGCACCCTGCGCGAAGACGCCGCGGCCGTGCGGCAGCTCTCTCCCGGCGGCTCGCTGCCTCACGCGCAGTGGGCCCAGCCCTTCACGCCCGGCGCGCGCTTCGCCACCGCGGATCTGCACGCACGGGAAGCCTCCAACCAGCCGGCGTTCCCGCCGCAGCGTGCGGATGGCGCAGCGGCCATCGGCCCGGCGCGGCGCGAGCTGCCCCAGGGCCTGATGGACCTGCCACCGCTGCGCAGCTTCCTCGCAGCCAACCACTTCGGCCTCGGGCGCCACAACGGCAGCCATTTCCGCACGGCGCAGGCCCGCGACCACGGTGTGCGCGCGCTCGTCGCCGAGTTCCAGTCCATCGTTGCCACGCTGTGCACCCGCGTGCAGGCGCACATCGAACGCCACAACGACGCACTGCTGCAGGCCGAGGGCGTGTGCGAGACCACCACGCGGCGGCTGCGCGCGGCAGTGCAAAGGCATGAGCGCGAGCTGGCGACGCTGCGCGAGCAACTGGAACTGGCCGACCGGGGCGAGGGCTGGGTGCGCCAAGCGCTCGCCAGCTACCAGCTGGGCTTCGCCCAGGGCCTCCAGGCGGCGATGGACGCCGAGCACCTGGGCCTCTGAAGCCACGGCACAAGAGGAGCACATGCATGTCGATGCTCAGGTACTTCTGCCTCGTCGTCGGGGAAAACCACGACAAGGCGCAGCGCTATCACGAATCGACGCTGCGGCGGCTGCGCGCGTTCGCCATCGCCATCCACCTGCCAGTGCTGCTGTGGGCGCTGTCTTCGTGGGTCATCGCGTCGCGGGTCTTCGGCATGTCGGCAGCCAGCGCCGCTGGCGTCGCGGCGCTGTGCACGGTATTCATCTACCTGGTGGAGCGGCTGGTACTCGCCACGCCGTCGAGCCTGCTCATGAACCTGCTGCGTTGCGTGCTCGGCGTGGTCGTCGCGTGCATCGGCGCGGCGCTGTTTGACCTGGTGCTGTTCGAGAAGGAAATCGCTCAGCGGCTGCAGCAGCGCAGCGAGCAGGCACTGCGCGAGCGCCACGCCGCGCAGACGGCACACCTGGAGCAGACGCTCGCCGGCAGGCGAGCCGACTGGCTGGCGGCGCGAAACAAGGCGCAATGCGAGGCCGATGGCAGCTGCAGCGGGCAGCGCGGCACGGGGCGCGTCTTTCAGCAGGCCCAGCGCCATGCCGACACGCTGCAGCGGGACTACGCGCAAGTGCAGGCCGAGCTTGCCGCACTGACTGTGCGGCACGGCCAGGAACTCGACCAGTTGCGTGCGTCACGGTCAGCGGTGACGGAGGCCGGACTGCTCATGCGCATCGAGGCGCTGCACGATTTCGTGCTCGGCAACACGCTCACCCTGGCCGGCTATGCCCTGCTGTTCCTGCTGGTGCTGCTCATCGAGCTGATGGTGGTGCTGGTGAAGATGGGGTACCGGGAGGAGACCATCGACGACCGGCTGGAGAGGATGCGGGAGCACCTGGCCGGGCACCGTGCGGCGGCCTACCTGCAGGCAGTCACCTCGCCGGTGTCGAATGCTCGGCGCCTGCTGGAGTCATGCGAGTGATGCCAGGCGTCCAAAGCGGTGGTTGCGCGCTCGACGCGGCACCAGCAACGTTGCCATCCGTCAGACAAGTACGGACCCGCGAAGACACTGCAGGGGCAGCGTGCGGCGTCCTGCCGTCGCGGCATCAGACATCACAACCATCAAGGGAGATCGGCATGGCCTCGGTGAACAAGGTGATCCTGCTCGGCAACTGCGGGCGCGATCCCGAGATCCGGCACCTGCCCTCCGGGCAGGTCGTGGCTAGCGTCAGCGTGGCCACCTCTTCCCGCCGCAAGGACCGCCACACGGGAGAGACGCTCGAGGATACGCAGTGGCACCGTATCACGTTCTACGACCGCCTCGCGGAGATCGCCGCCGAGTACCTCAGGAAGGGGAGACCGGTCTACGTCGAGGGGCGCCTGAAGTACGGGAAATACGTCGACAAGGCTGGCGTCGAACGCCTGACGGTGGACATCATCGCCGGCGAGCTGCAACTGCTCGGTGCCAGGGAAGAAGGGATAGCGGACACGACCGCAGGTGCACCCCCAACCCACAGGGCTTTGCAAGCTGCCGACAGTGCGGCCCGTCCCGCCGCTGCGCCGCTGCCTGCCACCCCGGCCTTCGAGCCGGATGACGACATTCCCTTCTAGGGTTAAGCGTCGCGCTTCGCCTAACCGACACGCCGACCGAGAGAGCAAGGAACCGATGTCCGACATGACGCTCATGGGCTCGCAGACACTGGCGCTCGACGCCTTCAGAACATTCCTGCAGGGCGACGCGCAGTGCTTCCTGCTCAAGGGCAGCGCAGGCACCGGCAAGACCACGCTGATCAGGGCCATGGTTGAGCATCTTCAACAGATGTGCCGCGTCTACCGCGCCCTGGCACCAACCGGGCGGGCCGCGCGGATCCTGGGCACGCGGCTGCGCGACGGAGCCAGCACCGTGCATGGCGAGATCTACACGCTGGAGCACGTTCACGTGTTCGAGGAGGCCTGCGCGCGCAACGACCCTGGCGTGCGATTCGTCTTTCCCCTCAAGGACTGCGACCCTGGGGATGCGGTGTTCATCGTGGACGAGTCGTCGATGGTGGGTGACAAGGAACACCAGCAGGATGTCCACCAGTTCGGGTCCGGCCGCCTGTTGGCGGACTTGATCGAGTACGCGCGCCTGGGCCGCCCTGGTCGCGAGGCGGAACGCCGGGCCCGCATCGTCCTGGTAGGCGATCCGGCGCAGTTGCCACCGGTGGGCGACAACCAGTCGCCAGCACTGTCGGCGGCGTACATCGAGCGCACCTTCGGCCTGCGCTGTGAGGAATTCGAGCTGACCGAGGTCATGCGCCAGGCCAGCGGCAGCGCGGTGCTTGCCCGCGCTACCGCGCTGCGCGATGCGATCGCGCGGCGCGACTACAACACCTTTTCCCTGCGGGAAGCGCCCGGCGAAATTGCGCATGTCTCACCGGACGCGGCGCTGGAGCGGGTCGTCGAGGATCAACGCACCCGCGTCAGCTCCGTGCTGGTCACTCGCTCCAACGCCAAGGCCCTGGAGCTCAACCGGGCCGCACGCGCGCGGCTGTGGGGCAGCGAGGACCCGCAGCCCCGGACAGGCGACCTGCTGCTGGTCAACAAGAACTCGCCATTCTCTGGCTTGATGAACGGCGACCTCGTCCGGCTCCTGCGGGTGAATCCGAACCCGGTGGTGCGGCACGTCCCGATCCGCGGCATCGCCCAGCCGGTGCGCCTGGTCTTCCGGGAGACGACGCTCGTTTACGAGCGCGCGGACGGCCGCCCGATCCAGGCCGACGTGCTCTTGCTGGAAAACCTGCTCGACTCGCCCGAGCGAGAGCTGGAGCCCTTGGAGCAGCGTGCACTGCTGGTCGATTTCCGCCAGCGCCACCCCGAGCTGCGGCCGGGCACGGCGGAGTTCCGCGTGGCGATCCGCCACGACCCCTGGTTCAACGCGCTGCAGGTGAAGTACGGCTACGCCTTGACCTGCCACAAGGCGCAAGGCGGAGAGTGGGACACGGTGGTGGTCAACTTCTCCGACGCCGGCGGGGACCATCGCAACGAGCAGTTCTTCCGCTGGGCCTACACCGCCATCACGCGCGCGCGCAGCAAGCTGCTGCTGATCGATCCGCCGGCCTTCACGGCGACCTCGCGCCTGCGCTTCGATGCCGTGGCGGCGCCGCGCACCCCAGCAGCGGCATCAGCGGCAACCGGGACCACGCACACAACGGCGGCGGACGAGCCGATTGCGGATCCGGACTGGGACCGGTTCTCCTTCAACCCCGGCCAGGAGCCGCTCTTCCAACATCACCGCCGCATCCGCGAAACCCTGGCAGCTTGTGGGGTGCGCATCGTGCGCCTGCAGCATGGTCAGTACTTCGAGCGGTACTGGCTCGACCGGGCCGGTGCGCAGGCGGTGGTGCAGTACCACTACAAGCGCGACCTGCGGGTATCGAGCATCGTGGCAGCGTCGGGCTCGAAGTCGGACCCCGCGCTGCTGCAGGCGAGCCTGGCGCAACTGCACGAGGTGTTGCAGCAGCCCTCGGCCCTGGCAGCGGGCACCGCGGAGGACGCTTTCCTGGCGGACTTCCAGGCACAGGTGCGGCAGGCCCTTGAAGGCACGGGACTGCGCATCACGGGTGTGGAGCCGGGCAGCTACAAGCTGCGCTTCACCTTCGAGGGTGCAGGGCGGCGGGGCCGCGTCGACTTCCACTACGACGGCAAGAAGCGCTGGACCCGTGCCACCGAGGTCGGCGGCCCGGGCAGCAGCCAGGGCATCTACCAGCAAGTCAGCCAGACCCTTGGAATGGCGCAATGAGCAGCACGACGGACATCACCGAACTGCGCAAGGCCGGCCGGCTGGCCGAAGCCCTGGATCGGGCACGCGCTTGCTACGACGCCGCTCCGCGCGACCTCTACATCCAGCGTGCATATGGCTGGGTGCTGTACTTCATCGCCAAGGCGGAGGTCGAGGAACTGGAGCAGCAACGAATGTCCCAGGCCGATTTCGCCGATCGCTTCCCCTTGTGGCTGACCGAGTTCCAGTCGTTCGGCGCCAACGAGCGCCCCGGCATGCTGTACTCGTGCCTGCTGAACCGGGCCGTCAAGAGCCACCGGTCCTGGTCCGGGTTTCTCGAATTCGCGAGATGGTGGGATCCCTGCCACCTGCGCCCCGAAGACAGAGAGCCGTTTGTCCTCCCGAATGGCAAGCAGGCACCCAGCCTGGAGATGCGCTTCTTCTATGCCATCGGGCGTGAACTGGTGGATCAGGCCGGAGAGGGTGATCCGGAGCTGCTGTGCTGGGCCGAGCAGCAATTGCACACGGCGCTCGAACGGCACCCGGATGACCCCTGGCTCAACCTGTACATGAGCAGGTGGTTGCTCGCTCGAGGAGACACTGAACAGGCTAGGAGGCGCCTGGCTCCCGTCCTGCGCCGTCAGCGGGCAGCGGCCTGGGCGTGGGACGCGCTGGGCCAGACCTACGAGCTCGGAGAGCCCGACAAGGCCATCGCCTGCTGGTTCCATGCCGTGCGCTTGGCTCGCAGACCGCAGGACGTGGCCGGCACGCGCGTACGGCTGGCCGATCTGCTGGCGCAGCAGCAAAGGTTTGACGAGGCGGCCGTGCAGGTGCACCACTCCTTGGCATTCAGGCGCGACAACGGCTTCAAGGTGCCTCAGGAACTGCTGCAGTTGGCCGGGTCTGGTTGGTTCAGGCAACGGCCGGACCTGGCAAGGCTTCCTCTGGAGCCGGACATGGCCCGTGAAGCCAGGCAGATCCTGGACAACCTGGATGAGCGCCTCGTGGTGTTCCGACCGGGCGTGGTGGACCACCAGAACCCGCAGAAGTCACTGGCCCACGTGGCCTTCGGTCCGGACGAAGGGGTTGTTCTCTACTACAACGAGCACGCCGGAGCGGATCAGCTGGCTGCAGGCCAGATCGTCGAAGTCGGCCAGGTGCAAGGCCGCGGACGTCCGGTGTGTTTTCGCCCGTCGGCAGTTGACTCGATCGACGACTTTTGCCGCCGGCTGTCGGGCGAGGTCAGTCAACGCGATGGGCAAAGTTTTGGCTTCATGACGACGCCCCTGGGCGAGCGGGTTTTCGTCCCCCCGACGCTCATGGATCAACTGTCGGAAAAGCACTTGCATGGGCCTGTGCAGTGCGTTGCCTATATGTCCAAGGACAGGCAGGGAAAACCGGGGTGGCGAGCCTTGAGCTGGATCCAGGCGGATGCGTTGCCTTGACGCTGCAGTCCTGCGCTTCCTGCCCCGCTCGGGCAAGTAGCAAACGCTGCAGTTGCACGAGCAACTGGCTGCTTTGCCTGTGCGGCACCGCAGCGTCAGCATCGGGCAAGGCAAGCTGCAGGACAATGGCCTCTTCGTGCCGTGAGGGTCCGCCATGCCGCCGCAGCGACCAGCCCCGGCGCGGGAGACAGCTCCCGCGGTCGACCGAAAAGTTGTGAAGGGCCCCGCCAAGCCCTTGTCGCTGCTATCATTTTCGACGCGAGCAGTCTGGACCGTGCCCTGATATCGAAGGGATTAAGACCTGGCGCATCAGCTCGGTGGCTTGCTCCACTTGTCTGGACCGTGCCCTGATATCGAAGGGATTAAGACTAGTCGTCATCGGCGTATATGCGTGCGTCGTATGTCTGGACCGTGCCCTGATATCGAAGGGATTAAGACGGCCCAGCCCGAGCCCCTGAAGGCCGTGGCCGGTCTGGACCGTGCCCTGAAATCGAAGGGATTAAGACTTGATCGTGCCCTCGGGATCCTTCGCCAGCTGTCTGGACCGTGCCCTGATATCGAAGGGATTAAGACGAGACTGCGCTTTGGTGCGGCACTGCCCACGCGTCTGGACCGTGCCCTGATATCGAAGGGATTAAGACTGGAAATACTCTGCGGTGCGGGGACTGCGACAAGTCTGGACCGTGCCCTGATATCGAAGGGATTAAGACAACTGAAAGCGCTCACCGTAGTTTTGCTTCAGAGTCTGGACCGTGCCCTGATATCGAAGGGATTAAGACTGGTAGCGGTGACGAGGAATTCATCGGTGGTGTCTGGACCGTGCCCTGATATCGAAGGGATTAAGACCGGCATCCTCGGGCGCCCCCGGACGCACGCGATGTCTGGACCGTGCCCTGATATCGAAGGGATTAAGACTGGTTATTCCTTTTGGTTGTGAAAATGTGGCTGTCTGGACCGTGCCCTGATATCGAAGGGATTAAGACTGGTAGCGGTGACGAGGAATTCATCGGTGGTGTCTGGACCGTGCCCTGATATCGAAGGGATTAAGACCGGCATCCTCGGGCGCCCCCGGACGCACGCGATGTCTGGACCGTGCCCTGATATCGAAGGGATTAAGACTGGTTATTCCTTTTGGTTGTGAAAATGTGGCTGTCTGGACCGTGCCCTGATATCGAAGGGATTAAGACAGGACGGTGTAGCGGTTGAGCTTGGGCAGCAGGTCTGGACCGTGCCCTGATATCGAAGGGATTAAGACTCGCCCCGTCGGGCGTAGACCAGGGCCCGCCCGTCTGGACCGTGCCCTGATATCGAAGGGATTAAGACTCCAGACGATGACGGTTCGGAGACACCTTCGGGTCTGGACCGTGCCCTGATATCGAAGGGATTAAGACACGTTAGGATCCTTGAGGCCGCCTCGATTTATGTCTGGACCGTGCCCTGATATCGAAGGGATTAAGACGTTCGGTATCTCGATTACGCTCGTTGCCTTCCGTCTGGACCGTGCCCTGATATCGAAGGGATTAAGACAACTGGCAACCGCAGCAGTCCCAGTCGTGGGTGTCTGGACCGTGCCCTGCTATCGAAGGGATTAAGACGCCAACGATGAAGCCATGTCGCATATCCAGATGGTCTGGACCGTGCCCTGATATCGAAGGGATTGAGACCGGCTCACGTCGCGGTAGAAACCAGCCTGGCGTCCGGACCGTGCGAACGGCGCCCTGATATTGAATCGATCGCGACGTAGAAGCCAGCACCTCCGCGTCGTTGTACTTGTCCGGAACGCGCCTTTGCCCATAGCTCAAATCGGCGAGATTTCCTCTCATGAGTTTTTCTGATCCAGCCCCCGTGCGGTCGGTGCACCAGTATTGAATCAAGCGGCCATGCCCAGACTTGACATAAAGTCCGTTGAATATTGGCGACGCTGGCTGGCGCTGTCATACGAGCATCGGACGCAAGGTGCCAGCTTTCCGTAGGACCACTGCGTGTTCGACGAGGTGGTATCCCCACTGAGGGTTGCTTGGAAACCGCAGCGACCCACGCGGCGACGCTGAGTGCCGAAGTCAGACTGGTGCGCGAAGTCCTTCGGCAGCGTCCCGTCCGGGCCCTCACGCTCCAGCAGCGTCACGTTGCCGCACGAGATATTCTCGCACTGCATTGATTCGGCCCGTACGGATCACGCCGACGCCACGATCAACTTGGTTGAGATTCTCCCTGAATATCTTGGAGGAGGTCTTGGAACAAGCGCCGCTCCTGTACCGTCAACGCGTCTTTGATCTTCCAATAGCGGCGCGGATTCCTGTACATATGGCAGTAGCGCAGCGCAGCGCAGCAGTTGAGATCACGATACCAAGACGGCGATCATCCGGAGCGTTTTCCGCCCCAGTTCCCATACCCCAATATAAGCGCCTAGCTTTTTTAAGGCGGCAAGAGTGGTGGCGACGCAATGCACGACTGCGATCGCTTGCTTGTTTCATGATCAGTCCCATGACCGCAGGCCACTGAGGACCCTCCCCAGCTGCTCTGGAGCCTGCGGCCGGTTATATGATCAGCGTGTATTTTCCTTGCCTCATATCAATTAACCTCAGGATGCATTGATGAATTAAGTGTGTACCCGTCTATTGGTAAGTGATGGAGCACTTGAGCGTCCACACTTGCACTCCGCCATTGCGCAGTTCAACACGAAGGCAGCTTGAGCTTCCATTGCCGGTCATGCGACATTTCAACTTTGTCTTGACATACGCAAATAGCTTGAGCAAGCAGGATGAAAATGCATTACGGCTGGCATGCCACGCGCGTTTTCAATGAACCATAAATGCTATCCCAGACGTTCCAGGTCTTGGAGATCTTCACGGCGCTGCTTTTCCCGTCTCTCGTAGCTGGCTTGGTTCTTGGTGCATACAAGGCTGTAGGGACTGCCGCGTCGTTGTGTGACGAGGTCCAGATCGCAGCGGCAGTGTTGCACGGTCGAAGTGACGTGGGCTCGGACGGCTTCGGCGGCCTTGAGTGTCCATGATTGCTCGTATGGGTTCCGCAGAAACCTGGCGAGCTCGGTGCAATGGGCGCACCGGCAGTTGAGTGTGGCGGCTCGGGTCCAGTTGGTCGGCGGCTCCAGCGGCTCGGCCGTGCGCGCGCGAAGGTGTTGCACGCACGCGGCGCGCAGCCGTTGCACGCCAGGGGTGTCGCGTGTCGTGGCTTGGCTGGTCAGGTGCCTGAGCGCAGGCAGGATGACGGCATCCAGATCGTAGGTCTTGGGCCAGGCCAGGAGGTGGTCGACGGCCAACCGGGCCAACGTCGCGTTGATGCGCTCGAGCGCCGCCACCACGCGTTGGCCGGTGGCTGCGGTGCTCGCGCCGGGTCGCCGGGCAGCGCATCCACCAGCGCCCTGGCCGCAGCGATGAGGTCTGGCGCAGGGCGTCCGAGCGGCGGTGCAGCAGCGCCACGGGCAAGCAGGTCCGCACAGGCACCGGGGTCCTTCGCAGCGTTCGCCCTGACGATGTGCTCGATCAGCACGGCCGCGCGCCGCGGCGCGAGCAGCGCTGCGGCCGCGAGCAGGGCCTCGTTGTCGCTCTTGCCGTAGTCGCCAGCGGCGCTGATATCGGCCAGGAAGGCGTCGATGCGCGCTGCGTCCTGGAGCTGTGCCAGCGTGGCCAGCATCCTGGCCGCCGTGCTGGGCGCCTCGCCGTGTCGGGGCCACTCACCTCTGTCGGGCCAAGCATCGAGCATGTGCCCAGCGAGCTCATGGGCCTCCTTCCACAGCGGCGAATCGGTGGGGGCGCCGCTGTCCTGCCAGCGCCGGGCCAGTGAGGCGAGCCAGGGCAGGCTCACCTGCAGGCCTGCCTGGCTGATGACCTCCAGCCGCCTCGCCCTCGGCCACAGCACCAGGGCGGCGCGTCGGTAGCTGCGCTCGAAGGAAGCGCCTTCGTTGCCAGTGGCTTCCTGGAACTCCTGCTCGTCAGGCTCCATGTCATCGAACATGTCCGGCGGACACAGCTCGCAGTCTTCGACGGGAAAGATACCGAGCTCTGCCGCCGTGCCGTCGGGGCTTCGCCAGTCCGACAGCACCGCGCTGCTGCTGCAGACCTCGACGATCTCGAACTCGTCGTCGCGCCAGGAGCGGCCGGAGTAGCCGCTGTACTCGGCGCTGCCGCTTTCCTCGATGGTCAGCAGCGCCACGTGCAGCTCGCAGCCCGAGCGCTGCGCCGCAGCGGCCAGCACGGCGGCGGCGGCTGCGTCCGCTCCCTTGAGGGCCTGGAAGGACAGCTCCGCCGGGGTGTAGGCATGCTCCAGGGGATAGACCAGCTTCGCCGGGGCTTCGTCATCCGAGCCCCATTCGCCGGCGCCCCAGGCTGCCAGCAGCGCCGCGATGCGCTGCGTCTCGGCCTCGTAGTCGGGAGGCTGGGGCAGCCGGCCCCGCCCCTCGCGCACCAAGTTGTAGACCAGCACCAGGCGACACCCCGAGGTGACGGGCCGCACTTCGTGCACGCAGTCGGCGTAGAAGGCTGCGAACGCCGCCATCGAGGGGTCCGGACCCTGCAGGTCCAGGCGGACCTCCCGGCCCTTGTGACGCACGACGAGCTCGCCCCCGGTGTGGAGCGACGGCAGCGCGACAACAAGGGTGGCAAACATGCCGGCCGCCTTCTCGGTGTCGCGGTGTTCGATGAAGAAGCTACCCTCGTCGTAGACAAGCAGCTTGTAGAGCTGCGCCGTCACGGCCGTCGTCACGCCCAGCCCCTCGGCCACCTTCTCGACGATGGCTTGCAGCGTCCGTGCCCAGTGGGCGCCCTCGATCTTCACGCACTCGGCGCCGATCTGCCAAGTCCGCCGCACCGCGGTGTCGACGAGCGTCTGCGCGCCGCGGCCATAAGGCGCACGATCGGCGACGGCGATGAGCTCTTTGGCCTGCACCGGCAGCAGCGGCAACGCGACCGCCCCGACGCCTTGCACCGTCAGCCGTGGGAGCGCCAGCTCGATCGTGCCTGCGGTGCAGAAGTCGCCCGGCGTTCGCACCGTGCTCAGCAGGGCGGGCAGCTCGTGTGCAATGGACAAGGTCAGCTCCTCCATCCAAGGCGTCGTCATGGCGGCGCGCCAGGAATGCGTCGGCCAATGTGACAGTGCACCGGGGAACCGGCAAGTCTGCGCCCATCTGGCGCGCGTCGCGACGCCAGTGGGCAGCGCCCGTCATCGTCGCCCCTGGGCTCGGCGGGCCGTGTCGCCCCGGCGCATCCAGCACCCGAGGCCGGTGCAATTGCGTACAGACGCCGCGGCGTCGCCGGCGAGGTGAGGCACGAGCCGCCCGATGCGCGGCCGCCCTGAAGCCATCGGTCAGAATCGAGCCCTCATGGACACCAGGCCCGCTCCCATGCCGTGCAGCTCTGCACCTGCGCGCGGGCCGGGCAGGGGCTCTGCGTGGGCCGACCGGGGTGCGCCATGACCGCGCTGGAGCAGCCCGATCCCACCCTCGCGGCCACGTCCTTGCCGGACTGGCCGGCGTGGCTGCAGGCCTGCTCGATCGACATCGAGTCCAACCCGGCGCAGGACAACCGCATCTTCCGGCTGGCGGCCCTGCGCGGCGACCGCGATGCGAGCGTGGACCTGCACGTCTCGCGCACCCGCCCTGACGAGGTCCGCCAGCGCCTGGGCGAGGTCGCGGCGGGCGCCCGGTTCGTCGTCGGCCACAACCTGCGCCGCCACGACTTGCCGCTGCTGGCGCAGCAGTACCCGGGGCTGCAGTGCCTGGAGCTGCCGTTGATCGACACGCTGGAGCTCTCGGCCCTGGCCTTCCCGCGCAACCCCTACCACCGGCTGGTCAAGGGCTACAAGCTCGTTTGCGAGGCGCGCAGCGAGCCGCTGCTGGACGCCCGCCTGGCGCTGGAGCTGCTCGCCGACGAGATCCAGGCCTTCGAGGCTCTGCACGCGGTGGACCCCGCCTGGTGCGGCACGCTGCACGCGCTGCTGCAGCACGACGGCGCGCTCGACGCGCTCTTCACGCGCATCCGGGGTGCGAGCGCGCCTGACGCAGCCGCTGTTCGCGCCGCCGTGCACGCTGGCTTCGCCGACCTGTGCTGCAGCACCCGGCTGCAGCGGCTGGGGAACGAGGAGCTGGCAGGCGACGTCGGCCTGCGCTGGCCGATCGCCTACGCGCTGAGCTGGCTGCGGGTGGCCGGCGGCAACTCGGTGCTGCCGGCCTGGGTGTACGCGAGCGTGCCGGCCGTGCGCGATCTCGTCCGCGAGCTGCGCGAAACCCGTTGCCAGGACCCCGAGTGCCGCTACTGCGCCCGGCAGCACGATCCCGAAACCCTGCTGCGGCACCATTTCGGCAAGCCGGGCTTTCGTGCGCAGCCGGCCGCCCCTGCCGGCGGCTCGCTGCAGCGCGAGATCGTGGTGGCGGGCCTGGCGCGCCAGAGCCTGCTGGCCGTGCTGCCCACGGGCGGCGGCAAGTCCATCTGCTACCAGCTGCCGGCGCTGGCCCACTACGGGCGCAGCGGCCGGCTCACGGTCATCGTGTCGCCGCTGCAGTCGCTGATGAAGGACCAGCTCGACAACCTGGTGGCCGCCGGCGTGCACTGCGCCGTCACGATCAACGGGCTGCTCACGCCACCGGAGCGGCGCGCGGCGCTGGACAAGATCCGGCTGGGCGACGCCGGCATCGTGCTGGTGTCGCCCGAGCAGTTCCGCAACCGTGCCTTCGCCCAGGCCATCCGGCTGCGCCAGATCGCCACCTGGGTGTTCGACGAGGCGCACTGCCTCTCCAAGTGGGGGCACGACTTCCGCACCGACTACCTCTTCGTGGCGCGCTTCATCCGCGAGCACTTCGCCGAGCAGCAGGCACCCGTGGCCTGCTTCACCGCCACGGCCAAGCCCGAGGTCATCGAGGACCTCGCCGGGCATTTCGTCACCGAGCTCGGCCTCACGCTGCAGCGGTTCCTGGGCGGCCACGAGCGGTGCAACCTGGACTACCGCGTCATCCGGACGCTGCGGGCCGAGAAGGCCCAGCGCATCATGGAGATGGTGGCCGCCGCGGTGCGCGAGGGCGGTTCGGCCGTGGTCTTCTGTGCCACGCGCAAGTCCACCGAGACCTTCGCCGAGCTGCTGCGCCACGGCGGCCTGCGCTGCGAGCACTTCCACGGCGGCCTGGAGCCGCCGCGCAAGAAGGAGATCCAGCAGGACTTCATCCAGGGGCGGCTCGACGTCATCGTGGCCACCAACGCCTTCGGCATGGGCGTGGACAAGCCCGACATCCGCCTGGTCGTGCATGCCGACGTGCCCGGCTCGCTGGAGAACTACCTGCAGGAGGCCGGGCGCGCCGGCCGGGACGGGCTGCCCGCGCGCTGCGTGCTGCTCTTCGACGAGGAGGACATCGAGACCCAGTTCCGCCTGGCCGCCACCTCGCGGCTGACGCAGCGGGACTTCACGGCGCTGCTCAAGGCCATCCGCCAGCGCTGCGAGCGTTTCCGCAGCCCGGAGATCGTGGTCTCGGCCAAGGAGCTGCTGCTTGACGCCGACGGCACGGGCATCGAGATCGACGCGCCCGATGCCGGGACCAGGGTTGCCACCGCCGTGGCGTGGCTCGAGCGCAGTGGATTCCTGCGGCGCAACGAGAACCGCAGCCGCGTCTTCGCAACGAGCCTGCGCCTGTCCACGCTGCAGGAGGCCACCGCGCGCATCCGTGCCGCCGGCCTGAGGGACGTGCTGGCACAGCAGTACCAGGCCGTGGCCAGCGGGCTCTACGCCAGCCAGTCGCCCGAGGGCTTGAGCACCGACGAGCTGATGGTCCAGGCCGGCGTGCCGCCCGAGGAGTGCTTCCGTATCCTGCACGGCCTGGAAAAGCTCGGCGTGCTCGCCAGCGACCTCGGGCTCAAGGCAGCGCTGAGCAAGGGCGTCACGGGCGCTTCGGACCTGGAGCTCGAACGCCTGGAGCGGCTGGAGCAGGCGCTGCTGGAGCTCCTGGCCGAGCTCGCGCCCGACGCCGCCATGGATGCCACACCGCAGGTCCTGAGCCTGCGGCCGCTGTGCTCGGCGCTGCGCGAGCGCCTGGGCCTGCACGAGCGCGAGGCCGCCACCGTGCACCCGGAGCGCGTGCGCAAATGCCTGCGCTCGCTGTGCGAGCCGTTCGGCGCCGGCACCGTGCAGCGCGGCATGTTCAGCGTGCGCAGCGCCGGGGCAGAGAGCCTGCACGTGGTGCTGCACCGGCCCTGGTCCCAGGTGCGCGAGATCTGCGAGCGCCGGCGCATCGTGTGCCGCGTCGTGCTGGGGGCACTCCTGGCCAAACTGCCTCCTGGTACGCGGCAGGCCCACTGCATCGTCGAATGCAAGTCCAGCGAGCTGCTCGACGCCATCGAGGGCGACCTGGAGCTGGCCACGACGCTGCGCGACACGGCGGTCGCGCTGGAGCATGCGCTGCTCTACATGCACGACAACGCCGTGCTGCAGCTCGACAAGGGGCGCTCGGTCTTCCGTGCGGCCATGACCATCGAGCTTCGGGCGGAGGGAGCCCAACGCCGCTTCCTCAAGGAGGACTACGCGCCGCTGCAGGAGCACTACCGCGAACGCACGCTGCAGACCCACGTCATGCACGAGTACGCCCGGCTGGGCACCCAGGCGCAGGCGCTGGCCGACGCCCTGGTGCACGACTACTTCACCCTGCCGCGGCGCGACTTCCTGCGTCAGCGCTTTCGCGGGCGCGCCGAGGTGCTGGACCTGGCCACCACCGACGAGTCGTACCGGCGCATCGTCGATGCACTGCAGCACCCGGTGCAGGAGGCTCTGGTGCGCAAGCCCGAGCGCGGCAACCACCTGGTGCTCGCGGGCCCGGGCTCGGGCAAGACACGCGTCATCGTGCACCGCATCGCCTGGCTGCTGCGCGTGCGCCGCGTGCCGAGCTCCCACATCATCGCGCTGACCTTCAACCGCCACGCCGCGCTGGAGCTGCGCCGGCGGCTGCTGGCGCTCGTGGGCGACGACGCGCGCGGCGTGACCGTGCTGACCTACCACGCCATGGCGCTGCGCCTCACGGGCACCAGCCTCGCGGGCACCGAGCGCCAGGGCCCGGTGGACTTCGAGCAGCTGCTGCAGGACGCGATCGACCTGCTCGGCGGCAGCAGCCAGGCGTTCACCGATGCCGACGAGGCGCGCGACCGGCTGCTGCAGGGCTACGAGTACATCTTCGTCGACGAGTACCAGGACATCGACCGGCGCCAGTACGCGCTGGTCAGCGCCCTGGCCGGGCGGCGGCTCGCAGACGCCGACGGGCGCCTGAACCTCATGGCCGTGGGGGACGACGACCAGAACATCTACGCCTTCAAGGGCGCCAATGTCGAGTTCATCCGCCGCTTCCAGCAGGACTACGACGCCGAAGTGACCTTCCTGGTGGAGAACTTCCGCTCCACGCAGCACATCATCGCCGCGGCCAACCACGTGATCCAGCGCGGGGCCGAGCGCATGAAGGTGGACCATCCCATCCGCATCGACACCCAGCGCGAGGAACACAGCGCGGGCGGCCGCTGGAGCGAGCTCGATGGCGACTCGCGCGGGCGCGTGCGGCTCATCTCGGCGCCGGTGGAGCCCAACTTGCAGGCGCAGCTGGTGCTGCAGGAGGTGGCGCGCATCCGCCGGCTGGATCCCGCGACCCGGCTGGGCGACATCGCCGTGCTCTCGCGCACCAGCGAACCGCTGCAGCCGCTGCGTGCGCTGTGCGAGGTCGAAGACCTGCGCTGCACCCCGCCGCCGCGCGAGGCCGGCTCCGCGCTGTCGCTGGTGCAGTCACGGGAAGGAAGGCGCCTGCTGGAGCTGCTCAAGGCCCGGCGCGGCGGCCTCGTGCGGATGGGCGCCGTGCTGCGCTGGCTGCGGCGCCAGCAGTCGCGGCAGCCGGCCAACCCCTTCTGGGCGGACCTGCACGCGGCGGTGAACGAGATGGCCCAGGCCAGCACCGCCACGCGGGTGCCGCCCGCGGAAGTGGTCGAGTGGATCTTCGAGTGCTCGGCCGAGGCGCGGCGCGACGGCAGCATGAACGCGCTGCGGCTGCTCACCGCGCATGGCGCCAAGGGCCTGGAGTTCGACCACGTCATCGTGATGGACGGCGGCGACTGGCGCTCGGGCCGGGATGACGAGCGGCGGCTGCTCTACGTGGCGATGACGCGGGCCCGGCAGACGCTCACGCTCTTCAAGGCCGAGGACGGACGGCACCCGTTCCTGGCCGACTTCGGTACGCTGGAGGGCGTGCATGCCCTGTTGCCCGAGACCCGGCCCACCTTCCGGAGCGAGCTGCAAAGGCGTTTCCAGACGCTGGGGCCGGCAGAGATGGACCTGGGCTATGCCGGGCGGCTGCCCGCGCACCATCCCGTGCACGGCCACATCGCGGGGCTCTGCGCCGGCGCTGCCGTGCACGTCGCCCACCGCTGCGTGCTCACGCCCGAGGGCCACGTGGTGGGGCGCCTGGCCAAGGCGGCGGCACTGCCCGACACCGCCCACTGCAACGCCGTGGTCACCGGCATCATGGCGCGCAGCCGCGCGCAGACCGCGCCGGCCTACCAGGACGCTCTCAAGGTGGACCGCTGGGAAGTGGTGCTGATCGAGATCACGGGCGAGGTGCGGGGCTGACGGCACGGGGCCCGTGTGGAGCGGCTCGACGACGGGCCAGGTGTTCGCTGCAACCGCCGCGCGGCAACAGGGCGGACAGCCCAGTCGGCTTGGCCGTGCGCTCAAGCCAGCCGTTCGCGCAGCTTGGACCAGCGGCGCCGGGTCTGCCGGCCCTTGACCGCCATGGCCAGCGCGCGCTTCTGGCCCACCAGCACCACCAGCCACTTGCCCCGGGTGATGCCGGTGTAGACGAGGTTGCGCTTGAGCATCATGAAGTGCTGGGTGGACACCGGGATCACGACCACCGGGTACTCGGAGCCCTGCGACTTGTGGATCGTCGTGGCGTAGCACAGCGTCAGCTCGTCGAGCTCGGCCCACGGGTAGATGACTGGTCGGCCGTCGAACTCCACCACCAGCTCCTGCTCCTCGGGATCGATCTGCGCCACCAGGCCGATGTCGCCGTTGTAGACGTCGCGGTCGTAGTTGTTCTCCATCTGCATGACCTTGTCGCCGACGCCGAAGGTGTTGCCGAACTTGGTCACGCTGCTCGCGCCCGGCGGATTGAGCCTGGCCTGCAGCAACGGGTCGATGCCGCGCGCGCCGCTGGCGCCGCGGTTCATCGGGCACAGCACCTGGATGTCGCGCACGGCGTCCAGGTCGAACTTCCGGGGCAGCCGCTCGGCCACGAGGTCCACGACCGTCGGGGCGATCGCCTCGGCATCCTCCACCGGCACGAAGTAGAAGTCCGAGGGCTCGTCCTTGGCCGGCAGCGAGGGAAAGTGGCCCTGGTTGACCTGGTGCGCCGCGCGCACGATGCGCGAGCTCGCCGCCTGGCGGAACACCTCGGTGAGCCGCACCACGGGCACGGCGCCGCTGGCGATGAGATCGGCCAGGAACTGGCCCGGCCCGACCGAGGGCAACTGGTCCACGTCGCCGACGAAGATCACCGCCGAGCGCGTCGCGACGGCCTTGAGCAGATGGTTGGCCAGCGGCACGTCGATCATCGAGCACTCGTCCACCACCAGCAGGTCGCACTGCAGGGGTGAATCCTCGTTGTGCTTGAACTGGCCGTTGCGCGGATCGACCTCCAGCAGCCGGTGGATGGTGCGGGCCTCCAGGGCGGTGGACTCCGACAGCCGCTTGGCCGCTCGCCCGGTGGGCGCGGCGGCCAAGGCGTGAACCTCCTTGGCGCGCAGGATGGTCAGGATCGAGTTGACCAGCGTGGTCTTGCCCACGCCGGGGCCGCCGGTGATGACCAGTAGCTTGGACGACAGCGCCAGCCGCAGCGCCGCCTGCTGGCTCTGGGCCAGCTCGATGGCGAGCTTGCGCTGTACCCACGCCATCGCCCGGTCGGCGTCGATCGCGGGCCATGGCGCGGCTTGCGTCTTCAACCGCGCGACCTGGGCCGCGATGGAGCGCTCGGCCTGGTGCAGCGGCGCGAGGAACACGCACGGCTGGGAATCGATGGTCTCGGGCACGAGCACCCCGTCCGCGATCTCCTGCGCAATGGCGGCCTCGATGACGTCCGGGGCAATCTCAAGCAGCTTCACCGCCAGCGGCACAAGCTCGGCGTGCGGCAGTCCGCAGTGGCCCTCGGCCGCGGCCTCGGCCAGTGCATGGGAGACGCCCGCGCGGGCGCGCAGCGGGGAGTCGCGCGCGATGCCCAGCTTCTGCGCGATGGTGTCGGCCGACAGGAAGCCGATGCCGCGGATGTCGCGCGCCAGGCGGTACGGGTCGGCGCGCACCAGCTCGATGGCCTCGGCGCCGTAGGTCTTGAAAATGCGCACGGCCCGCGACGTGGAGACGCCGTGGGCATGCAGGAACACCATGATCTCGCGGATCGTCTTCTGGTCGGCCCAGCCGCCGATGATCTTGCGCGCGCGCTTGTCGCCGATGCCATGGATCTCGCGCAGCCGTTCGGGCGTGCGCTCGATGATGTCGAACACCTCGGCGCCGAACGCCTGCACCAGCCGGCCGGCATAGATGGGCCCGATGCCCTTGACCATGCCGGAGCCGAGATACCGCTCGATGCCGGCCAGGGTGGTCGGCGGTGCGATCTTGACGAAGACCGCCCGGAACTGCCGGCCGTGCTCGCGGTCGGTGACCCAGTGGCCGGAGGCCGACGCGTACTCGCCGGGTGTCACCGCCGGGGTGTGGCCGATGAGCGTGATGAGGTCGCGCTCGCCCTTGACCTTCAGGCGCAGGACGCAGAAGCCGTTGTCGGCGTTGTGGAAGGTGACGCGCTCGACTAGGCCGGAGAGCTGTTCCAGCGGTGACGCGGATGGGATGGGAGGGTTGCGCACGACGTGAGCGGGACGGCAGGGCTGCACCGCCGGCGCATGCGCGGGCCTTGCGGGCAGCGTCATTGTGCCCGTGGCAGGCCCGGGCCCCGGGCACCAAGGCGCCCGATGGGTGCCGTGACGACGCTCGGTTCGCCCGGCTCGGTCGGCCACCCAGCGCGGCATACTGCCGCCCCATGCAAATCGATGTCCGAGCCGCCACGCAAGCGCATGGCCGCCTGCCGGTCGAGGGCCTTGCGATCGGGACCCTGTCAGTAGCCGGGATGGACGCGCGGATGCGCTCGGCGGTGCAATGCCTGCAGGAGCTGCAGGGCGCGCCGACCATCGAGGCCTGCCACGCGGCCGCTGTCCTCGCCGGCGTGAGCCTTATCGACGCTGACGAGTGCGACGACGGCGCTTGCTGCTGTCCGCGATGCCCGTGGCGCTGCACGGCGGCCAACTGGCGCGTGCGTCCGGGCAGCGCCAGCAGCGCAGACCCGTGGGGGTTGCCGTGATGGCACAGGTTGCCGTCCTCGACTTCGAAACCAAGGGCCTGAGCCCGGACCTGGGCGACCGGCCCACCGAGATCGCCATCGCGCTGGTGGAGGACGGCCGCACAAGTCGATCGCTATCAGAGTCTCATGAACCCGGGTCGGCGCATCCCGGCCTTCATCACCGACCTCACCGGCATCACCAACGCGATGGTGGCCGCGGCACCAGCTGTCGCCGAGGTCATGCGCGAGGCCGCACGCTTCGTCAGCACGTTGCCGGTGGTAGCGCACAACACGTCGTTCGACAGGAAATTCTGGGTGGCCGAGCTGCGGCGGCTGGCGCTGGACGCCAACACGCCGTTCGCGTGCACGATGCTGCTGGCACGGCGCCTGTACCCCGAGTGCACGAGCCACAAGCTCGGCGTCCTGGTGGAAGCGCTGCAGCTTCCAAAGCCCGGCCGCGCCCACCGCGCGACAAGTGGACGCTGAGATGGCCAGCCACCTGTGGTGCCGTATCCATGCCGACGTGGCCCGGCACTGGGGCGTCACGGCGGTGAACCACGCGCTCCTGTCGCGTGCGCAGGCCACGACGCGCGCCAGGCTCGACCGCGTTTTCTCTCAACAGCCTTGCGCGGCATCTAGGTGGCCGCGACGTCCTTCTTGCCTCGTGGCTCGTCGGCCTGGGCCAGCGGATTGAGCTTGGCAGGAGTCAGTTGAGCGGCCCGGGATTCGCCGTTTGACCTGCAATGTCGCGCCAGGTGCAACGCAAGGTGCGACTGATCGTGTGGCAGACAAGCAGCCACAGATCGTGCGGGTCGATCAGGCGACCGCCGTTTCGTTCCGGAGGAGCGACGCGGACGCTTGCGGCGCACGCACGACGCTGACTTGGTCCGTGGTCCTGTCAAGATTCCAGCTTTCCAGGAATCCGACTTCCACGAGGCGATTCAGTGCCAGGCGCAGCGTGGGCCTGAACTGCGAGAGCTCCCGGATACGCGAGCCGCACAAGTCCCGGATCGTCTCGACCCGCAGCGGATACGGGTCCCGGTGCGTGACGTAGTAGGCGTGCAGCTTCTTGGCCAGAGGCGCCAGGCGCATCCGCTGCTCCCACTCGAGGCGCGTGTACTGCGTACTGCCGAACAGTCGGATGATCTTGGGATCCAGTTCGACGGACCACCGCGCTTGGTCCCACGCGAAGGAGCGCAGCAGCGACCCCGAATAGCCTCGCTCCATGCCATCGGCGGACACCATCACGGCGGTGGCCTGCAGCCGTGTCAGCACGGCGCGCAGCCGCTTGTAGCCTGCGCTGCCCGTGTCCCACCGCAACGCCTTGAGCATGCTGTGCGCGGAGAACTCCACCCGCTCGCCCAGAGGCTGAAGCCGAGCGAGGTGCGTGACCTGCAGGAACACGTCCTCGTCGTCGTCGTTGCGCAACTCCTCGCCCGTGTAGTGGATGGTGATCCCCTTGATGCTGTAGATCTCCTTTTGCTTGAGGTTTTCCCGCGGGATCTTGGGTGTACCCGCACAAAAAAGCGCCGACCGGGCAAGCGCATTGGGCAGCCCCCGGACTTTTTCTGGCCAGAGTGGCAACTGCCTGTTGTCGATGCTCTCCGGCTCCGAAGCAGCCAAGGGTGCCAAGGCTTTCGACTTGGACCGTACGCGCTGCAGGCGCTCCGTCAACCGCGCGGCAGCACGGCCGGCAGGTTTTGCGCTTCTGGGGTCTTCAGGCGGCGGGACAGCGGTGTCGAGCTTCTTCACGACGGGCATGGTCCGCGATGAGTCATACCGTGTAAAGGCTGCATTTCGTGTTCTGACTCAGGGTCGTGGCGACATTCGTGTTCTGACTCAGGGCGGCGGTGCCATGTGCCCAGAGAGGCGTGCGCGCCCAGATTCGTGTTCTGACTCAGGTTTGGTTGCCGTTGCGAAGAGAACACACACAAAGAGCCGCACTAGACGAGCGTCGTGCCGGCATGACTTCGACGTGTGACCGAAGCGGCGTCGTTCACGGCTGCGGCCTGTCGGCGAGGTGGCGTTCGACTCGCACCAGGGACAGGCCTTTGCTCAATGTCGTGCTGTGCGAGGTAGGCAGTGAAGACATGGCGTTACGGACTGGGGTTGTCCCGCGCGAACTTGGGCAGCGTCTCTGGGCGGTGCGTTCTCGGCCGGGGCATGGCGTGCCGTGCCATACAGAGGCGTTCGTGTTCCCACTCACGCCTGCCTCCGTTGAACTTCGTGTGGGCGCGCTGCCGAATGTCCTGCAAACGTGTGCGGCTGAGCGACGGGGAAGCACCGTGCCGTTGGCCGCGAGCCAGTACGTCCGCGAGCCCCATTTTCTGGTTGCCTGGGCCGCTCCATCGTGTGTGCGGTGTCGCGCAGCGTCAGTGCGCCTGCATGCAGCCCGCGATTCAGAAAGGCATTCAAGAAGCATTAAAGAAGGTATTCAGGGCTGTGGATAACAAGCATAACCTGTTGAATTTCAAGAAATATTCCGATTGGCTGCGTGAGTCAGGACACGAACGGACCCGAGTCAGCACCCGAACCACCATGAGTCAGAACCCGAATGATCCTGAGCCAAAACCCGAATGTCCTGAGTCAGAACACGAAGCTGTGGGCAACTAACCTAAGTTGTTGAATCACATCAAGTAATTGGACTAGGTCCCTTCTTTGCGCCTGCCAGATCTTCCCCTGAGTCAGAACACGGACCGTGAGTCACAACACGAGCGCTCCAAGCGCCACCATCCCTGAGTCAGCACACGACTTCCGACTTCACTTCCGTACCATGAGTCAGAACACGAACGTGTTTTCCGACCGCGATTGGTCATCCGGCTGTAGAGCGCTGGTTGGGCGTGGCTCGCACTTGACCCGCTGCTCCATGCCGCAGGCTGATCTGTGCCGCGGCGCAAAAGCTGCAGGCCTAGAGTTGCCGCCTCGCCAGCGTTGAGGACGCTCGAGCCGGCGCCGCCGACGGCCAGACTGTCCGGCTTCCTCTTCGGCCGCACGCGGAGCGTGCCGAGGCAAAGTGACGGTTTCTGTGCGGCAACGATGCTGTAGCCGCTCGTGCCGCGGCGTGGCTGCAGAAGACCAGGCCGCAAACGGCCCCGAGACCCGTTCTCGCACAGGAACCATCACTTTGGGCTCGTGGTGCGTCGCGCCGCCGATCAAGCCACCACGCGTGAGAGGGGACCATGGCAAGCACGCTGCTCGCGGCTTCTAGTCCCATTAATACAACATACCGGAGCCACCCGCGGACCTTGCCGTGCCCCCTGTTCCGGCCGCGCTGTTGAGGGGGGAGAAGGGGAAGACAGGGCGTGGCAGGAGGAGGGGGTGAGAGGATTGGGTTCAGGTATGTTGCTTCAATAATCGGGCGTGCAAGCCGACGTGCGGCCGCCTTGTTCGTGCAGGCCGTCGGCACACTGACCAATACCGCCAGGACGCTTATCGAGCAGGAGCACGAGGCGCACGTGGTCGATGACTAGGCGCAGCAGCAGTCCAGCTACGAGGACCTGCTGGCGCTGGCGGCGGCATGATCCCGGACATGGACATGGACATGGACATGGACATGGACGACGACAAAGAGCTCGGCCCCATCCCGGCGTACCTCCGTGCCCAGGCCAGGCCCGAGTGCGGAGGCACGGCACCGCCATCTGCCGACGACTACTCCGACCACGCGCGCTGGGTCTTCCCCAGCAAACGGCCGATCCACCCCAGGTCCGAGATCGCGTGCATGTTGCGGGCCGGTGACCGGCGGCGCGGCAGCTCCGACTCGCTGATGGCCATCAACTACGGGCCGGTGGAACTCCGCCTGCGCAAGCTGCTGGCGCTGCTCAATTGGCGGCGTTGGTGGCGTTGACCGCAACGGCGCAGGCACCGCTGCTGGACCACCAACGACGGAAGACAACCAGTGCCGCGCCGCCTTGAGTGTGCGTGCACCAAGCCGATGTCAAGCGTTCAAATTATATCCGCGCACCACCCACCTTCTTGGTAATTTCTGCACGCATTGATTACAATTCACATTTCCGTGTCACAAAAAGAGATACCGAATCGATGAAAAAGGCATCCGCAATCGCAGCAAGCGCGCTAATAACCTGCACACCAGCTTTCTCGTCACTGCTTGACTTTGAAGGACTTGTAGAGAGACAAGCCAAATTCATTCCAATAGGATACGGTGGCTTCACTTGGGAAAATATTCTTGCAATTGACACCCGGATTTATGGCGGCGATGACACTTCAGTTACCAGAAGCCTTGTTTCAGGCAACTCAGTAGCTTACGGTGCCGGCCAAGGGTACGTTTACTCGGCCTCTCTCAGCACAATTAATGGCGAGCTTTTTGATTTTGCAGGGGCGCATTTTACTGCCATTGCCAAAGAATATTCAGGAATAATTTTTCGAGGCTATGCTGGTGATGTGCAACTGTATTCAGATCTTGTGTTTATAAATAACGTAGCGCCGACTTACGTAGAACTCAACTACAGCGGAATAAATAGAATTACATTTGATGGCGAGATGTTTGCAATGGACAACTTCTCTTATAGCTGGTTAACCAGCGGCGAAAACCCATCCAGCGTGCCTGAACCATCCACCGCGCTCCTGGTATCACTTGGTATTATGGCCTCGTACTTCATGGCAAACAGATTCCATAGCAATCGATTCCGCACTTCTGAAACAGATATGGACTGCGAAAACCGATTGCGACACAAACAAACTGGGTTTGCCGGGTAACCTACCCCTCGCCCCCGGCCAAGTCCAAGACCGCACGCTCCGTCGCCACGGACATCGATCCGCTGTTGACGGTTGAGGTGGACTAGATGCCCGCCAACGATGGCGCTGTGCTGCGCACCGCCGTGAGCTGCAGGCGTGCAGGTGCTGCCGACTTGGGCAGCCATCGGGCTGCGCGCCAGCGCCAGCCACGCCTTCGAGATCCACGACCTCGTGGTGCCGGACACGCATGCCTTCGACATCGACCCCGCCGCGGCAACGCAGCCCGGCGCGCTCTACCGCTTCCCCTTTGACGCGCTGGCGTACGTGACGCTGGCGGCCAGCCTCGGCGGCATGGCGCGCGGCTTCCTGCGCTTGGCCACGCCGCTGGTGCTGGAGCGCCCGGTCGGGCCCAGCCGGCAGCCCCTGGGCACACGGCTGCAGGTACGCGCCCAGCTGCAGTCGTCCGTGCAGCAACTCGACGGCCCGCGCGGTTGGTGCCTGGAACTGCTCGATGAGGCGTGGAGCCGGTTGGAGCGCGACGGCTGCTCAGTAGACGAGAAGCCGCTGCATGACGCGCGCTGGCCTGGCCTCGTACGGTGCGTGAGGCCGTGGACGGCGTCTATTCCCTGTGCGGCCCGACCCGCGCCGATCCGCGCACCGCCCCCAACTGAGCGTCGGGCGACCTACACACAAACACGCTGAACGCAGAACGCGATGCTGCTGTAACAACACCCCGGCGTGTGACGGCATTGCCGAAGCCAGTGCAGCGATGCCGTTGCCGCCCTGCCCGTCCCAGTCAGGAGAAACGGCCATCGGTTGCATAGATTGGTCGAAGGCGATGGCGTGCGCCGGCTCCTGCCGCTGCGAACACAGCGGCCCGGCCGTCCAGACGAGACAGCAAAACATGTGGCGTCGGTGGCGCAGAACAGGAATACTTCGCCAGCTGCGGTTATGAGCTCACGCATTGAGCCTGCGGCTGGCGAGAGTCTCTTTCCTGCAGCCATCGGTATCAATGCAAGTAGATACCTCCCGCGATGCTGAGCCAAGAACTGCAACGACCATCGGCCAACTTCATGGATGCGCACGTGTCAGCTGTTCCATCAACGTTGTCCTGTGTTGACGACTGGACCGACAATGACTGGGCCGGCTTTCGGTGGTCCGTCTGGGTACCTTTCAGCGGTGGCAACACGAAATTCTGGCCAAAGAGTCCTGGCCTGTACCGGGTACGCGTGCAAGACACGAGGCAACTTGCCTACATTGGGCAGACTGGGGACTTGCGCTCCCGCCTGCAGTCTCTGAGGTCTGGCACCCTGAAGGCGAAGATGCCGTGGAACGATCCCCACACGGCTGCTCCCGGGCTATGGGCGTGGAAAGACGCGATTGGCTCGGCGTTCGAGGCTTCTGCAGCCCCCCTGGACGTGAGCCGGGAGCAGCGCTTGGCCGCTGAATGCATGCTGCTTTGGCATTACAGGCGGGCAGCCGGCCGTTCCACGCTGTGCAATCATGGCCATTTTCACGGTGGCTACAGGCGGCCTGGAAATCGCAAGTCAGGGCGCTGCGGCGCACGCCTGGAGCTCCAGGGCGCAGGCTCAGCTTACCAAGACTCTCTGCCGGGTTTGCAAGCTCAAGGCTCCCCTTGCTCGGATGACTGGATGGGGCTGGAATGGACTCCCTTCGCGCCAATTTCCAACGTCGTACATCAACCTGGCATGTTCCTCTATCGCTTGCGTGCCAAAGACGTGGATACGGTTTGCTATATCGGACAGACCAGTGACCTGTCAGGGCGAATGCGAGACCACGCAAGCACCTTTGCACCCGTGGCCCCGGAGGTGTCGCACCTCGCCAAGCCTCTGGGCGGTGGGATCGTGCATGCGCTTGAGCTGGAGAACGACCTCATTGGTGCGTTCTTTGCCTCGCAAGGGACGGCACCCAGATTCCAGTTCCGCGCCGGGACAATGGACAAGCATCTCGAGCGGACTTGAGTTCAGCAGCAGGTCACGGATTCCTGCCCATGGCCACAGGCAGTAAACCTGATCCACCCTGTCAAACGACATGAGCGGTTGACCTCTCATGTTGCCTCATTGCGCTAAAGGCCGAGGTTCCGGTCAGCATTGGAACGTGCGACCTGCGCTCACATATACCAGCTTTGCTGCTGCCAGGAATCCTGCACTCGCAACATTTCTTCCAGGCATGCTGGCAAGGCATCCTCATGTTCAAGCTGCAGTCCGGCGCTTGCGAGACGTAGCCGCGCCAGACAAGCTGCTGCATGAGTTCCGTGCTCTTCCCCTGCATTCCGCATCAGGGACACGGCTTCCTCCACGACGTCGATGTCTGGATCGAGAAGGTCAGCCATGAAAGCGGCGTTCAAGCACAGTCTTGCCAGAGCTGTGGCCGCCAGCATTACATCTGCTTCGGGTTCCTCGACTTCTGCGGCAGTGTTCAGTGCTGCTTCGTAGCAATTTCCCAAGGCACTGGCAAGAGCATCTATATCGTAGTGGTCGAAGAACTGGCTACCAATCTCTATCACGGGTGAGTCGTCAACATCCGGAGTACCGCCACTCGTTGCCCGCACCTTGGTGCAAGCAACAGCCTGCTCGATTGCCAAGCGATGCCAAGCCGGCTCTGCCTCGTAGCTGGAGGCCAGCCGGGAAAGCGTTTCGGCACAGTGCGCTACAAAGCCCACCTTGGTCCAATGATTCGTTATCTCGAAAGTCATGCTCGGGTCAGTGTGAGGTTCCTGGCTCCTGGATCAGGTAGTGTGGATCAACTTCAGCCATCAACAGTCTCACGGCCCATTCATCACACACACTGGCTGCCTCTCATGCTGCAGACTATAGTAGGACTTACGCAGAACGCCTTCAGCTAGCGCCGAAGTCCCGTTTTTCGGCGCTACTTCAGACGTGCGCCATTCGGACTGACGGATTTTTCAGTTCTTGCTTCATGTAGTTCGATAACATCTCCTTCTTGATTCTGTAGATGTTCTTCTTCAGCTCTCGGGCCAGTTCAGACAAATGCACCCAGACCAGCATTGCACAGCCAATGTGGTTCCTCTGAGCGCGTGCCGATCGGCACTGGCATTTCTCGATGCCTAATGCTTGCTTGACTTCCCGGTGATACTGCTCAATCTTCCAACGCACGGCGCACATTTCTCGGGTACCGTCAGTTGAATCCTGAGAAAAATCGTTCGTCACAATCCATTCCGTGCGGCTGTTTTCAACCGCGACCCGAAACAGTTTTAGCTTGAAGTCTCCCGGGAATCCATGCACCTTGACCAATTTGCCGTGCGCGGCTTGCTCTGAAGTCCATTGCAATTCGCTCACCGCCTTGTAGGACTCTTCACCGCCGCTGTCATCGACCTTGCGGTTGCTCTTGAGCGGGCAGTAGAAGAGCTTGGCCGAGGCATGGATGTGCTTCATCAGCTCCTTGGTGGCATACCACGAGTCCATCAGCACGGTGCGAAAGCGCAGCTTCTTGCTATGGATGGCGTTATCGAACATCTCCTTGGCATGGGCCAGCTTGGTCTTGTGATCTTCGTCGGGTGCGTAAACGCGCCAGTCGATGACCCAATAGCGCCCCGTCCTCAAATTGACGTACAAACAGTTGACCAAGCCGATGCCTTTGATCAGCCGATGAGCGTTGCCGCTGTACTGCAGACGCACCAAATCGATCTTGTGAGCGTGGTTCTTGTCCAGGACGCTGTCATCAAAAATCAAGCAAGCGTCATCGTCATACTCGATGACGTCTTTGACGCTATTCCACAGCTCCTCGGGGGTTACGTTGTCGTCCTGCAAATAGCGGTTGATGGCATCGTGCGAGAAGTGCGGATGATGGTCTGCAAAATACGTTTGCGTGTAATTGATCTGGCTGGCCAGAATGAACTGACAGTAATCACGACGAGTTGGCTTCACAGAGTTCCTCGCGCATGAGTGGGCACCTATTTTACTCAACCAGACAACCAACTCGAAAAATATTATGAAGTTTCTTTTGCGTAAGTCCTATATAGGTTACCGGCGCAACAACAAGGACCAGACTCCGTCACCGGAGGGTAAGGCTTCCAGGTGTAGAAGGAAGACGGGTACACCGAAGCACTGCCAGTACGGGCATCTACTGGACAACCGTTGACACGTCGATTCTGACGCGTCAGAATCGATACAACGCCCAGAAGCCCTCTTCATGCAGATACCCCCGTTCGAAGCCAGGAGCTATTCCGGTCTGGCCAGCACCCCGCTAGGACAGAAGTTGTGGAACTACCTGAACAGGCCTGAATCCGTGCTGAGGATGCAGGCTGCCTCTGACCTGGAGCGTCCCGCTCTCCAGGCTCTCGAAGAAGGGCTGTTGCAGGAGTTCGGTGACAAGGTGATGGACGACCGCGTCAAGCAGATGATTGGCGCCATGACGAGGCAGGTGATGGAGCGGGTTGGCTATGTTTGGGTACGCAACAATGTTCCTCTGGCTGGCGTGCCGTTTTCACGGGCATCCAAATACCGCCGCAGAGACCTCGCCGAGTTCCACGTATGGCGCGCATCTGATGACCCGCGCAGACTGGCGCTTTCACTTGTTAAAGCTGGCGCGCAGTTGCCTGCATGTGAAGCTGGCCGCTGGCTCTACTGGAAATCGCTCGACGGCGAGATTCGTGTTGTTGTAGGGCTCGGTATCGCTGACATCGGGGCTGCCAAGCGGGCGCTTGCAGAGCAGGGCTGTCATCTGCACACGATGCCGTGCATGCTCAGTGCTCCATGATGGAGAACGGAACTCATTGAGCTGTCAAGCAAGACTCCCACATCGAGTGGCCGGGTTCAAGACAAAGCACAGCTGGCGTCCTTGGCAGGTTTGATGCAGCCGCACAGGCAGGCGAGCCGACTTCGGCAAAAGCCTGCAGCGCTGCCAAGGCAAAGGGAACGGAAAAGGCCCGGGTTTTTCGGATGGAAAAAGGAGCGCATCGTCATGGCAACCCTGATGGATCTGCGTAATGCGACCCTTGCTGCGCGCCAGCGTACCAACGACGACACCATCAGCACGCGAGTGGAAGCCGGGCGGGTTCAGGTTGTACGCGTCACCTATCCACCTCGGAAGCATGGCCGGTCGGTGGTGACGCCAATCACGGGCTTCCTTGCCCCGGAGGATGCCGTTCGGGCACTGGAAACCCTGTGAGCATGCGTCCAGTCCCTGGGCTTTCAGGTTATCTGAGGGGAAAGCGCAGGCTGTGCCGTCCCCGGCGCGGGACTGTCCATTACGCCCTGCCGGTACACATGGGTGCATGGAAGCTGGCAGCAATGCGTCTTCCGGTACATGGGACGTTGTTGTGCAGTAAACCACCAAGTCGGACAGGGAGGGAATATGTGAAGGATGCTCGACCAATTTCCTACTATGTCCTGGCAACTGCCGACGCCCGGATGGTGACCTGCGACACCCGGACAGGACCGGCGCTCACGACAAGTGCGGCGCTCTGCTACGTCTGGAGTGATCCAGTCGAGGCCGAAGCCCAGCGGCAAGCCTATGAGGGTGCCCTTGGTGTCAATCTCGCTGTCCAGCCTCGGCGGCAACAGCATCACTAACCATTTGGCGGTGCCCCATGTGGCGCACCCGAAGACAGTCCATAGATGATGGCTGCGGAGGAAACATGCGGCCGCCAGCAGTGACGTCGCGCACCGCCCTCTGTTCTGCCTTCATGGCCAAATTGTTTAACATGCAAAGCGATTATTTTGATGCAGAATGTAATGCGTGAAAAAGAAGCAGTATTCCGGTGCTGGGGATAACGACGGAGACGACACCGGACCTACCGACATGCCTTCGCCTCGGCAGAGGACAGGCGTCAAGTTTCGGGATCGGCCGGAGGAAAACGGGAAGCCATCGCTGCGCCCTGGTTCACCCATCGCCCAGGGCAGCACCTTGCCGGCCGCATCCAGCGATGTTGGCAGCGCCGGGCAGGATGCACGCGGTCCTGCCACCGGAACGGGCTTTACCCCGGATCCCGAGCAGGCGGCCGTCATCGGGGCGGGATGGGATGAGCGGCTTCTTGTGGTCGCAGGTCCGGGTGCTGGAAAGACGCAGGTCGCTGCAATGCGGCTCGTGCATCTTCTCCGCCAGGGGCTCCAGCCAGCGCAGATCCTCGTCCTGAGCTTCTCGCGAAGTGCCGTCGCGACACTGACACGGCGCATCGAGGGACTGCAGCTGGTCGACGCCGCGCTTGTCGAGGACCTGCGGCATCTGGCAATCCGGACATTCGATTCGTGGGCGTTCCGCCTTCTGCGCCAGAACGGCGCCCCCGCTTCCGACCTGCTCCGGAACTCCCACGACGAGAACATCTCCCTTGCGACGGCGGCTCTCGCCGACGAGACGCAGACGGCTGTCCTGGACCGGCTTTCCATCATCAGGCACGTGGTGGTGGACGAGTTCCAGGATCTGCCTGGCGTGCGGGCCGGGATGGTGAACACGCTGCTTTCCCGCCTCTCTGACACGCAACGGAAGATCGGGTTTACCGTACTCGGCGACCCCGCACAGTCCATCTACGGGTTCGCGGCCCGCAGCAGCGGACAGCTGACGAATCTGGACCCATGGCAGGAGCTGCAGACCCGCATGGGTTCCAGCCTGCGTCAGGTTGAGCTTTCCACCAACCATCGCGCCACGAAGAAGCTGGCTGACATGGCAGCCGGTCTGCGGCGGATCCTGGAACGCCGGAATCTGGAGCCAGCCAAGAAGCTTGCCGGAATGAGGCGCTTCCTCGACAACCTGCCGACCTCACCTGCAGACTCAAGGCTTGGCCCCGCTTGGCTGACCCGGCTGCCTGAAGGATCGCTGGCAGTCCTGACCCGCACGAACGGGGAAGCCGCAAGGGTAGCGAAGATGCTGCTGGGTGACGGCATCGAGAGCCCGCCCGTGCAGGTGCACCTGCGGCTGGCAGGCAACGTTCCATATGCTCCGCCCTGGATTGCACTGCTGCTTTCACGGTTCAAGCCCAGGACCATCACCCGTGGGACGTTCAACGCCGTCCATGCACGTGCAGTGCAGGAAGCAGGCGATGGCGTGCAGTCCATCCCCGTGCCACCGGCTGACCTCGCCTGGCGCAGGCTCTCGCTGGCCAGTGGCTCCTCCGATGGCGCTTCTGCGCTCGACATGCACGTGCTGCGTGAACGCCTCGCATGGCCTGACTCCTTTCCCGAAGACCAGGATCACGACGAAGCGAAGGTCGTCGTCACGACGATCCATCAGGCAAAGGGCATGGAGTTCGACAACGTCGCCCTTCTTGAGGGGAAGGACGAGGGCGAGACATGCGACGACCCGCTGGAGGAGGCGCGTGTCGGCTTCGTCGCAGTGACAAGAGCCGCCACCCAGCTCGGACGTCTTCCTTCGACCTGCATCTACAGGGCGCCCTACCAGTGGCAAGCCTCTTCCAGTCGTACGCGGCATGTCTCGTGGGGAGGGATGGTCAACTTCCAGATAGGGCTGCCGGGAGACATCGATCCGGTCAGCCTTGTCGACACGGCGGTCCACGGTGATGCTGCAGCGGTTGAAATGCTGCAGAGGAACCTGGCATCAAACGCGGCTGCATGGCGCGGGCACAAGGTGGTACTCCGGAAAGTCTCCGGCCCTGACGCATCAGCCAAAGCGCGCGATGTCCGGTACGACATCCGCCTGCAGACCGGGGACGGAAGCGAACCGCTTCTTGGCCGTACCAGTGCGCAGGTAACGATGGACCTGCTGCGCCTTCTCTGGGACAAGTACCACTACTTGCCAGGCGTCATCTACAACCTCCGCATCTCGGAAATCATCACGCTCGGCGTGACCGAAGACGTTGTGGATTCGGTCCCGGAACCCTGGCGCTCCAGCGGCCTGTGGCTGGGAATATCGCTCCTTGGAACGGGCGACTTCAAGATGGGAAAGTCTCGTGGCAGCTGATACCCAGGCAATGGATGCGGCGCGGGCGGAGCTCGTGCAGATGGCCAGTTCACTGCTCGTCGGCCCACTGCGGCCAGACGAGTTAATCGACTCGGCGCCAGTCGACACCTATCTGACAGGCATCCTCTGGCCAAGAGGCGCGCCGGTGGACGCCCAGGATGATGAAGCGGGCCTCGATGCAGCGGGCAGCACCAGCGCCGACCCCGAGTCCGCATCGGCGCCAGAGACGGCCATCCCGGGATACAGGACGATCCGGCCTTGCTCCATCGGCATCAGCTTCGCGGTCAAGGCGGGCGCAACCGTGGTGATAAGCCTCGGGAGCACGGCACGGTACGAGCCCCGGGATGCCTCGGCAGACAGGCCATCCGGAGAGAGCGAAACCGGGCCTGCGGCTCCGGCAGATGCATCACCGGCAGAGCCAAGCGAGACAGCGCGGGGCCAGGACGGGGCGGCGCCCAGGCCAGGGCGGACCTGGGAACGAAGGCAGCTTGGCTACCAGCTGCACCTCCCGCCAGAGAGCCTGTCCTCGACGAAGAAGTACAGCGAGTTCACTGACGACTCGGGGCAAACGGTTCTCGATCCACGGCTTTCGGTACACGTCCGGCGGCGTGTCGGACCCGGACAGCATGTGTTCACGGTGACGCTGATCAACGAGGAGCCTGACGACGAGAGGTCGGGGCCGAGGGATGCGAGATGCATGTTCCAGGCCGAGGTCGTGGTCCGGGCCGTGCTCGGAAACGAAGCGGCCATCGAGCCTCGGCCAATGCCGAACATCGACGCGAACGACGCTGACGCGCTGACGAACGCGCTGCTGTACCGGGATGTCCGCGAGTTCGCCGTCGGCCATGGGGTCGCAGCCACGTGGGCAGCCGAGCCGGGCAGCACGGTTGACGAGGTGCGCACCACCTGGCTGCCGGCGTCGTCCGTCAAGGGAACGGACCCTGACGGACACGAGCTACTGGACGTGTTCAGGCGCCAGTACCCCCATGCCTTCGACGCGGCGTATCTGGGAAGCGAGTCCGCGCGCGGGGACGTGGTGAAGGCACTGGCTGCCTTCGCGGACTGCTACGAGCACTGGATCGAGTCAGAGCTGCACCCTCGTGCCGCTGGATTCACCGGCAATCATGCGAAGGCCGCCGGGAAAAATTTCGAGAAATGCGTGCTTGCCGCAGCACGCATCCGCGCGGGCGTGAACATGCTGCGCACGCACGATGCCGTCTGGACCGCGTTTGCCCTGGCCAATGCGGCAATGGACAGGCAGGCCCGCTTTTCCGCTCGTGGAGCGAAGGCCGGTCCCCTGGCATGGCGCCCCTTCCAGCTTGCGTTCATGCTGCTGGTGATCCCGGGGCTGGTCGATCCGAAGCTGGATGACCGGCGCTGCATGGACCTTCTCTGGTTTCCCACGGGCGGTGGCAAGACGGAAGCGTATCTCGGCCTTACAGCCTTCCAGATCTTCCATCAGCGGCTGACAAGCGAGTCCCGGCGTGCCACCGGCGGTGTCGATGTGCTCATGCGCTACACGCTGCGGCTCCTGACGGTGCAGCAGTTCCAGCGGGCGGCGGCCCTCATCACGGCCTGCGACTTTCTGAGGGAGTCGGATCCGCGGCTGGGAACGGCGCGCATCTCGCTCGGCCTGTACGTCGGAAAGAACGCAACGCCCAACAAGATGGCAGAGGCGCGGGAGGCCATCGAACTTGAGCAAGCGGACCAGAAGCCCAAGTCGACACCGCGCCAACTGCTGCGGTGTCCCGTCTGCGGGACTGAGCTCCGGGGATCGGCCTACAGGGCCGACCCGCTCCTGCCGCGCATTGACATCGTCTGCGCCCAGGCCGGATGCGAATCCGGCGGCCGGCCGCTTCCCGTGCTCACGGTCGACGAGCCGATCTACGACACGCCCCCATCACTGCTCATCGGCACGATCGACAAGTTCGCGCAGATTCCACGCAGCACCGCCATCCGCGGAATCTTCGGGCTGGACGGAGGAACACCGCCCGGGCTGATCATCCAGGACGAGCTTCACCTTATCTCGGGTCCGCTGGGCTCCATGGCGGGCCTGTACGAGACCGTGGTGGACACCCTCTGCACGCGGGACGGCATTCCTCCCAAGGTAATCGGCTCTACCGCAACGATCGGCCATGCGGCATCCCAGGTGCGCTCGCTGTTCGACCGGTCCGTGCTGCAGTTTCCACCTCCCGGATTCGAGGCCAGGGACTCGTTCTTCGCTGTCCGTGACGACAGCGGACCGGATCGCCTGTACATCGGGGTCCCGACTGCGGGCCGAAGCCCGAAGTTCGCGCTGCAGGCCCTGGTCGCTGCCCTGCTGCAGTCCGCGGCAGGCCTGCGGCACGGGGGCAGGCATGACGATGGCGCCGTCGATCCGTACTGGAGCTGTGTCGCCTACTTCAACAGTCTGCGCGAGCTCGGCGGTGCCTACGTCCTCATGCAGGATGACGTGCCCCGCCAGATGCAGTTTCTCGCCAGCCGAACCGGCACGCCCATGCGCGAGCTGCAGCAGCTGCCGGTCGAGCTGAGCAGCCGCCGTTCGTCCCGTGAGCTTCCCGAGCTGCTTCACGCACTGTCCGCAACGCTGGCAGATTTCATGAAGGATCCGTGCGAGCATGAGGAGCCCAGGGACACCGTGCTGGCGTCCAACATGATCTCGGTGGGCGTGGACGTGCCCCGGCTGGGCCTGATGGTGGTCAACGGGCAGCCCAAGTCCACGGCCGAGTACATCCAGGCCAGCAGCCGTGTCGGCCGTGGCCTGCCGGGTCTCGTGATCACGCTCTACAACTTCGGCCGCCCCCGCGACCTGTCCCACTTCGAGCACTTCCGTGCCTACCACGGAGCCCTCTACAGGAGCGTCGAGGCCACCAGCGTCACGCCTTGGGCGCCTCGGGCCCGGGACAAGGCACTCCACGCCGTCCTGGCCTCGCTTGTCAGGCATCTCGTCACAGGGCTGTCCGGCGATGAAGATGCCATCAGGTTCGATCCCCGGGATCCTGCCGTCCAGGATCTCCTGGCCACCATACGGGCCCGCGTCGCGGCAGCTGCAGATGCCGGCGAAGCCGCAGAAGCCGCATCGGAACTCGAGGCCATCGTGTCGGAGTGGGCACGCCGCAGCAGCGAGGCAAGGACATCGACCCAGCGCCTTGTCTACTGGGAGAAAAAGACGCCCTTCGGAACGAGTGCGCCACACCTGATGTGCGCTGCAGAGACAGGCGGCACTGGCAGCACGCTCGCATGGCCCACTCCCAACTCGATGCGGGAAGTGGAACCCTCTACCGCATTTGTCCTGAAGACGATCACGCGCAGAACCTGGAGTACATGATGGCAACGGCAAGAAGGGGCTTCCGGCCAGGCGGCGCTGCAGGAAAGGCCGCGACAACGTTTTCCGGAGTCGAGCCTCTGGGCAAGGTGCGCCGCTCGCAGCTCGTATCGACCTACGGCATCGGCGCGATCGTTGACCTGGAAAAGGGTTCCTTCATGCCTATGGGGCTGGAGGACTGGGATAACGCGACGCGGCTTCCGTCGCTGACGATCAACGAGACGCGGCTGCAGGCGCAACTGGGTGTCAGCCACTTCAGGCTGCCACCCGCCACGGAGGACATCTCTGGCAAACCCGGCCGGGTGGATCCCGCACAGGCGCTGCCGGCCGTGCGCTTTCCCTCGTGGCACGAGTGTCCCAAGTGCCACCGGCTGGGAAGGGAGGGGGATCCGTTCCAGCTCTCGGCGGACGGGGCGCAGCTTGAATGTACCGGTCACGCCAGGCCTGTCCAGACGACCCCGGTTCGCTTCGTCATCGCGTGCCGCAAGGGCCACATGGACGAGTTCCCCTGGGAATGGTGGGCTCACAGGCACCGTGCCGGAGGCATCTGCGAACGGCCTGCTCTCGAGCTTGGCTCGCGCGGAAGGTCGGCTGCCCTGGCTGACTTGTATATCCGGTGCAAGACGTGCCGGGCCGTTGAGTCCCTGGGCGACGCATTCCGGCCCGACAGTCTCAAGGGCGTCAAGTGCAGCGGCGTGCGCCCGTGGCTCCATGACCGCCAGCCTGACTGCGATGCACCGCCCCGGGTGATCCAGCGGGGTGCGTCGAATGCACACTTCGCCGTGGTGGCCTCCGCGCTGTCCATTCCTCCTGCATCAGAGGGTGCATTCCAGATCATCGAGGGGCAGTGGCTGTCACTTGGGGGGATGCCCGCAGAAGCCGTGATGCCCGTGCTCACCAGGCTCGCCACGACGTACGGCATGCCCGTGGAACCGCTGCTGATGGCGTTTCGCGAGAAGCAGCGGATCGAGGGCATCCAGGGACAGCGTACCGAGGTGAGCTCGCGGGCCGAGGAGTACGTGGCCCTCTCGCACGACAGGGACGACCCCATCGTCGGAGGCGTGGTACCGCAGTTCTGCAACTCGGTCTACGAGCCCGAGGGGGAGCTGTCCCGGTGGTTCGATCTCGTCGGCGCCGTCTCGCGGCTGCGTGAGGTGCGCGCGCTTGCAGGCTTCAGCAGGATCGAGCCCTACCCGGTCAGCAGTGAACGGATCGCGGGTGCAATCCGGGATGGGCATGTCGCACCGCTGTCGAAAGCTCCCCGCGGCTGGCTGCCTGCAGCCGAGATCCGCGGGGAGGGCATCTTCCTGCGCTTCCGCAACGAAGCCATTGACGCCTGGGTTGCAGCCAATCCCGCGGTTCTTTCCCGCGTCGCGTGCCTCGACAGCCGGTCGGCTGCCATCGCGGCCGAGCGAGGGTATCCGCGCGACTACAGCATCACGGCGCGGCTGCTGCTCATCCACTCCTTCGCTCACGCGCTCATACGGACGATATCCATCGACTGCGGCTACTCGTCATCGTCCCTGCGGGAACGGCTCTATGTCGGTGAAGCCAGCGGGCCGATGTCCGCCATGAGCGGCGTGCTGGTGTACACGGGCTCACCGGATTCCGAGGGCAGCCTTGGCGGCCTCGTTCGGCTGGCGGAGCCAGAGCGGCTGGAGCAGATCATCCTGCGCACGATCGAAGCCGCAAGATGGTGTGGCAGCGATCCTGTGTGCCTGGAAACCGATCCTGCACAGTCTGGCGAACGGGTCAGCGGAGCCGCCTGTCACTGCTGCCTCCTCGTGCCGGAGACAGCCTGTGAAAAGTTCAACCGCGAGCTGGACCGCACCATGCTGGTCGGCCTGCCGGCAGAGGGAGCACAGGCGGGATGGAGGGGTTTCTTCGACATGGATGACGCGGACTGAGACATGGCGACGCTCATTCCGGAGCAGCCCAAGGACTGTCCATACGGGGAACGCATCGTCTATGAGCGGCTTGGGCGTGACCTCGATGCAGACTGCATCGTGCTGCATTCGCTGGGCCTCCATGGCCACGAGACGAAGATCTGGGGAGAGGTCGACATCGTGGTGCTGTCGACCAAGGGATTCTTCGCGCTTGAGGTCAAGGGCGGCAAGGTGTCCTGTGCCGGCGGAGTCTGGACCTTCGGTGACCCCGCGGGTTCCTCATACACGAAGCGTGAGGATCCGTGGACGCAGGCCAAGGGAACGATGTTCGCCGTCTGCAAGGAACTCGAGACAGCCGACAGCAGCTTCGAGGACGTCCTGTTCGGCTTCGGCGTCGTCATGCCAATGGAGACGTTCACGGCAACAGGTGCAGAGATCGAGCAGGCCGTGCTGCTGGACCGTCGTGAATTCCGCCTGCATCTTGGTTACTACATCGGGCGGCTGCAGCGTCACTGGACCAAGGTCTTCCAGGAAAAGCACGGTCGCACCCCCCGGCTGCCGACGCGGCAGGACATCCAGCGCGCCCGGCAGCTGCTTCGTCCGGACGTGGACTCGGCATTCAGCCTGGGAAGCTACCTCACCGGGGTCGAGTCCAGGCTCGTGCAGCTTTCCCGCGACCAGGTCAGGGCCTCACGCCGGATGGCTGCGAATCCCCGCACCATCGTGCGAGGCAAGGCCGGAACGGGCAAGACGGTGATTGCCATCGAGCGCGCGATGCAGCTTTCTGCCGAGGGCCGAAGGGTGCTGTACCTGTGCTTCAACCAGCTCCTGGCGCGTCACTTGGCAGCCGCCATGGCGGCCGAGCCGCGCGGCCGCCGGGTCGAGGTGCGCCATGTCCACTCCCTGTTCCATGAAGTCATCCGCCGTGCAGGCATGCAGGACCGCCTGGACGCTGCCGCGGGAACCAGGGAACTCTATGCCGAAACGTTCCCGCGGACGTTCGTGGATGCTGCTCTCGAAGCAGGACTGCCGGCCTGGGACGCGCTGGTCATCGACGAGGCGCAGGACCTGCTGACGCCAGACAACATCGACGCGTTCGACCTGCTGCTCGGAGCGCCAGGCATCAACCGCGGCTGCTGGCACATCTTCTTCGACCGGTACCAGAACATCTACGGATCTGACGTCCAGGAGCAGGTCGAGAGGCGTCTTGCAGAGGCACAGCCAGCGTTCGACGACCTGTTCGAGAACTGCAGGAACACGCGTCAGGTGGCGGTGCAGGCCTCCATCGTCTCGGGCATCGACCTCGCACTGGAGGAAGCGCCTGATGGCCCGCCATGCGACAACATCTACTACCGTGACCGGAAGACGTTCCGCCAGCAGCTGGAGGCCACCGTGGCAAGGCTGCTGCGACAGGATGTCCGCCCGCAGGACATCGCGGTGCTTTCGACGCGTACGCGTGAAAACTCCCTGGTGGGCGACGTGAGGGAGATTGCGGGGGTTCCGCTGGTTGATGCCATGTCGGCATCGGCGGGCGACATGGTGTTCTCGACCATGCACGCATTCAAGGGGCTGGAGCGGATGGTGGTCCTTGCCATGGACATTGACGACATGGGCGATGCCGGCCGGTCGATGCTCCACTACGCGGGGCTGTCCCGAGCGCGCTGCCTGCTTCACGTTTTCCTGCCGGAGTCGGCGCGCGGCTCGTATGCCGGTCAGGCTGAAAGGTTCGCAGCCCGGATGGCTCGCCAGGCCGTCTGAGGGCCTGCCCGTCCGCAAGAGCTGCCGCTGCCAGAAGAGGTACATGCAACCGCTCACGAGGGAACCCCAATGGAGAACCACCTCTACGACATGACGGTCGACCGGCTGTCGACGTACTTCGGAACGGCGCAGCCACTCGACAGCGGAAACGGTGCCCGCTTCACGTCCGCACGCCGCGGCAAGGCAACCGTGTACCACGCGAACATTGCCCCCGGGAACCGCGCCGAGCTGGCGTTCGAGCCCGCCTCGATGGCCAAGCGGCTGGCACTCACCGAGCGCGAGTTCAGGTCCCTCGTGGCGGACTGGCGTTCAAGGACCGGGAGAGACGTGCAGCCGGATCCGCAGTTCAACTGGCCCCGGGTAGGCATCTCGGAGGCACCGCATGTGGAAGCCATCGTTGCGGACATCGCGCGATGCCTCACCCCAGCAGCGTAGACAGGTGACAGACGTGAAGACCAGCAGAGCCGGCCTGGCACGAATCGGGGCCACGCACCCACACCCGGGATTCCATGGCCCCGTCCTTCCAGCACAACCGATCCTGTGGCCTGGCGCGCCGGGAGAGGCCAACGGCACGGGTGGACGGTGCGTGGACCAGGAGGATCGGGCATGAGTGCCACCTTCCATGCAGGGATGCGGGTCCGGCTGAAGTCCAATCCTGCGCGTACCGGCGTCCTGTCTGGAGAGACCACCGGCAATCCGGCCTCGCCGCGCTGGCAGGTGATCTTTCCCGAGCGCACGGAGTTCGTGCCGGGCCTCGCGCTGGAGCCCGTGCCGGCGGAAGGCGGAAATCCGTACAGCGACATGAGGCAGCTGCGCTTCGGGCGGTCAAGGGATGTGCGGTCTGCGCTCACGCACGCCCGGCTCGGCGGCAGGCTGGCGGACCTGATCTACAGCCTCTACACCACGAACACGGACTTCTATGCCTACCAGTTCAAGCCGGTGCTCTCGTTCCTAGACTCGCCATCGCGCGGACTTCTGATCGCGGACGAGGTGGGTCTGGGCAAGACCATCGAGGCTGGACTGATCTGGACCGAGCTGCGCAGTCGCGAGGATGCCAGGCGGTTGCTCGTGCTCTGCCCGGCGATGCTGCGCGAAAAGTGGCAGCAGGAACTGTCCGAACGGTTCGGCGTCCAGGCGCAGCTGTGCAGCGCCGAGGAAACGGTGAAGGTGCTTGAGCAGGCTGCCGGCAACTCCCGCGCCTCGTTCGCCATCATCGCGAGCATGCAGGGGCTGCGGAGTGTCTGCGATTCGTCCGATGAAGACGACGACGAAGGCACGCTGGCGGCACGGATGAGGCGCATCGCGGAGGATGGCGCAGGAGACACGCTGCCACTCGACCTTGTCGTGATCGACGAGGCGCACTACATGCGCAACCCCGACACGATGACGGCCAGGCTCGGGCGCCTGCTCAGGCGGATGACCGAGAACCTCGTGCTGCTGTCGGCCACTCCTGTCCACCTGCGCAATGCTGATCTCTTCCATCTGCTGAATCTGGTTGACAGTGACACGTTCCCGCATGAATGGTCCTTCGATCAGGCACTGGAGGAGAACGCTCCCCTGGTCGAGCTCAAGGACATGCTTCTCCAGGGACAGCCCGATACGGACGCAATCACGGCGGCGCTGCAGGCACTGCAGCGCACGGAGGTCGCCGCCCGCAGCGAGGCCCTGCGCTTCACCCTGCAGTCACTGCCGGATGAAGCCGAACTCCAGTCGCCCGGTCGCCGGATCGAGCTTGCGGAGCAGCTGGACCGGATCAATCCGGTCACCAAGGTGGTGACCCGCACCCGCAAGCGTGACGTTCACGAGAGGAGGGTGGTCCGCAACCCCGTGGCAGTCCGTGCGGACATGACACCGGTCGAGGTGGAGTTCTACGGTCAGGTGACGGCCGCCGTGCGCAGCTACTGCCGGCAGCTCGACATGGCCGAGGGGTTCATGCTCACGATCCCGCAGCGCCAGATGTGCAGCTCGATGGCCGCCGCATGCCGTGCCTGGGCACGGAGGTCAGCTGATCTTGACGACGAGATCGACCAGATCCTGTGGGACGCGTTCGGCGATGACGCCACGCTGGAAGACAACGGACGCCGTCGCCCGGATGCCAGCAGCCTGATCGCGCAGCTCTCCCGGATTGCCCGTGACGTGGGGGATTTCGAGGCGCTGCGCCGGCACGACTCGAAGTTCGCCACGCTGCGCGACCAGCTGCTCGAGTACTGGCAGCGGAATGCCGGGGCGAAGGTGGTCCTCTTCGCCTACTTCCGGGAGACGCTGAACTACCTTGCCGAGCGCTTTGCCGAGATCGGCGTCGATGCGGTCGTGCTCATGGGCGGCATGGACAAGCAGGCTGCTCTTGCAAGCTTCAGGTCGCCGGAAGGGCCACGGCTGCTGCTGGCGTCGGAAGTTGCCAGCGAAGGTGTTGACCTCCAGTTCTCCTCGCTGCTCGTCAACTACGACCTGCCCTGGAACCCGATGCGCATCGAGCAGCGCATCGGACGCATCGACCGCATCGGACAGAAGGCCGAGCGGATTGTCATCCTGAACCTGTTCCTGGGTGGCTCGCTTGACGAGCGGGTCTACGACAGGCTCCTGGAGCGGCTGCATGTCTTTGAGCGCGCGCTCGGCAGCATGGAAGGCGTGCTGGGCGACGTCATCCGCAAGATGAGCTTCGACCTTCTGCGCCACGACCTGAGCGAGAACGAAGAGCTGGACATGATCGAGCAGACGCGCATGGCCGTGGAACGCAACGCGCGCATTGAGGACAGCCTGGAACAGGAGGCCGGGCGTCTGGTCGCGCACGGGGACTACCTGCAGCACCGGATCGCTGCGGCCAGGAGCCTGAACCGCTACGTGACGTCCGAGGATCTGCGCTCCTACATAGGCGACTTCATCGACGAGTACTGCGAAGGAGCACAACTCGTGAGGGCCAGAGACGGCGACCCGCCGGTCTGGGAGCTGGACCTCGGGCCAGCAATGCGTGCAGCCTTCGCGGAGTTTGTCGAGAAGGAGAGGCTGCAGGGCCGAACCAGACTTGCCACCCCGGCCGCCGGGCGCCAGCCGTGCGTGTTCGAGAACGTGCTGCGGCAGACCCGCAGCGATGCCGAGTCCATCTCGCAGTACCACCCGCTCGTGGCGTTTGTCCGACGCCGGCTCGATGCAGAAGAGAGACATCGCAGTGCCGTGGTTGCCGCGATGCGGATGCATGCGCTGGCCACTGGCAGCGCTGCGACAGGTCCCCATGTCTTTGCGGTATGTCGCTGGACCGTCACCGGAGAGCAGGAGTCCGAGCGTCTCGCCTTCGAGGTCCGGAGACTCGGCAGTGACGAGGTGATGCCGGCCGAGGATGCCGAACGCCTCGTGACAACGGCTGCCATGCAGGGTCATCCCTGGCCCGGAGCGGCGGGAGCGCTTGACGGCAATGCCGTGGGTGACTGCTTTGACGCGGTCATGGACGCCCTCGACCGTCGTTACGAGGCGTTTGCTGCCAATGCTGCCCGCGAGAACCGTGACCGGATCGCCTTCCAGCTCGATCAGGTGGACCGTCTGGAACAGCGGGAGACGAGGCGTCTGCAGGAGCTCATCGCACGGCTGAGGCTCCACAACCGGACGCGGACCATCAAGGCCAACGAGGGCCGGATCGCGAAGGTCCGGGATCGCGCGAACGAGCGCCGTGCGCGTCTGCTGGGCCGGCGGGAGCTGAGACACGAATCGTCGCTGGTGTGTGCCGGGGTCGTGCTGCTGGAGTGACCAGAAAGCGGAGAGGAGGACGCAATGAAGAAGTTGGGGAGCCAGCTCAGGGACGCGATGGAGGCCGCCGGCCTGGGCAGCTCGCGCCAGGCCGGGAGCGCCAAGCCATCGGCGGGGACCGGCGCTACCGGTCCGGTCAGGCAGACTGACCGGGACTGGGTGCCGCAGGCATGGCTGCGCGACGGCAGGAAGCCCATGCGCGCTGCGGCGCCGTCCCCGGGACACGCCACCACCATACCGACAGCCCGCAAACAGAACCAACCGACAAGGCCGCTGGCGGGGCAGCAGGTGTCCACGACCCTGTCCCGGACATCCGCCACTCCGGCAGTCAGGGCACCGGAAACGCCACGATCGCGGCTGGTCGAGGTGGGACCGTTCCATCCCCACACGCTGTTCGCGGATGGTGCGGACGAGTGTGAGGAGCTGCCCGCGTTGGCCAGCAGTGGCATCGAGCGCCAGCTCACCACGTCGCCGCGGAACGCGACAGACCTGATACTCGGACTCGATTTCGGGACGTCCGCCACGAAGGTCGTCATCCGGGACGCGTATGCTGCCACCAGCGTGTTTCCAGTCAGGCTCCGGGGCCACAGGGCCGGCATCGACGGATACCTGCTGCCATCCAGCGTCTTCAAGAACGGCAATGTCTACTCGCTGGAACGCGGCGCGGTCTGCATCGCGGATCTGAAGCTGGCACTGCTGGCATGCCCGGCTCCAAGTCCGGTTACCGAGTTCAACCACTGCTGCGCGTTCCTTGCGCTGGTCATCCGCCGGGCCCGCGGATGGCTGTTCACGGAGCATGCGGACGTCTACGGTCATCACGAGCTCAACTGGCGGCTCAACCTCGGTCTCGCTGCCCGGTCCTACGAGGACAGCAGCCGGGTGGACCTGTTCCGGAGGCTTGCATGGGCCGCCGCGAACCTTGCGGCCGACGCCAGTGCGCAGGAGATCACCGGGGAGGCAGTGGATGCCTGGCGCGTCCGATCCCTGACAGCGGCTGCCCACACCAGGGCGGAGCAGGACTGCCCCGTAGAGTTCGCCTTTGAGGACGTGGACACGGTACCCGAGGTCAGTGCACAGCTGCAGGGCTTCATGGCCTCGGCGCGTTGGGACTGGCAGACCCGCCCAGTCATGATGCTGGTCGACATCGGCGCGGGTACGGTGGACTCCGCCCTGTTCCATGTCAGGATTCCGCAGGGTGGATCCGGCGTGCTTACCTTCTATTCGAGCCGGGTGGAGCCCAACGGTGCGATGAATCTCCACAGGGAACGCGTCAGCTGGCTGCAGGGCCTGCTTTCCGGCGGGGAAACCACCCGGGCTGCCAGGGAGCATCTTTCGTCCATTGCACTTCCGACAGGCCGGCTCCGAGCCATTCCGGACTCGGTTGCCGACTACCTTCCGGGCTACAAGCTCGACGTGATCGGCAGCAGTGTGGACGATGAGTTCCGGACAAACCGGTACCGCAGGCAAGTCGCGGGAAGCATCCATGACGCCAAGGTAGGCAAGGGCGTTACCGTGCACCAGTTGCAGAAGGTGCCTCTGCTGCTGTGCGGTGGGGGCTCAAGGATGCATTTCTATGCTGGCATCGCAGAAACCATCAACAGGACGCCGAACTGGCACGTGAGCGTGGAAGCGATGCACCTGCCCGTGCCAAGGGACCTCACCGATTCGGGATGGCATGCAGAGGACTTTGACCGGCTCTCCGTCGCGTACGGTCTCAGTCTCGCTGGCGGTGAGGGCACGACCCTGGGCCGCATAGTCCGGGCCATGGAGGTGCCTTCAGTCGCAACGGCTTCCGCAGCATCCAGGAACGAGTCTGGTTTCGTCTCCAAGGACCAGATGTGACTTGGTTTCCGTCTTCAGAATTCAGTCACTCCTGGTCCGGCGGAGCACAAGACGCCTGAGGCGTAGTCCTGTCTGGCGCTGTCCCGCACGCGGTTCTGAAGCAGTGTCTGGGTGGCAAGAAAAGATAAACAAAAGTTACCTAGTCAACTTATTGCAGCAAGGAGAAAACAATGATGATCCACGAGGGAACCTGTTCAGCATGCCGCAAAGAGCTCGTTTACGAGGCTGGAGAGGCTCCTCCAACGCTGCGCTGCACCACTTGCAAGTTCAACTTCAGGTTCTGCAGAACTTGCCATACCGGCAACTGTCCGGAATGCAGCCGCCCGCTCCCCGACATAAAAAAGACGTTTCCCACCAATCTCTTCATCGCGATTCGGAGGGTGATATTGACGAGGTCAGGCGCCTGTTCCGGGAAGGCCATGGCGACTGGAACGAGGTCTACAACGATGCCGGAGAGACGCCACTTGCATGCGCAGCTATCGACGGAAACGAGGAGCTCTGCCGTTTTCTGATCGAGGATTGCGGACTGTGGACCCATGCAAGGAACAAGGGCGGACGGACTGCGCTGATCGAGATGGTGAGAACCCGCAGCGGCAGGTGGCCCCACAGGCTCGCGGAGCTATTCGCAGACACGGTCAACGAACAGGACGGCAGCGGCAGGACTGCACTGATGTTTGCATCCGGAGGAGCGGGACTCTTCGGCTCACGAAGGGGCAATGTGCGCTTAGTCAGGCAACTGCTGGACATGGGCGCGGATCCGACCTTGCAGGACAGGCGAGGGCGGACCGCGCTTGGCATTGCCATGGAGGACAACCGCAAAAGCGAAAACTCGTCCAACCAGGATGTCGTCGAGCTGCTTGAGGCTGAAACTCTCAAGTTTGTTGCGCTCCAGAACTTCAAGAATTCTTTCAGGCACACTTTTTCAGCAGAAGGCGTGCTGTTGACTGAAAAACGAGGCAGTTGATGGCTCATCAGAACACCAGCGATCCGAGCATCGAAGATCTGGTCCACCTCATCATCAAGGCAAACAGCAGTGATGCCGAGGCACTGCGTCAGCTGCGACTCCATGCATTGGTACCGCGCCGCTTTGCCTCGCTGGAGATCTGCCACAGGGCCGTGCTTGGAGCGTTTGCGAAGGGGACGGTCTGTTCGTTGCAGGACTTGATAGGTCAGGTTGTCCAACAGCCTGAGCAGACATCGATGCTGGCAAGTCCGCCGATCGCGTGTCCATCTCCGCCGAACTATTCGCCACCTGCCCAGGACCGGCCCCGCTACATCAGGCCACGCTGTTCAGTGTGCGATTCCTTTGCAATTCCCGGGGACAATGTCTGTTTCACGCACAGCAATTGACGGCTGCAGCCATATGCGATTTAGATTGATATCAATTTCCCAGAGCAGAATTGCCGCATGACCCATTTCAGCAGGCCTTTTGCTTTCGCGCAGCACAGAGGGCGAAAAGTGAATAGAACGCCCGACCGGGGGGATGGTTTCCGTTGCAAATCTCGGCCACCAGCATCGGCCCAAGCAGCAATGGAATAAGTTCAGGTAAACGCTGGGCACATGTAGGTTTTTCGCTTTGTCCATCCTCCTGAAAGGATGTGGTTCGGAAGTGACACCGGCTCCTGGCTTTCTCGGCACTGAGCAGAGCAGTCGGTCATTGGAGCGCCCGCGAGTCCCGGTCTGGCCAGTTCGCCGTAACGGCCCGGGCGCCAGAAGCAGGTCTCCAAGCCGGACAGCATTGGAAGAATCTGCGCGGGAGGCTCACGCCATGAGCCTCCTGGACGCTACCCTGGCTTCGTCCCTGGACGGCACGTCTGCTCTGTCTACCGCACTATCAGCTTCATAATTCTCGTCGTGATCCGCAACGCCGCATCTGTCTCTCCCGGCACCAGGAATTACCAGGCCGCTCTCCCTTGGCCGGTGACTGGGCGGCTTGTTAGCTGTGCCACAACCCGAGATGGCCACCAGAAAAGCCGCCATTGGGTTACTCGGTCCGCTCGCGTGGCGAGCTTGCGCGGTGACGTTTACCTTGTCTCGTTTCCGGCAGACGGCGCATTCGTCTTGCGCTGGCTCACGACCCTCCCGCCAAGCACTTGGCAGGGCGTGCCGCCCCGGCATGCCCTGTTTCGTCGCGCCGAGCCGCGTGGCGTTAAACAGACACGGTCTGATCCCGGACCGGCTTCGGCGCAGGGTCGTGAGCTGCGAGAATGGACCCTTTGCCGGTCGTACCGGCAAGGCACCGTCCGCCACGGTGCGCGACAGAACTAGAGGGATCATCCGATGGCAGTACAACTGGCAATCCGCCGAAAGATCGCACGGCTGAAGTCCGGTCAACCGCCCCGCTTCATGGACCTGTTCTCAGGATGCGGCGGCATATCCCTGGGATTCGCCACGGCCGGATTCGAGTCCGTTGCCTCAGTCGAGTTCGACGACAAGGCCGCCGAGTCCCATGGCGCCAACTTCGAGTCGATCAGCCACGGGAAGAACCGTCAGGCCCACTTCAAGGCTCGCGACATCACGAAGGAGTCTCCGGGCTCCATCTTCCAGGACCTCGGCATCGCGGGGGCGGTCGACGAGCAGGTGGATGTTCTCGTCGGCGGACCGCCGTGCCAAGCGTTCGCGCGGGTCGGGCGCGCCAAGCTGCGCCACGAGGCCCATCGCCGCGAGGAGACGACTGCCGAGACCGCCTTTCTGGTGGACGGGCGCGTGAACCTTTGGAAGTCCTACCTCGACTATGTCCGCGAGACGAAGCCTCTGGCACTCCTGATGGAGAACGTGCCGGACATCCTCAATCACGGAGGAGAGAACGTGGCCGAGCTCGTGGCCAAGGAACTCCGGGAAGAGGGCTACGACGTTCGCTACACCCTGCTCAACGCCTCGTGGTTCGGGGTTCCGCAGACACGGGAACGCATGTTCCTCATCGGCGTCCACAGGGACCTCGACACAGAGATCAGGTTTCCGGCACCGACCCACTTCACGGTGCTCCCGTCCGGCTACGAGGGCACGCGCGCGACGGCCCGCAAGCTCGTTCCGGAGCAGGGGTCGCTTCAGCTGGACATCGAGCACGGACATCACTGGATCGACGATCCGTCCCCGACGGCCGGTCTTCCCTCCACGACCACGGCCCGCGAGGCCCTGGCCGACCTCCCGCCCATCCATGCCCTTGACCTGCTCGCCAGCGGCGGGATCAGGCGAGGACGCAAGGACCCTGCGGAACCGGTCAGCTACACCGCGGCTGTCCCGACCACCGACTGGTCCCGGCTGATGCGGCAGTGGCCCGGCTTCGGCACCACCGACCACAGCACGGGACACGTCATCCGCTACCTGCCGCGCGACTACAAAATCTTCAACCTCATGGAAGAGGGCTGGCAGTACCCGGAAGTATGGCAATTCGTCGAGACGAAGCGCCAGCAGCTCCTTGACGGGCTGTGGCGCTCGGGCCGCAAGAAAACGGCGGACAGCGCCCGTATCGAGCAGATTACCAAGGACTGGACACTGCCCTACGACCCGAAGAAGTTCCCGAACAAGTGGTGGATGCTGTACGAGAACAAGCCGGTGCGCACGCTGATGGCGCACCTGGGCAAGGACTCCTACAGCCACATCCATTTCGACAGGAAGCAGGCAAGGCCCATTTCGGTCAGGGAGGCCGCACGGCTGCAGTCCTTCCCCGACGGATTCGTCTTCCGCGGGAGCATGAATGCCGCGTTCAAGCAGATCGGCAATGCCGTGCCGCCGCTTGTCTCCTACGCGATCGCCATGGAAATACGCTCGATGATCGGCTGCCAGCCGATGGGCGACATGCGCCAGGAGCTGCTGGGACTGGACCTGCAGCCGGCTGCCACCACAGGAGAGGACAAGAAGAAATGCGTTTCCTGATTCTGCGGCTTCTCACCCACAGCGAACTCGGGATGTTCCACGAGTATCGCCGCCAGGGGAAGGAGGGCTCCAAGCAGCGTGCCGTGAATTTCGACTGGGACGTGGTGGACCGGGTGTTCCCGGCAGCCAAGGACACCGACCGGATCGAGATGGATGTCCTGTACGACAAGGACAACGGTCCGGCGATGGCCCGGCAGTGGCTCAAGCGCCAGGAGAAGAACTGGCGGCTGGAGGGCAACTGTCCCAAGGACACCTGCTACGCCTTCGTCGATCCCGGGTGCCTGTTCGCCATGGAGGTCGATGCGGGAACCAGCCCCGCCACCGGGGCATGGGCCGTCTTTCCGGCAGACCACGAGGTGACGAGGGCGATCCTTGCCGATGGGGAGAGCAGCATGCTCGCCAAGTCGGCCATGATCGCGCTGCATGACGAGGAGGGCGAGCGCACCTGGAAGGCCCTCGCCGAGGCCCGGCCGGAGCTGTTCACCGCACCTGCGGCAGGCAGCGCCACCGTGCCCCCCGCGGCCGCCAAGGCCGGACCCAACGGCGTGGAGCTCCCCCCGCATCCCTCGCGCCTGGTGAAGATGCTGGCCGCGGTGGGCCACACGATGCCGTCGGCCGTTGCCGACCTGGTGGACAACGCCATCAACGCCGAGGCCACGGAGATCGCCATCACGTTCGGACGGCCGGACGGCGGCCACGGCCGGTGGCTGGGCATCGCCGACAACGGCCACGGCATGGACCAGGCCAAGCTGGCCGAGGCCATGCGCATCGGCGGCCTGTCCGACTACTCGGGCAACAGTCTCGGGAAGTACGGCTTCGGCCTGAAGGGCGCGTCCTGGTCCCAGGCCAAGGTCTTCACCGTCGTCACCCGGCGCGAGGGAGGACCGGTCCACCACCTGACCTGGGACGTCGACGACATGGACGGCTGGGTCGCGAAGTCGGACCCGCTGGAGCCGTGGGAACGGGATGTCACGGCCCCTGGAAGTCACGGGACGGTGGTGCTGTGGAGGAACATGCGCCCGCCCCAGGCCATGCCGACGTCACGGGGCGTCGATCCGCACACCGCGGAGGTCATGCTCCTGGAGCGCCACCTCGCGCTGGTGTTCCACCGCTTCATCGAGGGCAAGGCCGCGGGCCGCAAGCCGGTGAGGATCACCATCAACGGCAACCCGGTCCAGGCGAACAATCCCTTCGGCCATCCGCTGGCCGTTCCCTACGACGCCAAACCCGTGCGGATACCGACCGAGAAGGAGGACGGTCGCGTCATGGTGCAGGCGTACCTGCTGCCCAGCGAGGACGAGATCGGCGAGTACCACAAGGCGGAAGGGCCCGAGGCGGTCCGCCGCGCGCTGGACCTGATCGGCCTGCACGGCAAGCGCAACGAGACCCAGGGCGTCTTCATCTACCGCCACGACCGGCTCATCAAGTGGGGAGGCTGGCACCAGATGTGGGAAACCAACGACGAGAAGACCAAGCTGGCCCGGGTCATCGTCGATTTCGACCAGGTGCTCGACGACGCCTTCAGCATCAACATCAGCAAGCAGATCGTGCAGCTGCCCCAGCAGCTCCAGGCGGAGATCAAGAAGCTCGCGGACATCGCGCGCAAGGACAGCCAGAGAAAGTACCGCAAGGAGGCACGGCCGGCACCGCCCGCACCGTCCCCGGCCCCTGCCCCCGGACCGTTGCCTGCAGCGCGTGGGGGGACGGCAGGAGCAGCCGCACCGGCCGGAAGCGGCAGTCCGTCCCCGGCGCCCGCCACCGCCGGAGGAAACGGGCACGCTCCGGCAGCGCCTGCGCCGAGGATCGCCGTCAAGGACGTGAAGACGGACAAGTTCGTGTGGAAGGTGTCCAGGGGACTTGCCGGCACGGTCGATGTCCAGGTCAGCGAGGTCGATCCGGGCCTGTCCGCGCTGGTCAAGCAGATCCGCTCCGATCCGCAGGCTGTCGCGCACCTGGCGACCTTCCTGGCCAGCCTGGACAAGGTGGAGGCGCAGAAGCAGCTGATGGCCCGGAAGGACGCCTGATGGAACTGCTGCGGGTGGTCAGCGCCGTGCCGGCGCACCGCGGCTGGACCGACCGCCTCGATGCCGGCGCCTGGCGCCACTGGGCCCGCCTGGAGGCGCTGCTGCTCGGCGACCTCGGCTGGGAGAAGCGGCAGGTGGAGTCGGTCGCCGCGGAGTCCCTCAGGGTGCTGCGCCACCTGCCCGACCCGCTGGCCGACGCCCCGTTCCAGGGCCGCGGGCTCGTGGTCGGGTATGTCCAGAGCGGCAAGACGGCGAACTACACCGCCGTTGCCGCACGGGCGGTCGATGCGGGCTACCGCATCGTCGTCATCCTCTCCGGCATCCACGACTCGCTGCGCAACCAGACGCAGTGCCGCCTGGAGCGGGAGCTGATCGGCGGGCAGACGACTGCGCCCGGGCGGGAGCAGTCTGCCCGGCAGTGGATCACGCTGACGACACCCGCGGAGGACTTCAGGGAGCAGGACATGGCCATCCTTGCGTCCCCGGCCCTGTTCCTCGCGGTGGTGAAGAAGAACGTACCGGTCCTGCAGAAGCTGGACCGGTGGCTGGCATCCGCCGAACGCCATCTCCGGGACATGCCGGTCCTGGTCATCGACGACGAGGCCGATCAGGCGTCCATCAACACGAGGGGCAACAGGCCGCCGGACCCGTCCGTCAGCGACGAGGAGGACAGTGACGAGGGCGATGCGCCCTCCCGCACCAACGCCCTCATCCGGTCGATACTTTCACGGGCGCGGAAGGCGGCCTATGTCGCCTACACGGCCACGCCGTTCGCCAACATCCTGATCAATCCGGACGCGGTGGACCGCCACGTCGGCACCGACCTCTTCCCCAGGGACTTCGTGATCCAGCTGCCCCGGCCCAACGGCTACACCGGGACGGAAGAACTGTTCGGCGTCGGCGCGCAGGGACGCGACGTGCTCCGCGCCGTGCCCGACAGCGACGTGAAGGCGCTGCGGACATCTCGCAGGCGCAGCAGGGCCGAGATCGTGCTGGGCCGGGACAGCGGCGATGTCCTGCCCGGTTCGCTGGCCGACGCGCTCGTCTCGTTCTGCCTAGCCGGTGGCGTGCGGCTCCTGCGGGGTTTCGCGGGCAAGGCTCACACGATGCTCGTGCACGTGAGCCAGCGCACCGCCGACCAGGAGCGCATCGCCGACGCCATCTGCACCCAGCTGGACGTGTGGCGCGAGGCGTGGCGCCAGGGCCAGCGGCTGGAGGCCGTGTTCCGCCCCGCGTGGGAGGACATGAAGCCGGGCGTCGAAGTGCCCGGCGACGACGAGGCCGTTCTGGAGGCGGCCATCACGGTGCTGCGCGAGATCGTGGTCCTGAGGCTCAACAGCGTCACCGGCGAGGACCTGGAATACGACACGAAGCCGGGTCGCCACATCGTGGCGGTCGGCGGCAACCGGCTGTCGCGGGGCCTCACCCTGGAAGGGCTGACGGTCTCGTACTTCCTGCGCACGGCATCCATGTGCGACACGCTGCTGCAGATGGCCCGGTGGTACGGATTCCGCCGCGGCTACGAGGACCTGATCCGCATCTGGACAACCGACGGCATTGCCCGCTGGTTCTCCGAGCTTGCCCTCGTGGAGCAGTCGCTGCGTGACTCCATCGTCGCCCTCGCCCGTGCAGGGCGCAGGCCGGACCAGATGGCCATCCGGCTGCGCGCGCACAGCGATCTGCTGCTCACGGCCCGCAACAAGGCCGCTACCGCGATGTCGCAGCAGGATTCCTGGTCGGGCGAGCACCCGCAGACGGTGCTGCTGCCCCTGTCCGATCCCGGCAGGCTGCAGGAGAACCTGCAGCTTGCCGACCGGTTCATTGCGGGGATGTCGCCGTCCGTCCGGCGGCATGGCGGCTGGCTGGCGCGGGACGTCGCTCCGGAGGACATCGCGGCATTCCTGCGCGAGTACCGCGTCCACGACGACATCGTCGTGTTCCGCAGCGGACCCCTGGCCGACTGGATCATGGGTCGTGCGGCCGCAGGCGAGCTCACGGACTGGTCCGTCTTCGTGGCGTCGCCGGAGGGCGGGCGACCGGCCGCGCTCGGCGGCGTGGACATCGGGCTGGTTCGCCGCAGGCGCGTCAGCAGCGAGAGCATCGGCATCCTGACCGACCCGGCTCACGAGGGCGTGGATCTGCCCGGCGGTCCCGATGCCTACAGGCGGGACAACGGCGCGCATGACGCCGAGGCCATGCGCGCGGCCAGACCGGCGACGCAGGGCCTCCTGATCATCTACCCGCTCGATCCCGAGTATCTCGGCATCGGGTATCCGGGTGCCGTCATCGCCCTGTCCCTGAGCCTGCCCAGGACCTCGGATGCGGGCACCACCTGGATCACGAACCGCATGGTGTCCAATGGCTGACGGACCGACCGCGCAGCAGTGGGCCCGGCTGCGGGCCATGCGCCCCTCGGGCGATCAGGTGCTGGCCACCGAGCCTGTCGAGGTCGGCGGCGTCGCGAGCCTCCTGCTTGCAGGCATGGACGAGGCGGGCCATCTTCACCTGCTGATTCCGGTCGCCGCCGGCCCTGCGGGTGCCAGGTCGCCCGACCTTAACGGACTGAAGGTGAGGCACCTGCGTCTGGAGACAGGCGACGTGCTCGATCTTTCGGCACCGCCCTCGCACGAGCCGGTCTTCACGCCCTTCTGCAGGGAGATCGTGGAAGCGGTCGCGGCACAGGGGCGCAACCCCTGGAAGGCGGTGGACGCGACCGTCCGCGCGTGGCAATCGGCCTGGAAACCGGTCCGCCAGGAGATGGACAAGACCACGCAGGTCGGCCTGTTCGGCGAGCTCCTCGTGCTCAGGGAGCTGATGATCCCGCAACTGGGACCTGCAGCCGTGGGCCAGTGGAGCGGGCCGGATTCCGAGCGGCACGACTTCGTGGGCGAGCGGCTGCGCATCGAGGTGAAGACCACCCGCAAGAGCCGGGCCGAGCACGAGATCTCGCGCCTGGACCAGCTGCGGGCACCTCCCGGCTGCCGGCTGCTGTTCGTCTCGATCCAGCTGGAGCAGAGCGTCGGCGGCGAGGAAACGCTGGCCACGCAGGTGGACGCCATCGTCGATCTGCTGCGCGGCGATGCCGCGGCACTGGACGACTTCATGACGAAGATGGCGAGCATGGACTGGTCCGAGGAGATGCGCAGCTCCGGCGCGCTGCTGCGTTTTTCGGTAAGGAGCGCAGACGTCTATGCCGTGGACGACGACTTTCCGAGGCTGCCAGACGACTTCCGCCCCCCGTCCGGTGTCGTGGCGGTGAAGTACATGATCGATCTGGCGAACCTGCCTTCGCTGGGCATGGACGAGGCGATCGACATCGTCAGAGAAGCCAACCAGTGCGGCGTGTGCTGAATGACGGGGTGCGGCAGCGCGGTCCCGGAGAGGCGCCGACATTGCCGCGTGCTGCTGTCTCGCCCATCCCCCCTGGGGACCGCGCCTCGCCGAAGTGGTCGGTGCGTGCGGGAGCATCGCGCCGGCAATTGGTCCGGACGAGTCCCCGCCGGCGCCGCTCCGCATGAAGACCATCCCGGTCATCGACCTCTTTGCCGGATGCGGCGGTCTTGGCGAAGGGTTCGCAAGCGTGAGCGGTAGCACCGGCACGCCCTCGTTCCGCGTTGCCCTGTCCCTGGAGAAGGATCCGGCCTCGACCCGCACGCTGCGGCTGCGCGTGGCAAGGCGGCTCCTGGGCGAGGCTGGACAGCTACCACGGCTTCCTTCGTGGCGAGCTGTCAAGGGAGGAGTTCGAGAGCCTGCCTCCGGTCGCCGAAGCGCTCGGGCAGGCAGATGCGGTCGTGCTGAACGGCATGCCCGGAGAAATACCGCCCGACCTGCTGGATGCCAGGATCCGTTGCGCGCTGGGCGATGCCACGGCCTGGGTCCTTGCCGGCAGTCCGCCCTGCATGCCCGTTGTGGAAACCGCACGATCTAGGCTTCGGGAAGCGGCGGGGCCGTCATCCGACCACAGGCACTTCCTGTACCGGGAATACCTGCGCATCATCGCTGCCCATGCGCCACCGGTCATCGTGATGGATGACGTGCCCGGATTTTGTCAGCAGATCATGGGGGCAACCGGGACCGTGTTCGAGCATGTCAGGCGAGACCTCGCTGCCATTCCCGGAGGCCTGTCGTACGAGTTGAGATCCTTGGTCAGGAACGTCGCTCTGCACGAAGCCGGACCGGATGACCACGTCATCGAATGCGAACGATACGGGATTCCGCAGGCGCGCCACCGGACCGTCGTGCTGGCGATCCGCTCGGACTTGGCACGCATGCGTCGAAACGGCCTGCTCGTCCCGTCCGACGCGAAGGCCACGGTCACGCACGTCCTGCGCGGAATGCCGAGAATCCGGGGCCGGCTGATCCATGACGAATCCGGAAGCGGGTGGCGAGAGGCTGTGCGTGCGGCGCCCGGTGCCGTAAGGGGATGGGGCGCGCTTGGCGAAGGGAGGGTGCTGTCGGAGATGGCCGAGGCCATCGGTTCCATTTCTAGGTTGGGTTGCCCCGGCAACGGGTTCACTCCCTGGACCACGACGTTCGAGGATGGTGCCGCCGATGTCGCCGGGTGGCTGGACGTGCCGGAGCTCGGGGGCGTGATCCAGCACGAGGCCCGCGCCGTGTTGCCGGCCGACGTGGCGCGCTACATGTTCGCGGCTGCCTATGCGTGGTGCTTCCGCGAGTCGCCTGCCCTCGAGGTCTTCCCGCGAAGCCTGTTCGGGGACCGGGGCACCGGTCTCGACAGCGGCGTCACGCTTGCGCCGGGATTCGGCAGATACCGTGTCCAGTGCGCGCACAGACCCTCGACGCCCGTGCTTGCCCATATCTCGAAGGAAGGCCACGGATTCATCCATCCCGATCCCGGACAGGCAAGAAGCCTGACGGTACGCGAGGCCGCGAGACTGCAGACCTTTCCCGACGACTACTTCTTCGAGGGAAACCGCACGGCGCAGTACACCCAGGTCGCGCGCTCGATTCCTCCATGGATCGCCAAGCAGGTGGCCGGGATAGTGCACGGCATACTGGGCGTGCCTTGATCCTGCATGCGAGATGGCACATGCAGGAGATAATCCGGCATGCCGCCGCATGCTCTCCGAAGGCCTGCAGCAGGTCCTGTCTTCAGCAGGGCACATCCCAAACGGAAAGCGCGCCGTCACTGACTAAAACACGGGCTTGCCGGAAATAGCTGCCAGCAAAGGATCCTCCACGCCAATCGTGTGCGGCATCAGGCTGAACTCGAAGAAGGAAGGGTCGAACGACAGGGACTCGACGCTTGCTCCGGTGGGGAGGTGGACCAGCGCATCGAGTATTTCAGCGAGCTTCGGCCCCACGTCTCTGGCAATCCTGAAGACGGCCGCGTCTTCTGTCACATGGAAAAGGCGATAGATGTCGTACGGTATTCCGCTGTGCACGGCATGCCGGATCTCTGCGACTGACATGTAGATCGGCCTCTCGAAAGGTCCTGACGTGCTCTTTGCATCGATATGACGCTCGGCATGGGTGCCATGCGAGAACCTGAAATCGAAGGGCGATATCGCGTTCGCTCTGGAAACCCACTCGTATTCTCCGGAACCCGGGAAACGGTAGAGCGACTCGAAATACCCGTTCAACAGCTCCTCGCCCCAGCGTCCCGTCCGTTCCGCCGAGGCCTTGGCAGCCATGAAGGCCTCCGGATCCATTCCTCTTCCGGAACGACGCGCGTTTATCTCTTCAGCGACCCTTGCATTCCCCTGGCCAACCTCTTCGAGCAGGCCGTCCTCCAGCCAGTCAAGGATCGGATGATCCTTCGGAAGCACGCATTCGAGAATCGCGTCCTCGATTTCCCGAAGCGACAGTGATCGCATCGAGTCGGCCACGTCGGGCATCAGCTTGTCGAATACCTTGTAAAGACACTGGTCCAGTTCATGGGACCTTGCGATCAGCACCACATTGACGGCGACTGGCAAGGGGCATCCAATGAATTCCATGACAGCCAGATCATTCGGGGCCAGCACGTCATACCGTTCGGGATCGTCAACCGGGGCGTCAACGCACTCTCCGTTCAGCCTTATGTTCTTGGCGTCCCGCTTGACCTTGCGCGCCAACGAATGAGGTTCGGCCCCGCCCGGCCCGACCAGGGTAAGGTCAACGTGCGCCGCATGCTTGGGCAGTGACTCCAGCAAGGCGCGCAGATCAGGAAAGAATTTCCCCTCCATGATCTTGACATCCAGGTTGAACCCCTTCTGATTGGTTCCCGGATGGTCAAGAAAATAAGTCTTGAAAAGAGAAAGATCAGAGGCCCTCAGCCTCTTCAACGAAAACATTCTCGGCATTCCCCCTCCTTGAGAAATTTTCTATTTGCCGACCGCCTTTTCGAAACCCCAGATGCAGTTTCGAAGATTCACGCAGAATCCTAGCCCATCAGTTCGCAAGCCATCCGCAAGTTGATGGGACAAGGCTGTTTCACAACGATGAAAAATGATATTGACGTATTGTTACACGACACTGGTGCTGTGGATACCGACATCTGAGCAGGCACTCTCTCTATTCATCGGCCTGCCTGCCAGCTGGCGGCGCATCGGAGACGCCGTCAAGCAAATGCAAGATGTTCGTGGAACGGTTCAACGGCTTCTTTCGCAAGCCGACTGCAGGCACGGGTCGGCCGGAGATGCGCTACTTCCCGGACGTCGGGCCGGACGCAGCCTCGAGCGAGATGCGCGCCTTGCCGGGATTCGAGGCCGACGACGGGGGACTGTACTGGCGGCGACGCGGCTGACGAGCCGCGGGCTGCTTGGGCCGCGTTCGCCCGGCTACCGGAACGTGTCTCACCGCCTGCGCCAAGCGCTCCAAGAACTGGGACGACCGCGTCTCGCACTCCCAGACGGTGATCACTGTCCATCCTGCCGCTTCAAGCGCGTCAGCCGTCCTCCGGTCTCGCCCGACGTTGGCCGCGAACTTCTTTTCCCAGAACTCACGGCGCGTGGCCGGCGTCGTCGCATACCGGCAACCGGGATGGCGATGCCAGAAGCAGCCATGCACGAACACGGCGAGACGTCGTCCGGGAAACACCAAGTCGGGCTTCCCAGGAAGCGTGCAGTCATGCAGGACATATCGGAGTCCCGCGGAATGCAGATAGCGCCGCACCACCATCTCCGGCTTGGTGTCCTTGCCGCGGATCGCGGCCATCATCCGGCTGCGTGTTACCGGATCGACTATGTCTGTCATGCCCGTCTCTTGTAGGCCCATGCCTGTCCAGCACAAGCAACCGCCCCTAGCGGCACCACTGTGGCGAACGACGTGCCCCCCCCCCGTTTACCGGGGCAGCAACGTCGGTTCGAACGGATGCTGGGTTGCCGGCTCGCAAAAGCGCCAGGAACTGCAGGGCTTGCGGCTGCTGGCTGTCTACGGCGTGTGGCAGGGTCAAGGCAAAGTGCACCACCTCATCGCCCGGCGGCTGCACCACCTCACGCCACTGCTGAGGCGTCTGGCGAATAGGAGCCGAGATTTCAAACGGCATGGAGCAGAACTGGCTGCCGCATGGCGTGACAAATTCACGCTGCCATCACAGGGGCTCTTACTGAAATGCCGGTGCTTCGTCACAAGGAGCTACTCCGGTGTGAATGGGCCACGTCGCAAGAGAGGTCGGCGCCAACTGCACGTAGCGAACCTCTATCCTTCGTTCTGAAACTGCACTTCTTTGAAAGACTAGGTAGATTCCTCAGATTGCGGGCGCCTCAATTCGCAACGAAAAGCCAAGCTCGACACTACCTATTTCAGCGGCCCATGCATTAAAGCGCGCACCACTCGTGTCAAGTTATCAAGATGCATCTTACCCAGTTCGGCCTTATGTGTTCTGCAGGAACACAGTGCCACAATGCGCCCTGGGAAACCACAAAGCCTTTCCGTTCAGCTCTCTCAGCACTTGATAAAATATCACCGTACCAGACGGCACCGAGACGGTTCCCAGATAAACAAAACAAGCCGCATAGCGGTAAATTATTTCCCCAAGAATCCTTTACCTTGATCGGATTTTATGAGATATATTCATCGGATCTCTGCATCACTGCTGGCGCCGACGCATACGAGGCAGGCTCCGATTTAGCGCTCAGGCGGTTTCTCCAGTTCCCATCTGACGACAGTGGTCACCACCTGATAAGTATTGTAAATAAATGACTTCAATAAAAGCACGACGTACACCGACCATGCAGTGATGAAAGTTAGCAAGACCGATGCGACGAGTGCCCGGACGTTGCTTTTCGAATAGAACCATTCCTCTGCAATCCTCTCTAGCAAGTAGGCCGCAAGTCCTCCGGGCTGACCAAAAAGTTGGATGCAAAGGCAAAAAAATAGAAACGCGATGTAGTGAACAAATGTCAGCACGAAGGCGTTTAAATTGTATTTCAAATAGCTTTCGCCAGTATTTTCATACTCCTGCTTTGCCATTTCAACAAAAATGTCGACCTTGGTGATAGTGACAAACACCGTGAAACCAGCGACCAGAAATCCAAGAATCGATGTTGCGAAGGCAAAATCTGCATCCACCACCTTTCGGAAGTGGGAGAATATTTTCCCAGGATCACTTCTAGTATGCCAACACCAGAAAGCCGCACACAACAATGCAACAAGCGTCAGCACACGGTTGAACCAGCTCCCAGGGAACTTAAACGAAAGAACGTACAGCGAGAGAAGTGTTTTCTCTCTCGTAAGATCCTTAGGCTCAATCTTCATTGTTTGTGACCATTTGACGAACTACCGCTAGGCGCGCTTCTTGGCGATCCGCTGCGGCAGGCTCGCCTGCAATCAAACCAGATTTCCGCGCACTCATAAATTCTTGGAAAAGCCTCCTTGCGGCAGCCACTGGTTTTGAAGGAAGATCTTGAACAAATCGCACAACGCGGAAATCGTCGTTACTCCCGCTCAATTGCTGTCCGTCCTTGTCCTTTCCCGAAAACTTTAGCTCTGCATTGCCGTCGGCGGCCGCCTCAGCATGGCTTGCAGCAGTCGCCTTGCTAAGGCCATCTGAATTTTTATAGGTAAGCGCAGATGTAGACGCGCCCAGCTTTTCTGAGTTACCCCGCATCGCCTTGAAGAAACCTTCATTATTAATCTCATTGTTTGGCTTAATGAGCCGAATTGTCATTGACTGCAGTGTTTTAAATCTCTTTATAAACTCTTCAATGGACTCTTGGCTCGCTAACGGCACGATCTCAAGCGTTGGCCGAGGGAAATCGGCCAGTAGCGCCACCTTCGTTACGCGCTCCCTTTTCTCGAAGGAAGAAGCTTGTGCATCCGCCTTACACTCCTCGTACACGGCATGGATGTAGGTTGAGTGTGTTCGACCAATGAACTGCTGCAACGTTGACCGCAATGTCTCAAGGCTCGGCGCTCCTTTGTACTCCGAACAGTAAATTAACTTATGTTGTTCAAGAAGTAGCACGAAGAAGGCAGACGGCGAGGATTTGATTTTCTGATTGTTTGCGACAAGCTCGCCCTGGTCGAATATCTGCTGACTGTGCAGCACAGTGTCCTTTACAAAACGTCCGCAGACCGCTAGGACGCCATTACGCATCTCAGGCGCAAGGTCTATCACTCGGACATCATGCAGGAAATATGAATTGTCACCCCATTTTCTACTGAGTGGACTCATGAATGCCGGCAAGATAACAGTATCTACAAAATCCAACAGCTCTAGCGAGCCTGCACGGCAGACAAAATTTGCGAACTCAACGGGCCTGTGTTCGGCCATCATCACCCTCCTAAAGCTTGTTTAGCCAATTGTGAGGCATGGCGATGCCGAGCCCTGACGCAAGGCCCGCCCGTTCAGCATGACGGCTGCCGTCTGAGGCTGTGTAAAAACGCGGCTACCAAAGCGCCTCGCAGAACGACGACCCGCTAGAACGCTCCAGGTGCGATTTTTTGGAGGTCGCCAAGGGTCGAAGGACCCCTGAAAACGGCCGCCGATCGACTTTTCACACAGCCTCGGCTCCAAGCAGTCGCTAGGTCCTGCGGGTCGTCCTCCCCGGTGCCCGAGTACCGCTTGCCGCAGGTTCATGGAGTCTTCCCTGTGACCGTATCTATGACAGGTAGAAGGCGAGATGCGCCACCTCAACGCCCAGTGCCTGCAGGACGTCATGCAGCTACTAAGGCGACTGGTGATCGCCAAGCAGGATTTCAGAGATATGGCGCAAGACGTGAACATTTCACGTCTTGCGGCGCACACTAGGGCTAACCCAACATTCAGCTACCATGGAAAAATAGACTGAGTCAACCCACATGTGAAAAGCTAGGCTGAAGGATCTGTCGGTCTTACGCGGAGCGGCAATTTTTCAGCGGGCTCCTAAGCCGCTGCAGGATATACTAGTGGGAGATAGCCATAGCATGGCGAAACACCTGACAGTGCGTCCGCCGTCCATTGACCGCGTTTGGTCGTCACTGACAATGCCGCCTTAGACAAATATGACTGACGTGCGTATTACAGCAGTGCCGCGGGATTGGACGCCGACTTCGCTAACTGGGTTGTGAACAGAAGTCGTTAACGGCTTACCAAGCCGTGCCTCTCGCTCCCTTCGGAGTTGCAGGAGGCACAGAGAGCGAGGGCTTTCCCAGGCGAGGCGTGTATCGCTCAGCTCTGAGTTGGCTAAATTTATAATTTTTGGAGAATGATATGGATGTCCAATTCTTAGGAGCTGCACTCAAGGCCATCGCGGATGAAAACTGGACGAAGAGGCGGCAGCCGGTCTTCCTAAGCGCCCTACCGGGACTGTTGACGGCGCGCGGACTAGACAACTACAAGGAAGCCCTAACAACAGGCCAAACCCTCAAACTGTTTATCAGAGACAGTGGGCCGACGTATGGCTGCAGGTTGGTTGAACATCCCACCATGAGAGCCAAGCTAGCGCTCGTTCCACTAGACGTTCCGTTTGAATTCGATACTGAACCCCGAAAAGCAACCGAACAGGCAGATATCACGGCATCCGACGTTGAAACGTTTTTCAAAGTTCTTGCGTTTGTAGCCAATGATGGCTCAAATTTCATGCTGCCGGCCTCAGTCATCGCAAAACTGATTGCTATCAAGTGAAATGAAAATCCTTGTCGTCTTGGCGACCGATAAGAGACTGGCGAGCGAACTGTTCCTGGGCCGAGCTGATCAGATTTTGAATGGCCAGTTCCTTCCAAAGGAACTCAGGGACAAAACAACTTTTGTTCCCACAGTTTTTAATCCTAAGAAAGAAGCGCTAGATCTTGCGAACTTCTTGCTGGAGCAGAGCGCTAGCATGGACGCTGTTGCGCTGTTACTTGACAAGCGGTTGGCGCATGCGGCCCAGAATCTACACTCGTCGATATTTATTGGACACGTTGATTTTACTACTCACATACCTAGCGTCCAAAACTTTCTATCGGGTCAGGCAGCGCGACTCCTGAGAAACCTTGGATTCCTTTTGCTTGAGCTTGAGGAGGCGGTCTCATTTCAGGCCGCGATTTTACCCATTCGAAACTTCGATGCCGACGAATTACAGGAACTGGCTCGATTATGCCACGAAAGCACTGGCGAAGGCGATTTCATTGCTCGATCCACTGGTTTAATTCGGCAGATCGTCAAAAGACGGGGACCGCGTCTCCGTTCAAAGTACCCAGATCGCTATTTCAAGGACGATGCAGGTCGCCATTTCTGTTATGGATTTGAAGAGCATTCGCGTTTCGAGACGGGAGGTGAACACGATATTACGTGCCACCTCAATGGACTCTTCCGTTTTGGGAAACGCCTTGAAGATCAGCGGCACTTCAATGTGACCGCGGGCGACAACGATGGCGAGCGGATTTCCGTGACCTTTCAGAACTGCCACAGCCGACAAGTGGATATCACGAAGAGAACACACGTCAACATGTTCAGCAACGACTTCCACAAATGAAAAGCGGGAACCGACATTGTCGTTCCCGCTATTTCCTTTGCGCTTCGCTCAATTCCCACCCGCTGCGGCAATATATGGGAGTGACCACTCGGTTTTGCCCGGGGTATTTCCCGTATACCATCCATCACTTGCGCCCGTCCAAGCGTCCAAAATCTCTTGGAGCGTTGTCGAGACGGCCCGGTACGAAGGCTTGCGCACAGTTTAACACACTGAAGGCTACCATGCAGCGGCTGGGCAGCAGAAGGCGTTGGTAGCTGTCAGGAAGCCCATGTTTTCCGCAGTGATGCCGCACTTCTCAAATGCCCTTGGCAATGGCTTAGCGGTACATGCCAGCCGGACTCGGTGCATAGGCAGCGATCTGTTGCAACATATGGCGCCAAGGGTACTGGCACAGAACCTCGGCGACCAAGCCGCGGTGCTGAGCGTCATCGTGGCGTTTTGAGTCTGCGCCAATGTCTCGACGCCGCAGCAGGCCGCCGCGCATGCGGACTACGCCGCGCTGCTCGCCAGGGTCACCGCCACGGTGTCCGACCATCCGCTGCGCTACCTGCAGAACTTCGGCGGCATTACCGACTCCTTCCTCTACGAGCGCCCGGGACCGGGCCGGGTGCGGTTGCACCCCGGCGTGGCGTACTGCCTGTGCCGCTTCTACCCCCTGGTGCAGCAGCTTGCCGGCGCACACCGGATCACGCATATCAGGGCCAACCGGCGCAACCATGCCATCCTGGGCGACGCTAGGCGACCTGGAGGACTTCCTGTTCGCCACGTCCCGGCAGTCGCTGCAGCGCATGGGCGAAGGCCTACGCAGGCTCAACGGCGAGCGCTGCTTCTACTGCGGGCTCCCCCTGGGAGCGAGCGCCGACGTGGACCACTACGTCCCCTTCTCGCTGTACCCGCGCGACTTGGCGCACCGAGCCGCACACCGCGGGCACCTGCGACACCTTCTCGCTGTACCCGCGCGACCTGGCGCACAGTTTCGTGCTGGCGCACCCCGCGTGCAACCAAGTTGGACTTGCTCGCCGGGCGTGCGCATCTGCATCGCTGGCTTGAGCGGCTGGTGAAGCAGGCGGACGCCTTGTCGCAGGTCGGGCTGGATGCTGGCATGGCAGTGAACGCGGCCACGAGCCGGCAGGTGGCAGCGTGGGGCTGCGCCAGTGGCGCGGCCGGCGGCAGACATGCGTGGCTGGCGCGCTCGACGTACGAAGCGATCGGCCAGTCGTATTTGAATCTCCTGATGGTGCCGGCAACCAGCGCGAGCGCTGCGGCGTTGATGATGACTTTCCGGCCGCCGCGGGCCGCCCTTGCAAGTTACCCCCTGCCGCTGTGGACAACCCTGTGGCGTACCCGCCCGCGGCGCAGCCAAGTCGTTGATCCAGCAGGCACCACGCCGCTCTGCCTAAAAAACAGGCAGCAATGCCCTCGCCTTCCCGAAAGGGAATGGGTCGGAAGCACCAGGCCCCATGGGCGGGGCTGCTGCACCGCCGCCATGCGGCCCCGGCTCAGGGCAGCGGCCGGGCGGTGGCCAAGGCCACCACCAGCGCCACGTGCTCCTCGCCTGCAACGCCCATGGCTGTCAGCCAGACAGCCGACACGATGGCCAGCGCCAGCGTCACTGCAGCAACCGCACCGTGCTTGCCCTTGCTCAATTGCAGCCTCCTTGCACGTCGTCGTCTCGGGTACCGGCGCAAGCCCAGCTGGTTGCGCTGGCACCGTTGTACTGCTCAACGCAGTGCGCAGTAGGCGCGTTGACGCCGCTTGCGCCGGTCCCGCTTCAGCATTGCTGGCGCGGCATGCACAAGGCTACCGGCCGCCCGTCCGTGAACCGCTCGCGCAGGGCGCGGATTTCGCGTCGCAGCTGCGCCAGCGTCAGCTGCCCGCGCGAAGCCAGCCGCTCCAGCTCTGCAAACGCTGTCGCGTACTCGGGAGGGGCGAGATCGAAGCGCACGTGGGCGGTGCAGAGGTTGTCCATCGTTGTAGCGGTCGATGAGGTTGGCCCGGAGCTGCGCCCGGCGGAATGGGCCTGTGCGGCACAAGGCGGTGTGCGCGCGCCGCGGTGCTGCTTGTGCGGGCGGCGGTGACAGCGAGCTCGAGAGCATCGTAGGCAGGCCGGCCGCGCCCTGTCGTGCTGATTTGCCCTGTCGGGATTGCCCCTGCTGGGGCCACTCCCAAGCCCATGGCAAGGAGGTTGCACACACGCACGTGTCAGGGCTCGGTCGGTGTCTGTCCCAGGCGCTGTATCCGTGGCCGCAGTGCAAGGCGACAGTGCACGACAAAAGGCGTTGGCATCCAGCTCCCGGTCCTGGCTCGGGCCCGGCTGCGCTGGCACGGGTCATCGGGAAAGCCCAGCCTCCACACCGGGAACCGCGGCCATAGGATGGCATTGGGCGGCCAGGGCGGGCTTTTGATCCTTCCTGCGCGGTGTAGTACCCGTTGCTGGCCGCCCTTTGTCCATGCCGCTGCTGCCTTGCGCTGCAACCCCGAGCAGGTCGAATCTGGTTGCACCCGCACTCAAAGCCACGGCCGGTGAGACGGACCAGTCAACCCTTGGAGCCGGCAAGCTGCGCGTGCTCCCGCGCGATACCCGCGGCCTGCTCCATCAGCAGCGGCACCAGCTGCTGCGCACGGCGCCGCGGCAGCCGCTGCGCCATGGCGTTGATGCTCAGCGCGGCCACGGGCCGCTCGTCCTGGCCGAAGACCGGCACGGCCAGCACGTGCGTGCCCGGGATCACGCCGGTTTCCGTGAAAGCGTAGCGGCGCTCGCGCACTTCGCGCACGCGCTCCAGCAGCGCCGCGGCTGTGAGCCGGTAGCGTGCCAGCCGCCCCTCGTTGCGCTGCAGCAGCTGAGCGATCTCGGCGTCGGGCAGGAACGCCAGGATGGTGAGGCCCCCGACGCCCACGCCCAGCGGCAGCCGCGCGCCCACGGCCACCGCCATGACCTGGATCGGGTAGCTGCCCGTGCGCCGGTCCACGCAGATGGAGTCGGGCCCGCTGCGCAGCGTGAGCACGGTCGAGTCGCCAGTGGCCTCGCACACCCGGCGCAGGAACGGCTCGGCCACGGCGCGGATCGGAAACGGCGAGGCGCGCGCCATGCCCAGCAGCGTGGCGTCGCGCCCGATGAGGTAGCGCGTGCCGCGCGGCGAGCGCTCGGCCAGCCCTTCCTCCACCAGCACCTGCAGCATCCGGTGCGCCGTGGGCCGCGTCAGGCCGCACTGGGCCGCGATGTCGGCCAGGCTCGCGCCCCTGTCCTGGGCCGCGGCCAGCGCACGCAGCACGGCCACCGCGCGGCGCAGGCTCTGCGCCCCCTGCGTGGCCTTAACCGCTTCCGCTGCATCGCTCGACATGTCCATATTGTGGAATGAATCGGCGGTTTCACGCCCGCGTCCGCGCCCGCAGTCCTAGCCTGGGGCGCAGGTCGATTCAGGAGCCAGACCGTGAGACTTCGACAGGGCTACGATGTGGTCGTGGTGGGCGGCGGCACCGCGGGCGCCATCGCGGGAATCGCCGCGGCGCGCACCGGCGCGCGCACGCTGCTGGTGGAGCAGTACGGCAGCCTGGGCGGCGTGCTGGCGCTGGGCATGTCGATGAAGGGCGTCCACGACGGCGCGGGCCGCGCGGCGCTCGGCGGCATCGGGCAGGAGCTCATCGAGCGCGCGCGCGCCATGGAAGGTGCCACCGCCGTGTCCGCGCATCCGCGCCACGGCTCCGTCATGGGCCAGGACCCGGAAGCGCTAAAGCTGTGCCTGATGGAGATGGTGCGCACCTCGGGGCTGCAGGTGCTGCTGCACAGCTTCCTGGTGGACGCGCTGGCGGACACAGGCCATGTCCAGGCCGTGCGGCTGGCCAACAAGGCGGGGCTGGAGATCGTGCCGGCGCGCTGCTTCGTGGACTGCACGGGCGACGCCGACCTGGCCGCCACGGCCGGCGCGCGTTTCGTCTTCGGACGCGAGGGCGACGCCAAGGTGCAGCCGGTGTCGGCGATCTTTCGCGTCGGCGGCGTGGAGCTGGAGCGCACCTGGGCCTACCTGGAGGCGCATCCGGAAGACTTCGAGACGCCCCCGGGCTACATCGGCGACGAGTACAGCGTGGCGGCCTTCCGCAGCAAGCCGGGCGTGGGCGTGGCAGGCTTTCGCGGCCTCATCCGCAAGGCGCGCGCCGCGGGCGACTACACCATCCCGCGCGAGGACATGGGCTTCAACCCGCTGCCCGGGCGCCGCGAGGTCACCATCAACATCACGCGGGTGCACGGCATCGACGCCACCGATCCCGACGAGCTCACGCGCGCGGAGATCGAGGGCCAGCGGCAGATCCTGGAGGGCGTGCGCTTCCTGCGCCAGTACGTGCCGGGCTTCGAGCACTGCTACGTTGTCTCCAGCCCGTTCCAGATCGGCGTGCGCGAGACCCGCCGCATCCAGGGCGCCTACGTGCTCACGCGCGAGGACGTGCTGGCCGGGCGCGACTTCCCGGACCAGGTGGCGCGAGGCGCCTACCCGCTGGACATCCACGACGTCGGCCAGGGTGGCGCGGCGGCCGCGGGCCAGGTCGCGGGAGGCGGAACGGACCTCTCGCGCCTGGAGCGCTCCTACGGCATCCCGGCACGCTGCCTGGTCGCGCAGGGCGTGGACAACCTGCTGGCCGCGGGCCGGGCGCTGTCGGCCACGCACGAGGCGGCCGGATCCGCGCGCGGGCAGCCAGTGTGCATGGCCACGGGCCATGCAGCGGGCGTCATGGCGGCGCTGGCGGCCCTCCACAGCGTCGCGCCGGCGCGGCTGGATGTCGCGGCACTGCAGGCCGAGCTGCGCCGCCAGGGCGCCGTGCTCGAGAGGAACTGAAAGGCAAGCCCCAACGAAAGGAGACCCGCCATGCAGCGCAGAACCGCTCTCTTCCTGCTGGCCGCCGCGGTGCAGGCCCTCGGCGCGGCCCCCGCGGCCCAGGCCGCCGACTATCCCGCCAAGCCCATCCACATCGTCGTGCCCTACCCGCCGGGCGGCTCGGCGGACCTGATCGGCCGCATGGTGGGCGAGCGGCTGGCGCAGTCACTGGGCCAGCCGGTGGTGGTGGACAACAAGGCCGGCGCCAGCGGCTCCATCGGCAGCGATGCCGTCGCCCGCGCGACGCCCGACGGCTACACGCTGCTGGTGGCCATCTCGGACACTCATGCCATCAACCCGGCGGTGATGCCGCGCCTGCCCTACGACCCGCAGAAGGACTTCGTGCCGGTGGCCCTGATGGCCACGCAGCCAATGCTCCTGGCCGTCGGACGCAACATGCCCGCGCGCGCGCTCGGCGAGCTCGTGGAGCTCGCGCGCCAGAAGCCCGGAAGCCTGACCTACGCGTCCAACGGCAAGGGCGGGCTGCAGCACCTGGCCATGGAGCTGTTCAGCCGCGCGGCCAAGACCAGGCTGCTGCACGTGCCATACAAGGGGGCCGGGCCGGCGCTGTCGGACGTGATCGGCGGCCAGGTCGATGCGCTGTTCATCAGCCTGCAGGGCGCGGGCAGCAACGTCGCCGCGGGCAACCTGCGGCCGCTGGCGGTAGCCGCCGAGCGCCGCCTGACGGCGCTGCCGGACGTGCCCACGCTGGCCGAGGCCGGCTATCCGGGCCTGGCCATCACGCAGTGGTACGGCCTGATGGCGCCGGCCGGCACCCCGGCGGCCATCGTCGAGCGCCTCAACCGTGAGGTCAACGCCGTGCTCGCCTCGCCCGAGGTCGCGGAAAAGCTGAAGGCCGCCGGCACCGAGCCCGCCGGTGGCAACCCGGAGCAGTTCCGCGGCTTCCTCGCCGGCGAGGCCCGCAGGTGGGCTGAGGTCGCCGCGTCGGTCGGGGCCCGGCTGGAGTAAGGCAGCCCGGCCGGGTCTTGCCGCTGCGGCCCATGGGTCCCCTCCGAAGGAGGGCAGCCTATTCGTTGGGAGCCAGCCCGGGCAGGAACTCGATGCCGGTGCGGCGTACCAGTTCCGGGTAGCTGATCGGCTTGCCCGCCCTCGCCTCGTTCTCGTTTTCCAGCCAGTGCGCCCAAGCCCGGTTCGAGCCGGCGTCGTAGACCAGCTTGTAGAGCTGCTTGGGCACCCACACCCGGCCCTTGCCGATGACCTGCGCGCCCGCGCTGGAGTACACCGGCCCGGTGAAGACAAACACCGGGCCCTTGGCCCGCCGGACGTACTGCCGCGTGGCGTTTTCGAGATCGGCCCAGGGTCCACGGTTGTTTTGCGGCGACTGGGGGACCATGTTCGCCAGCGAGAACGATTGCGCCATGGCCGTGGGGGTGGGCATGTCGGCCGCGGGCGCCATGTGACCGCGGTCGTAGCCTGAGCCCTTGTAGTCCTCCAGCGTGGCGCGCTCGCCCTGTGGCAGCCGGGCGTCGGCGAAGAACTTGTTGGTCCGCTCCTCGTCGGCGGCGTCGGCCAGCTGCGCCGCGGTGAGCTTTTCCACCACGAACACCGGCGTCTTGGTGCGGCCCGAGTGCAGCACGGCGAAGGCGTCGTAGCAGAGGTCGCGGGGCATCCTGGCCTGCAGGTCCGGCACGCGCGGCAGCTCGCCCGGGAAGAACTTCCGGCACTCCTTGAAGCCGGTGACGGGCTCGGCCTTGGGCGCCGCAGCGACGGGAGGTGCGGATGCCGGGCCCGGCGTCTTGGGCTGGGTGGTGCGGGTGTCGCAGGCGGAAAGCGCGACAGCAGCGAGCAGGGCCGCCGCGAGCAGGTTCGTTTTCATGGCTCGCCATTAGACATGCCGCCCCACGAGTCAGTGACGCTCCATGCCCGGCTGATGATGGCCCCACACCGCTGCTGGGACGGTTGGCAACCAAGAGCCGCGATTTCAGGTAATTGGGTGTCACGCTGACTACCCGGACTCGGCCAGTTTCGGTACTTCGAAGCCATGGGTTGAGCGCCGCCTTTAGGCTGGTTGCAGACATTCAGTCGTAAGTACCGTCCGGCCCACCTATGCCAATTGTAATCAGCGACTTTTATTGTTGCGCCGGGGAAGCGATTGCATTATTCTGCAGGCGCCTGTACTGTCACAAAATTAGCAAGCCATAGAATATTATTAGGTCGGCAATATGAGGAATTGCATGCTGCCGTTTGGGTGTTTGTAGACATCAAACGCAGCAACGCCTTGCCCTGTGCAATATGAATAGCTTTGGCTGCCGCATCAATACCTTCCAGCATGATTCTTATTGATTGAGGCATTAATTCTCTGCTTCTGCGCGTCGCTAAGCCCTTCGATGGCACCGAATACTCTCTCAGTATTATGCGTAAGCGCCTTTAAAATAGGTAAGGGAACTTGATATTTGCCGGGACCCAAAACACCATTTTGAAGCGCCACTCGACTGCTGCGGTAATTTCCCTCCAAGGGCGTAAGGCCAAATATTAGCAATCGACCCAATTTTGCATATACAAAAGGTTGTCGGTGATCGCTTATAACATCCACATCAACAGCGCGCTGCAGAAAACGCTGAAAATTATCAGACGTTAGTCCTACGACGTTACCGACCCCAAGTATTAGGTTCTTTGAGAGAATCACTGTGTGGCACGATGCAGCTCCCGGCTTTCTTTCTTTGCCCAATAAAAAAGCTCGCCATTCGCGCTCTATATTTTCTACGTTTCCTTTAAACTGCGGAGCGACGGAAATAAAAGCATTGAATCGCCATACAAGAACTCGCCATAGCACAGAGATAGCAAAACGGGAGTACTCTTGGCCGTATCGAATGACAGATTGTAGGCCGGTAGTTATAGGCAGATAAACTTGCCGCGACACGCTGCTCTCCCATGTGCTGAATAGCTGTTCGCATGCATCACATAGAAGTTCCTGTTTAAATCCATCTTGGATTCGTCTTGCAGGATTATCCAAGCTGCGCAAATACCCGGTAAGCGAGCCAGTCTTCATACTCGAGAAGACAAAGTGTGGAACAATATGACTTATGCGCAGAGGTTGGCTGCTATTGCACAATGCGCACGTTTTTATCGTTGCCGCAGTCATGTCAAGCGATCCAATATGTGGGCTTCGATGTTGGACGAGCGTCCTCAAGAGTTAATCATTGCCATTAGAATTTCTGCATCGTTCTCGGCAAGGTCATCAAATGGAAATGGTGTACCCATAACTTCGTTGTGCACAATATTCACAAAATTCTGCAGGACCTCGAAATATTTAATGTCCTCCCCTGGATTAAATTCCCCAAGCGGGTTTCCGCTAAGTATTGCAGCCAAATCATTGTGCGAAAGAAGCTGATTTCGAGGCGCACGCAGTTGTTTGGAAAAAGAGCTTAACTGCCCTGCAAGTCTTTCCAACTCTAAGGATATAGCGGGACTCCACCCGCCAAACTTAACGATATAGTCGATGCCTAACGTTATGTTTCCTGAAACAACTGCACCATCATGGAGCTTTGCTATTTGGAGGATCGTGTACTCATGGCTTATTTTTCTTAATCTTTCAAAAGCGTGTGCGCCTTTTGATTGCAGAAGCTCTGGTGTGCGATGATTGTCATCAAAAAGCTCTCTATGATTGATCCATACTTGGTAGGACCAGTCGCAAAGCTTGCAGAACTCTTCAACGATGCGAGCCGAAAGTGCTGACATTTTATGTTCCCCTGTGCAAAAGCGATGTTGGGCCGCAATAGTATTTATAAATATCAGTTTTTCGCGGCAACAAAATAACGAAGGTTCGAGGCAGGTTCCTTTGTATGCTTGCACTACAGAAAAAATCTAACCGAATGTCACTTTACAAGCCTGATCGTCCAGACTTGAACGACCAGACTGCGCTTCAGAAAGGGAGCCGCTATCAGCATTAGCGCATCAGGCCTGTATTGAAGATTTTTATGTATTTTCGACACTCCAACCGCCAGCGGCCTCCATATTCTCGCGGAACCTGTGTAGCACTTGAACAACAATGTCAGTTATGGCGCTGTTTTGCCTTTTTTCTGATTTGTTGTCGCTCTTTTGACTGTCGCGCCAATTATCACTAAGCCGGCAGCCATCGTAATGTATGCGGAAGGCTCAGGCACAGGAGTTACCGGACTTAAAATCATTGATACACGTGCCCCTCTTTCGTTGAAACCAAATGCAGTTATTAGGCCTGAATCATTTATGCCGGTGGCATGAGTTATAGTCCATCCTTCAGGCTTTATTGATATATTGTTTAAGTTATACATACCTCGAAAATAAACAAAAGCTTTATTGCTCGACTCTCCTACCACTACACCTTTTTCGTTAATGTCGCGTGCCCTTGTCTCCGGGCCGCCAAAAACATCGAGATTGTCATTGCGGATTGCAAACCCCTGATTTGTTATGCCTTGGGAAAACTGTCCCCAACCAACAATATCTCCGTGATTATTTATTTCTGCGGCGACGCTGCTTCCAGAAAGATTCGGAAAAATGTCAACCATTGCTCCATTTGAGTACAGGAACGCTTTCGATGTAAAGGCTGCGCCATTTGAGGAAGTGCCAACGACCTCATTTTTTGAGTTGATTCCATATGCAATGCTAAAGTCTCCCCCAAGCGTGCCAAGATCAGACCTTTCCCCATTGCTATAGAGAAAAGCTCTCGCGATGCTGCTCGTGTTATAATAGTATCCTGCAACTGCTCCTTTGTTGTTTATATCCTCGGGGATTGTTAGCATTCCAGGATAGCCAATATTTTCTATGGCGCCTGAGAAGTACTTGTAAGCACTCCCGCTTTTGGAGACTACTATTTCAGATTTGTCATTGATGCCATAGCCTATGCCGGCATCTAAATCACCTCCAGTGACTCCCGAGTTGGTGCGGAAATTATATAAGAATGCGCTGTATTTTGTTGGATCCGTGTAGGCGTATCCGGTAACCTGTCCTCGATTGTTTATTGCGTATGCTTCAACTGCGGTCATCCCGTTTAGGACTATTGGATGAGCCTCATATAGCGGCTTGGCCATTGCGGGCTCATGACCAATTGCCATCGCGCTCAATGCACTCATTGCGACCAAAGAGATTCTGCCACAATACTTTTTGTTGAGAGTCATAATGGCTGCTCCGTTCTCCGGTGAAAGTAAACACCCGACCCTGAATTGTGTTATTTCTCAGCGCCTCTTGAATAGAGGTAGCTTAGATGGATACGGCAACCACTATAGAGAGCGTGAGTTTGTCAATGATATAGGATTGAAGGTTTTTATGTACCCCGTGTCTAGGGCAGTTGATTTATTGACCGCGTGCGCCTCCCGGCGTGCAAGCGCCCAATTATTTTTATAAATTAGTTGCGCGTATTGATATCCATCTTTGAGATAAATTGATCATTTTGACGCAATACCAAGCAACTAAAATTACACTAATGCAAGACAGATCTAGAGAAATTGGTTCGGCCAACAGGTGTCTTGCAGTCGACCTATTGAACTCTGCTTTTCTAATGTGATCCGCATTCATATATCAATGCGGTAGCTAGAACAAGTCAACAACTAAACGTTGCTATCGGTGGATTCAATGAGTGTCGGAATATAATTAGTTGCGCGGTTTGTAAATCCTGGACGGACGGCAGCTTCCGCTGCGAAGCCGCTATTCGTGATGGCGAGTTAGAAGCCGGCACCGGGCACGAAGCGGGATTTTGGCGCGGTCCCCAGTCCACCTCCGCACGATCCTTCCTGTCTGCCGACCTTGTTGTTCTCGCCGCTGGCACGGCTGAGTCTTTTTCAATTTGACGACGGCTGATTCTGGCTTGGCGTGTCTGCCGGCGCAGCGGCCACCGCCGCCAAGAGATCCAGCGCCCGCTGTCCCATGTCCCGAGGCACGAAGAGGTGGTCATGGTGATAGGCCGCCACGGCGTGGCACGGGATGCCGGCCTTGGCCAGTACTGCGGAAACCGCCGCCAGGAACCCCACGGCGTCCAGCGACGAATGAATCGTGAGCGTGATCAGGGCCGATTCGAACTGGTAAGGCACGCCAGCACGCTCAGCCTCGTCCAGCGCCACGATGGCGCTGAGCCCTTCGGCTTCACGGAATGTGGCAATGGGCGCAAGGCCGGCGGGCAAGTAGTTGCCCGCGAAGCTGCAGAACACGAACGTGCCGGGCTGCAGTTGCGGCGTCATGTGCCGCAGCAGCGTCCGCAGGTCGCGCTCGCCGACCACGCCGTACTCGCCTTAGTTCCAGGGCTGCTCGGATGCCGGCCAGCCGTCCGCGTCGGTTTCGATTGCAGGCGCCGGCGCGCGGTAGTCGCCCGGCCGAGCCGGCGCATCGGGTTTCCGCGGCGGCTGCTCTGCGCCGGCCACCGCTTCGCGCTTGCGCTTGACCTGGTACGCCGTAAGTACCCGGCTTGCCACCAGGTCGAGCGCCGGCCGTGGTTGGCCTTCGCGGTCGGTCCAAACCTTGGGCGTCAAGGTTCCCGCCAGCGACACTGCATCGCCGTCCGACAGCGCCAGCAGCGCCGCCTGAGCGATGGCATCGAAAGCCAGGACGTTCACAAACAGCGTCTCGCCGCCGCTGGTGGCGGCACGGACCTTGGCCGTCACAAAAGGCTTGCCACTGTTGTTGCCCACGCGCTGCTCAGGCCGGCCATACACCTTGCCCGAGATGAGTGCTTCGATCATTGGTGCGCCCCTCCAGATCGTTACTGCAGCCACAAGGTAGCGCACTTCACAGCGTCGGAGTCGTCTCGACCGCCCTATTTCGGGATATCACGCCGGTGAAATAAACGCCTGCGCCAGCCTGCTCAACGGCATGACACAAGCTCGGCCACAGGAAATCGGCCGCGGCGGGAAATTGACCTCGGCTCGCTGCACGGGCCGCGGATGATTTGCTTGGACGGCACGGGCGCCGTCTCTGATCCTTTCCAACGCGTTCAGGTCTGGTTGGGGCCAACCTCGTAGACCGGCGTGCTCAGGTCGTTGCGGTTGCACCCCCAATGCAGCTGTACGCGACGGCATCGGCAACGGGGTGCCTCGCACACAGGGCAAGCAGCTGGGTTGTGTCAGCAGCGCTGGAATGCCAGATGAACGGTGGCCGCTCGCCGCGGTCCAGCGCCAGCTGCAGCCGTCGCAGTCCACCACCGAAGCGACTCGGCCTGCCGCCCATTGTTAGATCTCTGGTCGGCACGTTGCCTGCTGAAAGCCCTTGCCTGAAACCACCATGTTGCTTTTCACGCTGCTGCACCTGCTCGTCTTCCTGGCCGGAGTCGCGGCCATGGAAGTCATGACTTGGGCGATGCACCGCTGGGTGATGCATGGCCCGCTGTGGTGGTGGCACCGCTCGCACCACGATCCGGGCCGCGGCGCCTCCTTCGAGCCCAACGACCTGTTTGCCCTGGTCTACGTGGCGCTGGCCATGGCCCTGTTCTGGATCGGGCTCGACGTGCAGTGGCGGGTGCTGTGGTGGATGGCGCTGGGCGTCACGGCTTACGGGCTGCTCTACGTGCTGGTGCACGAGGGGCTGCTGCACCGGCGCACTCCCCTGCCCCTGAAGGTCCGCCACGGCTACCTGCTGCGCCTCGTGCAGGCCCACCTGCTGCACCACCGCACCCACGAGCGCGATGGCGCGGTGGCCTTCGGCTTCCTGTGGACCCCGCCCGAGCGGGAACGACCACAAGGCCGGCGGCGTGGACAGCGCCATGGCATACCGGAGCGCAGCACCAGCGCCTTTTCCTGGCGGCCACCTCGCTAACACACGGAGCGCATTTCGGCGCGGCGGTGCCAAGACCACGGACCGTGCTACAACGCCCGCAGTGAAACCGTGGCCGAGAAGCCCAGCTTCCGGCAGGCATGGAAAGCGCGGCGCTTCTGCTTGATCCCGGTCCAGGCCATCTTCGAGCCCAACTACGAATCGGGGCACGCGGTGCGCTGGCGCATCGCCCGCCAGGACGGCTGCCCTTCTTCCTCGCCGGCATCTGGGAGGAGGCGCAACGCCAGGAGCAGCCGCTGTGGTCGTGCTCCATGCTCACCATAAACGCCGATGAGCACCCGCTTATGCGGCGCTTTCACAAGCCCGGCGACGAGAAGCGCTCGGTGGTCGTGGTGCCACCCGAGCGCTGGCAGGACTGGCTCTACGCCGACGAGCAGCAGGCCCGGGCACTGCTGCAGCCGTTCGACCCCGAGCAGTTCACCGCGGAGACGGCGCCACGGCCGGCGGCCAAGGCGGCCAAGGATCAAGTGGTAAAGGACGACCCGGCCACATGAAGGACGGCTCGGTAAGGGGCGGAACTGGCGATGTTGGAATGCCGACCGCTTGTTACGGACTCCTCATTTCTTAGAGGCAATCGCCCAGAGAACATCCATCGCGTGATCGCGCTGGCTGTGCGGCACGAATAAATGATCATGATGAAAAGCTGACACAACGTTGCAAGGTATATTTTGCCTCGCCAATTCATTACTGATAACGGCGATAAATCCAACGGCATTCAAGGCGGAATGCACAGTAAGTGCAATCATCGCGCACTCATATTGATACTCCAAGCCCATTGCGCTGGCTGCCTCGCTCTCCAGTATTACCGTTACCCCCTCTGACTCTTTGAAAGTACAGAGCGGCTCAATCGGCAGCGGAAATTTCTCATGAGGGACGCAACAGTACACAAACGTGCCTGGATGCAGCGTCGGCGCCATTGTCTCGCAAAGCACAGCTAGATTCATTTCTCCAAGCATTTTTGTTCCGAAGTTTGTTGACCAAGTACTGCAAGGCTCGGCATTGTCTTTGTTGAAGCCATGCAAACGTGTCATGTGCGTCACCTGTTTAGCGAAGCTAACCCACACTAAGGTTTGCTAAACAAGCAACCAATGCCAGCTCCGCTCAGGTACACCATCAACTCCCGCTCCACGAGCAACTATCAATCTGTTTGCAAGCAGATAGGAGTAAAAGATGGTGACAGCTAATGCCGTTCTTAACGATCTTACGGCATTTCGCTCTGAGCTGCAAAAACAACAAATACCGTACCAGCATCTCTTGAAACTGGCTTGGTGGCGTCCCTTATGTGATGTAGCAGTGGATTTGCTCGTTGTTGCATTGGCCGTTGCTGCAGTCGTTTATGGGAGCTGGTGGCTGGCTCCTCTGGCGCTCGTTGTGATTGCTAACCGGCAAAGAGCGCTTGGGAATATCCTTCACGACGCCGCACATCGCAACTTGCACCGGAAGCGGCTGGTTAACGACGGCATTACAAACGCGTTGATTGCGCCGCTGGTATTCGCTGACCTGACGGCCTACCGCGACACCCACTTCGAGCATCACTTGCAGCTCGGCCATCCAAGCAGAGATCCAGACTACCTCGCCCGCCTTCCTGGTTGCCAGGTGTCTCCGTTGAGAAATTACGCCAGGCTCGCATTTTCCCTACGGCAATGGCGGGGATCGATAGCAGGGCACCTTGAAAATAGCAAGGTGCCGTTGAGCCGGAGGCTCTACATCGTTGGCTGGTGGATCGTTTTCGCTGGACTTATCCATGCGGCAGTGGGTCCTAAGTGCCTGGCCGCCTTTCTGATGCTGTGGATATTGGCCCGCGCCACTGCATTCCATCTCATCACGATGTTCAGAGAAATGTGTGATCACTTCGGTTTTACAGGGACTGGCGTGTTGTCGTTCACTCGTGACATCGTCCACGGCAACGCCTGGTATTTGCTGATCCACCCTCGGAACAACGGCTACCACTTGACCCACCATCTTCTTCCTGCCGTCCCCTACTACAACTTACCGGCTGCACAAAAGCTCTTCGCTGAAGTTCCCCTGTACAGGCAAAAAGGAAACGTCTTCAAGTCTTATTTACTCGGCCCCACTCCTGTTGCGAGTGGATGGCAAACGCATGGGTGAATCATGGAACGTGCATTGAATGCTCTTCAGGTTGCGGCGCTGCTGGTATCCGCTAGCTACGGCATCGGCTTCCTTTTTGGTTCGGGTGAACTCGCGGTATCACATGGCATGGCGGGCAGCATTTACGGCTTGAGCACTGCATTTGGAATGTTGCTGCTCGCTGTCTTTGCCGCCCGGCTGTGGCATGGCGGCTTGCCCATCTGGGATCTTTTCGGTCGTGCATACGGCGGCGGCATGAAGAACAGCGTTGCGCTTCTGTCGCTTGTCTGGATGGCCGGTGTACTGGCAGCTCAAATCCATGGTGGCGTAGCCATCATGAGACTCCTAGGCTTGACGGACTGGGTTTCTTACGGCGTGGTATTAGCCGGCATCTTTATAGCGTCCAGGCTCAACCTCCGTCTTGCATCGACCATCTTTTCTCTCTTTCTCCTAGCCAGCGGGTTGGTTCTCGTATATGCCGTGGTCTCCGGCCATGCTGGACAGATTTACATGGAAAGCCCTTCACGGCTTGTGACCGACCTTGGCACATTTCAGCCTTGGACAGCCATGTCCATTTTCATTGCCGTTGTCGCCCTGGTGTGTACCGGGGCTGACTATCACCAATTCCTCCTTGCTGCGCGCAAATCCTCAGCAGCAGTGTGGGGCTGCCTGCTTGCTGGCATCTGTCTTTGCGCCGTCAGTTTCCTTCCGGCGTCGGTGGTCATCGGTCTTCAATCCGAAGGTGGCTTGGCCGGGCTTCAAGACAGCAAGCAAGTGATACCCTTTGCGTTGTCGCGCGTAGCGTCGCAAGCCGGCTCCATTGCAGCCGGGAATATTCTGCTCCTGGGTCTATCCGCAGCAGCGCTGGGCTCAGGCGCCGCGATCGTTAGAGCAATGACCAGCGCATTGGCTGCCGCAACGAAAGTAGAACGGACCGATGAAACTCCATGGATGACGCTTATCTCACTCGGCATTGGTGCTGCCCTGGCGTCGCGTGGACAGGGCATCGTCGCGACCATGGTTTCAGTGAACGTGATCTACATCGCAAGCATCGCTTGGCCATTCATATGCTTGCTGGCGGGCCGCACGCTTACCCCGTCCCAAGCGTTGGCAGTGGTTGCGACCGGTTTCGTATCGGCGTCCGTGGTCTACGCCGCAAGCTGGCTTGGAAAACCATTCAACGACAGCGATTTCGTTTCACTCGTTGTCGGTTTGATGGCTTCAGGATTCCTGATTGCAGGTTTTTGGCTACGCGGGACCGTGCGCCGAATCCCCACATGATTGAGACGCCAACCCTGGAGTCAACGTCCTGGCCGCCTCAGCAACCACCAGCGCCGTAATTACCTGTGACAGGGGCGGCTCTACCGCCCAATGGTGCCAATGCAACGACACGCACACAGGGTGGTACGGCGCCAGATCAACCAATTCCGTGGCGTAACGCCCTTGGACCTGCACCGTTGGCACCAGGCCGTATCCGACACCTGAAGCGATGCCCTCTAGCAGAGTACTGGGTGCCGGCAAATAGTGCTTGGTGTAGTTCTCGACTTTCACACCAAAAACGTTCTGCAGGAACTCGTCATGGAGCGAGTCCTTTCTGTTGAAGAGCACTGCTGGCGCACGCAGTGCTGCCTGGAGCGTGAACCCCTTCGCAAAATGCTCATCGGCAAAGGAACGTGTGGCGAAGCACCGGTACTCCATTGCACCTAACGGTTCCGCGATGAATCCGGTTGCTGGTCTGGCTTCAGTAGATATGCATCCAATTACCTCGCCGCGGGCGAGGCGTCGCAATGTGTGGTCCTGATCGTCAGTAATAACCTCCAGCGCGATCCGATGCTGCTTCATCAGCGGCCAGAGCACCGTTGGTATCCAGGTTGCCAGCGAATCCGCGTTGACAGCGATGGCCAGTGGAACAGGTGCAAGCTCTGGCTCCGGCTTGATTTTCGCCAGCGTGTCACTTTCCAGTAGGCGCAACGCTTGGACGTGACGCCAAAGCACTTCACCTTGTGCGGTCGGGACCACAGGCTTTTCCCGTACCAGAAGCACTGAAGATAGTGCCTCTTCCAATGCCTTGATGCGTTGGGAAACTGCACCCCGGGTGATGCTCAAGGCTGTCGCAGCCTTCTCGAAACTTCGCTGCTCAACTACTGCGGCGAACGTCGCCAGTTGATCTCGGTCCAGCATCATCGGTCTCCGATTTAGTAGTGCTTACCTGCATTCATAAGCGATAAATCGCAACAACTAAAGGGACCAGATCGCTAGCATGTACTCAATGGGCACGGAAAACCTTTTTACAGGGGTACTGACATGCCGGATGAGTACCACATTACCAGCAAGCCGGTTCCAGAAAATCCAACAAAAGACAGCAATCGGCACGCCTGCGCTGAACCCGTGCAAATGGCATTTTAGTTAGCCACTAAAAAGCCAATTTCTCTTAATTTGGCCGGGATGATGTCCATGATGAGCGATTGCTACGAGGCTATTGACCCGAACACTGGAGAGCCGATGGTCTTCGAGCCCTACATTCCCAAACACCACCTGATGCAGCGGCTCGCCGACAATCTCATGTGGGAAACCCCAGACGGGCTGTTTTACCGTAGCAGCGACGGCAGCCTGGGATACGTTCCCCATGCCTCACCGCCGCTGCAACCGTCCGACGAACGGCGCGCTATGGGGCCGACCTATTGAGCGAGTGTCCGCGTGTACCCGCCGTTTGGTGCCAACGCAAATGCGAGTGCCGGCGCAACTTGATGCTGGCGGTCCCAGCTTGGATCAACGCGCGGTCCACGTGATGGTGGTGAAGTGTGCATCGAGCCAGTCGGCCCACTTCACGGCCTTGCGCGTGATGTATCCCCGGTAGATCGCATTGAAGTGCGGCGTGCGCGAGTGGTAGTTGGCGGCCTTCGTCCACAAGTCGCCCTTGTCGTAGCGGATATGGCGAGCCAGCCGCCAAGCAGCGAGCGTGTACGGGTAGCAGCCGCGGGCCGCGACATCCTCGGGCGTGATGCCGTAGCGCTCCAACTCGCGCAGGTAGCCGGTGCTGAACTGCATCGGCCCGACATCCACAGCGCCGTTGGCATGCCGCACCCACTGCCCAGGGCGGCCGTTCTCCTGCTCGGCCACGGCCAGCATCAAGTTGACCGGGAGCTGGTAACGCACCGCGGCAGCGATGGAGCACACCACGCGCTCCTGCTGATGGGTCGGCAGGTCGGCAACCGCGGCCAGCATCAGCGCCACCACCAGCCGTTGCGCGCCAGCTCGGCATCCTCGGCCGCGATCCGCGCGTTGTACTCGGCCAGCACCCGGTCGTAGTCGGCTGGATCAGCCCACAGGCCCCCACGGTCCGGCACGCCCACATACCGCGGCAGAAGCTGGTCCCTGGGGTACGCCGTGTTGGGGTGCGTGTAGATCGCCGTGCAGTGGGCCGGCATGACGTTGCTGATCATCAACACCTCCACGCCGGTGATCGGGCTGATGCCCAGGTAGCCCAGCGTATTGAGGTTGGCCGCGTCGCACTGGCCGGCGCCCGCCGCCAGCGCGGACACCAGCGTGCGCATGCCGTCGCTCTTCTGTGCGTCGGGGCACTGGTTGAGGAAGTCGTGCCGCGCGCGGATCGTGTCGCGCAGCTTGCGCTTGCGAATGGAGAAGTACCTCTCCAGTGAGGGCTGGCACGCGGACTCGTTGGACCCCTGCGAGGACGACAGGCACATGATTGCCTCGCAGGCCAGCCGCGTGTCGCCGGTAAACAGTGTCTGGGCCTGCGCCGGCCCGACCAAGCAGATCCCGGCCAGGGCAGCAGTCAACGCGCGCTTCATGGCTGGTCCCTTCCGTCATCGAACTGCTCTTCGCCGTCAAACGTGTTTGGGTCACGGGCGGCGAAGGCCGCAATCTCGTCTTCCGGGGTGACAGGCCTGCTGCTACCGGAGAGGGCGTCATCCTCGAAGTCCGGTGTGTCGTCGCTGCCCGCCTGCCGCTGCGGATTCAGCGCTGCGGCCAGCTTCGCGCCGGGCGTCTCGGCCACGCGCTCCTTCCAGGCTGCCTTCGTTTCGTCCAGCTTGGACTTCGCCATTTCGCCGACGCGCGCCGCGAGAAGGTCGCCTGCGGCCGACATGCGGCGCGTGAACGACGGCGCCCCGCCGTCAAACCCAGCAGCTTGCGCAAAAGGTGTGCTGCCCGTACCCGAGCCACCGGAGCTCGACCCGCTGTTCCCTACGCCACCTCCACCTTCCGTTCCCATATCCCCGCCGCCGTCGCTCCAGCGATCCCCAGACGAGCCTCCAGCGCTCCCGCCGTCGCTACCCCCTTCGCCACCATCGCCAGCCGCCTTGAGGGCCGCCATGAGTGCCTGCGCGCCGCCTGCGGCCTGGGCAGCACCGGCCATAGCCATCGCCAAGCCCATGCCGCCGGCGGCCATCGCCATGCTGGCCGCGCCAACCAGGGCACCACCGCCCATGTTGCCGATGCCCGAAGTACTGGTGTGGCCGCTTGCCGGGCCGGCAAGCATGGCCGGCAGCTTGTTGGTCAGCACAAACAGGATCACGGCCACGAAGAGCATCACGCCGACTTCCTTGATCGTCTGCCCGGCGCTCATGCGGCGGTAGTAGTCGTCCAAGAAAGTCTTGCCGATGCCTACTATCAGCACCATGGCGAAGAGCTGCATGCCCACGCCCACGATCATCCAGTAGTAGCTGATCGCCTTGTCCGAGGTCCAGCGTCCACCGCCGAAGCCCAGATAGAACATGCCGCCATAGGCCAGAACCCAGGCCGACGCGAGCAGCAGGATCATGTTCACGGTGATCAGTCCGAGCACGATCAACACGCCCAGCGCTGCGATGATGCCAACCGATGAATCCACCGGCTTCATGACCGATGAGTTGTCCACGGCCTTGTAGAAGATGGCAAAGCCAATGTCCACGATGCCCGAGGGCGCCAAAACCCCGTTACCCAGCCCGGCGGCCTCGGCCGCCACCCTGCGCAGCCCGGTGATGATCGCCGTGGAGAAGACGGGCGCGTTGATGAGCAGCCACCAGAAGAAGCCGGTGGCCATCAGGAAGCGGATCAGCTCCGCGAACAGCTCGCCGAAGTCGGCCCGGCGCAGCAGCATGAAGGCCATGGTGAAGGCCAGCGATATGGAGGCCAGCACCCAAAAGAGCCAGGTTGCATGCCGCAGGATCACGCCGCCCCAACTGGCCGCGCCGGTCCTGAACCGCTCCAGCAGGTCGTCTGAAATCCCCGAGCTGTTGAGCTCCTGCGCTTGGGCCAAAAGGGTCAGTGCCAGCAGCAGCAGCCCAAAGGCAACGCGCCCTGGGTTGGTGAATCTCATGGCGCGGTCACCAGATCTTGTGCGGGCTGGGCTTGAAGGCCCCCCGACGGAGACACCTGCCAGCGAGGTCCTCGCGCGGCTCCTTCGGCAGCGTGCGCAGGAACTCCAGGCGGCAGTTCGCATCGTTGACTTCCAGCTGTGTCTCCGGCTTGGGCTCGGGTTGAGGCGAGCAGGCGCACAACACGGCCGCCAGTGCGAAGGCCGCTGCCAGAGCAGGACGGCGTGCCGCGCCCATCACCACTCCCGGCGAGGGCTCGCCACGAAGGTACCGGCGCGGAAAGCCTCCCCGGCTACGTCCTCGCGGGCTTCACGGTCAGCCAGTGCCTGCTGCCGTGTCACGAGGGCCGCTTGCTGCGCCACGAGGATGCCCCGTATCTGCAGCAGTTGGTTGGACTGCTGGGCAGCCAGCATGTTGGCCGCGCCGATGGCCTCCATCTGCCCCTGTGCGCCCTGCGCGGTCGCCTGCAACTGCTGAAGGCGCCGCGCGTCGGCAGCCATGGCGTTTTGCTGTTGATCCAACGTGCGGATAGAGGACTCGTTGGTCAGCCGTTGCGCCTCGGAAAGCCTTGCCTCAGCCTCCCGCAACAGCGCAAGTTGATCTGCACTGCATCCCTTGCCGTTGAAACACGGCAATCCCCTGTATTGCCCCATGTCCTTGATGGTGCGCAGGTAGGTATCCAGGCTTGAGTACCTTCGCTTGTAGTAGTCGAGCATGAACATCGCGTCGCGCAGTTGGTCCATGGTTCTCGTGGCCTGGTCCCACACGTAAGCCGCAGGAGCTACGGCGTTCTTGATCTGCAGGTAATACTGCTCAAGCTGGGTCCTGTATTCCTGAATCTGCTTGATCGTCTGCGCGACGCTCTCGTTGGCCGTGATCGTGTTCTGAATCGCGTTGAGGATGTCCGTGGTCGGAATCTGTGCGCGCGCGTTGGTGCTGGCCACGAAGACCATGGCGACGGCGATCTTGGCGAGGCGGCCTTTCATTTCTGCTCCTTGCGGGGGTCGTTTTCGAGCCACTGCAGGGTCGGTGGTGGAGCAAAATTTGGCGCTGTGCAGGTCGCATTTGTCGTGCCCCCTCGTTGCGCGATGGCAAGCTGCATTTCCATGCACTGCCGGTACACCGTCACAGCATCCTGTATTACCTTGAACTGAAGCTGAATCATTTGGTTGTAGCGATCAACGGCTTCCTTGCCATAGAAGCTTCCCGGCGCGGGCGCGTTGGCGTCAGTTGCCGCAACGGCAGCTTGGACGGCGACGCTGGCGGCAGCGAGAAGCGCCGTCGTGATCTTGGCGAGGCGAACTTTCATCAGCGGTTCCTTTGGTAGTCGAAGGGTTGGTAGGGACCGGGAAACTTCAGGTCCTTCGTGACAACGACGTTGAAGCGGAACCCGGGGCGGATCTCCAGCGTGGGAGACAGGTTGAGGTTCTTGGCGATCATCTGTGCCGTGACCTGGCCGAGCTGCTGGCCCAGGGCCTCGCTCAGGGCGCTGCTGGCCGTGGGCGCGAACTGGTTGTGCCCGCGGTTCTGGCTGTAGGTGATGCCGCCCACGATGCCGCTCATGAGGAAGGCCGAGGCGAAGGTGCGCACGAGATGCCGGTTCACCTTGTCCGACAGGCCCGAGTAGCCGGCCGGATCGGCGCCGGGCATCGCGCCCAGGTCCAGCGTCTTGCCATCCGGAAAGACCAACCGCTGCCACGCCACCACCACGCGCGACTGACCGTAGCCCACGTCACTGGAGTAGGCGCCGACGAGCTGCGTGCCCTGCGGAATCAGCAGGTGCTCTCCCGTGGCCGTGTCGAACACGTTGCGCGACACCTGTCCCCTGATCTGCCCCGGGAGCTCGGAATTGATCCCGTCCTGGAGAAGCGCCGGGATCACGCCGCCGGCCAGCAGCGTGTAGGGCGACTCTGGTGGGAGTACCTGCGCGTCGTGCGCCCAACGGTTGGGCTGGCCGTCGAACTGGGCCATGCCGGTGCGAGACGGGGCCGCGGCGGGCATCGAGCCGCCAGCACCGCCGTGCGCGGCGCGGAGCTGCGCCAGGCGCTGCTGGTAGGCCGCATTCACTTCCTGGCCCGCGTTGCCGGCGCCGGCGGCCTGCTGCTGCACCTGGGACAGGCGGGCAAGCATTTCCTCGCGCGAAGCCGGGGCGCCGCCACCACCGCCGCCCGTGTGCTGCAGCGCGAACTTCACCGTCGTCGGGGCCTGCAACGCCTGCTCGGCCATCTGCAGCCGGCGCTGCCTGATCTGGTCGGCGACGGGGTCCGTCACCGGAGCTGGAGCGCCACCGCCACCGGGCGGCATCGGCGGCATGCCGGCCGCGCTCCGCCCAGGCGGGGGCGGCGGCGTGTCGAGGTCATCCCCGGGCGGGCGCGCGACCATGACAGCGCTGGCCGCGGGTGCCGGCGCGGGCGGCGTGGGCGGGGCCGCCGCTGGGACCACGGCTCCCTGGTACTGGCCGGTGATGGCCTTGGCCGCCGACAGCGAGCTGGTGCCCGCGGTGGTCGGCTGCGCCGCCTGCGCTTCCATCTGCTGCCGGGCCGCACGCTGCCAAGCCACCGACGCCATCACGGCCACGAAGAGGGACAGGCCGCCCGTTGCCAGGTAGATCGGCACCCGGTTGACGCGGCGCACGCCGGCACTGCCGGGCGACGCATCGGGCGACAAGAGGTCCTGCTGGGCCATGCTCACTCCTTGCGAGCCCAGGCGCCGGCCGGCACCAGCGCGTTGCCCTGCGGCACATAGGCCCGGGCCAGGGATTGGCTGCCCACGGCCACCATGACGCGAAACACGGGGCCCGCCTGATCGGCCACGTAGCGCAGCGGCAGCGTGTCTTCAGGGGCCTTGCCGCCCTCCTGCACGGCGTAGCCGCTGGCGCGCAGGCCTTGCAGCAGCGCGGCCCCGAAGGCGTCCTTGGCCGGCTGCTCCAGGACCAGGCGCGTCCTGGCGGGCGGATAGACGGCGACGAGCTGGCGCACGGCGTCGGCTGCGAGCCGGGGCTGGTCGATGCCGGCCGGCAGGTAGTTGCCCTGCGGCGCCTCGGTCCTACTGGTGGCGCAGCCGGCCAGGACCAGCGCGAACACGGCCGCGGTGAGGATGTTGTTCATCACTTGGTCCTGCGGGTGATCGTCACGCGCTGCTGGTCTCTGCCCGCACCTGCGATCAGGATGGCCTTGTCGAAAACGGCGTCCACGATGTACCGGCCGTTTTGGTAGCGGGTGGCGATGCGATCGGGCTCGTCGTCCGAGAAGATCCCGCCTGCCCTGCGCAGCAGCACCAGCGAGAGCAGCTCGCCGTTGGCCGTCCCGGGTGGCATCTCCACCACCGTCTTGCGGCCGTCGTTGTAGACGCGCACCGGGCGTAGGTCTTTCGGGCCGTCGAGGTCGTAGTCGAAGCTCAGGTCGCCCAGGTACTCGCCGGTGGCAGGGATGGTGCGTTCCTGGCGCTCCTGCTGCTGCAGGCGTCGCACCTGGGCCACCTTGGCGTTGGCGTCCTCGGGGTACTCGAAGCCCACCGTGGTCATGTTCTCGGTGAGGTGCGAGCGCAGCTTGAAGGTGTAGCGGCGCCGGTCGGTGAACACGAACAGCGTGGTTTGCAGGCCCACGTCCTTGGGCTTGATAACCAGGTGCAGCGTCTCGTGGGCTCCGCTGCCCTCGATGGCGGGCTCCACGGTCCAGCGGGCCGCGTCGCCCAGGTGAACCCCGCCCTCGTTGATGTTCTCGCCCGGCTGCAGGGCCAGGTCGCAGCCGTGCAGCACCGCGCACACCAGCGTGGCCTGCTGCGCGCCGTAGACGAAGCGGACCTGCCCATTGGGACCAGGCACGGGCGCCATGCCGGAAGCCGAGGACTCCCAGCGGCTGGTGACGCTCAGGGCCTGGCGCTGCTGCTTCGTGAGCTTCGGGCCGCCATTCCCCGAGAGAAGCTGCTGCGCAGCCGGGTCGGCCGCCATGGCGGGCGCAGCCAGCAGGGCTGCGCACACCGCGATCAGGTGCTTCTTCATCGCTACCCTTACTTGATCTGCGTCCAGGAGAAGTCGCTGACGAAGATGCGCGCGGGGTTCAGGGCCAGCTCGGCATCGGGCGTGTTGATCGGCGTGCTGGTGGCCACAGTAAACGTCACCAGGGCGCGCATGCGCACAGCCCCAAGCTGCGAGCCCTGCCGGTCGTGCGTCACCTCTTCCCAGTCCACCTGCATCGTGGTGGGGCTTTGCAGGAGCACCGTGGCCTTGTCGACGCTGACCACCACCTTGGCCGCACGCTTGAACGGCGGATCGGACGCGAACCAGTCATCCATCCTGGTGCGGGCAGCCGTGTTGGGCGGCAACTTCGCGTAGACCCGCTCCACGGCCTTGGTCTGCACGAAAACGTCCGGTGTGACCAAACGGGCGTCCGCGATGAAGTCGCGCACGGCAGCGTTGATTACCAGCTGGCTGGCTGGTGCCACAGGCACGGCTGGCCCCAGCGGCTGCGTTTCGCCGTTGAGGCGCTCGACGTAGACATAGGGCACAAACTTGGACTGGCTGCCGATGTAGATCATCCCGCCCACGGCGGCCAGCGCAATCACCATGCCGAAGCCGCCCACCATGGTCCCGATGAAACCGCGGTTGATGGCTGAGCCGACGGCCAGATTCCACGTGCGCCGGGCGTTGAGATAGGGGTTCTCGGTGGCCGTGTCGGGGTCCTTGCGCAACAGGAGCCTGATGCGGCCACCCAGGGCCGAGAGCGTGGGGTTCATGCCGTCTTATATGGACGCCTCCCGTGTGGCAAGCGAGTTCTTGAAGTTCTGACTCGGCGGAATTGACTGCGGTCTTATATCCGGCCTACTGGTGCAGTCCGGGTACAAGCCCGCTGCTGGCCTTGATGGTCATTCGCTGGGTCGGTGCTCATCTCCATTGGGAGAACTTCGCCGTAAGGCTCGTTCCAGACAGCATGCAGCTTTACCCGACCCGCGGTCCGACCGCGTTGCCATCACTTCATCGACTCGACTCGCGCACTCTTTGCGGCATCCACTCCTTGGGTTAGGTTTGTTTACGTTGCAACCGCTTGTGCGGCGCAGCCCTTGGGCGGGGTGCTCTTCCACTCCCGCTGGTACTCACGCCCATGGGCCACCAAGGCCCAAGCCGTGCGTGCCATCTTGTTGGCCAGTGCCACGGCCACCACGTTCAGTGGCCGGCGCGCCAGCATCTGCTCCAGCCACCGAGGCTTGTGCTTGGCGTTCTCGATGACCGAGCGCGCGCCGTGAATGAGCAGCGTGCGCACGTACGGGTCACCGCGCTTGGAGATGTGCCCGATGTGCGTCTTGCCTCCCGTGCCGCTGTGCGCGGGCACCAGCCCCAAGCTGGCAGAGAACTCCCGGCCCGAGTGCCAGGCACTCCCGTCGCCCAGCGTGGCCGCCAGCGCCGTGGCTCCCAGCAGTCCGATGCCTGGCACCTCGCGCAGCGTGCGGGCGCTGTCGATTTGCTGCTGCAGTGATGCGAGCTGGTGCTCCAGCTCGTCGATGCGCTCCTCGAGCTGGGCCAGCGTCTGTAGCTGCCCATCCACCAAGGTGTGCATCACTGCTGGCAACTGCGCATCGATCTCGGCGCGCTGCTGTGCCAGCGCCCTCAACCCTGCTTGGCGTCCGCCGCGCAGTACGACACCGAACTCATAGAGCAGCCCACGCAGCGCGTTGACGGTGGCCGTGCGCACGCTCACCCAGTGCGAGCGCGTGCGGTGCAGCGCCAGTACCGCCTGCTGCTCAACACTCTTGACGCTCACACGGCGGATATCGGATTGCTGGGCCGCAAGCCAAATGGCTCGTGCATCGGCCGCATCGTCCTTGTTGCTGCGCACGAAGGGCTTGACCTGCTGCGTCGGCAGCAACTCCACCTGGTGGCCCAGCCCGCCCAGAACGCGTGCCCAGTGGTGCGCGCTGCCACAGGCCTCCATCGCAATGCGCACCGGCTGCAGCTGCGCAAAGTACGGCGCGAGCTTCGCGCGCGGCAGCTTCTTGCGTCCGATCTCGCCGGTTCGGGCATCGACCCAGTGCAGTTGCATCACGTTCTTCGCCAAGTCCAAGCCGTAGGTCGTACGATTCATCTGGGGCCTCCGTCTTCAGGAGTTGTTCAGCGCAACTCCACTCTGGCACTTCGATGCCGTCCGACGCGAGGCCCCACTCTTCACCTCTGGTCAGCGGTATTCCCACCGCCCGGCAAGTCGGGATGTCGGTTCAACAGGGGGGAGGCGTCCATACCATCTCCAGGTAGTCGTCGAGCTTCAGGCCGCGCATGGCGAGCCACTCGTGAATCCAGGCCTCGCCGTGCGTCTCTTCGAGCCGCCTGACGGTTGCCAGGGACACCGGGTCGGTGGCGCCGACGAAGGCCTGCGCCAGAGGGCCGAGGGCCAGCTCGTACAGGCGGCATCCCGGCTCGGACATGAGGTAGTACTGCTGCTTGGGCAGGGCCTTCGCCACGATCTGGATCTGCCGGTCGTTGAGACCGATGCGCCGGTACAGCGCGGTCATTTCCTCGGACACGGCATCCGGGTTGGGCAGCAGGATCTTCGTGGCCGTGGAGTCCACGATCACGTCGAAGATGCTGGACTTGGCCGCGTCGGTGAGGTTCTGCGTGGACAGCACGACGGCGCAGTTGAGCTTCGCCAGCGTCTTGAGCCACTTCCTGATCCACTGCTCGAAGATCGGGTGCAGCAGCATCAGCCAGGCCTCGTCCAGGTAGATCACGGCCGGCTGGCCCTTGAGGCTGCGCACCACGCGGCGGAACAGGTAGAGCAGCGCGGGGACCGCGTACTTGTCACCCAGCTCCATCAGCTCGCCCACCTCAAAGGTGTTGAACCGGCTGAAGCCCAGGGCATCCTCGGCCGCGTCCAGCAGGTGGCCCATGGCACCGTTGACGGTGTACTGCATCAGGGCCTCGCGCACGGCGTCGTCCTGGCAGGCATTGAAGAAGTCCGAGAGGGTCCTGCCGCCGTTCTGGTGCATGCTCAGGATGGCCGTGGCAATGGCGGTGCGCTGCTCGGGCGTGGTCTTGAAGTCGTTGAGCGCCAGCACCTTGTCGATCCAGTCCATGGCCCACGCGCGATCATTGCGGGTGTCCAGGAACTGCAGCGGCGCGAGCTGGGGCCGCTCATCGGCCGCGACGTTGAAGTGCCGGCCACGCACTGCCTTCGTGAGCGGGTACGCGCTCATGCCCGCCTCGAAGATGAAGACGGTCATGTGCTCGTAGCGCAGCGACTGCGCGGCCATCATCCCCAGGTGCGTGGACTTGCCCTTGCGGGTTGGGCCGATCATCAGCGTGTGGGCCAGGTCGCGCACGTGCAGGTTGAGGTGGAACGGCGTGCGGCCATGCGTCACGCACTGCATGAGCGCGGGAGAGCCCTTCGGGTAGTGCGGGCACGGTGCAGTCCGGCTGCCGCTCCACATGCTCGATAGCGGCAGGAAGTGCGCGAGGTTCATGGTGTTGACCAGCGGGCGGCGCACGTTCTGCACGCCGTGGCCCGGTAGGCTGCCAATGAAGGCGTCCAGCGTGTTGATGGTCTCGATGCGCGCGTTGAATCCCAGCCGCTGGATGACCTTCTGCGCCTCCTGGGCCGAGGCCACAGCCCGGTCCCGGCTCTCGTCCATGATCACGACGACGCTGGTGTAGTAGCCATCGGCCACCAGGTTGGAGCTCACCTCGGCCTTGGCGGCTTCCGCGTCCGCGACCATGTTGATGGCGTCGAGGTTGGCGCCGCCGACGTTGGTGTTGAAGACCTGGTCGAAGAAGCTGCGGGTCTTCTGCTTCCACTTCTTGCGGAACCTCTCCAGGTGGCTCAGGGCCTCGTGCTGGTCCATGAAAATGAACCGCGAGCTCCAGCGATATTCGCTGGGCAGCTCTGCCAGCGCCTGCAACATGCCAGACCAACTTTCATGCGGGAACCCGTCGATGGCGACGATCTGGATGAACTTGCGGCCGAGCAGCGGAATCGTGCCGGGGGTCAGCTCCTGGCCGCCGATGAGCAGGTCCAGGTAAGCCGGGTTGTCGGGCAACGCGATCGGGTGGTGCATCCCGGTGATGCAGCTCTGCAAGAAGGACAACTGGTCGTCCAGCGTGCGCCGGGTGCCCTCCTCGTCCGTTACCTGCTGGGCGCGCAGCCGCGTCATCTTCACCACGGACGACAGGCGGTTCTCGATGGCCGTGAGCTGCTGCTTGAACTGGTCGATGAGGCTGTGCGTGCGGCTGGTGTCGTCCGACTGCACGGCGTCGTCGTCAAACATGAGCTCCACCAGCTTGCGCTCGGCCAGCTTCGGGGGCAGCCACGTCAGCGTGATGACGAAGTAGCTCTCGAAGAGCGCGCCGGGCCTGGTGAACTGGCGGCGGCGCTCTTCGTCAATGGCGGCCGACACGGGGTCGGGGAAGCGGCAGAGGTGGCGTTCAGGGTAGGTGGACGCCGGGCGCCGGCCTGCATCGACGTTGAGCATCCAGCCGTTGCCCAGCGGCGCCAGGGCCTTGTTGAGCATCGCAGTGATGGCGTCGCGCTGCTTGTCCGTGCTGTTGGCCTGATCCTCGCCGCGGTAGAGATAGGAGGCCTGGAAGCCGGCGTCCTTGCCAACCACGATCCCGTCCTCGACGACGGCCGCGTAGTTCAGCAGGTCGGCCACGCCTGCATCCTTCGAGCGGTGGCGCTTGAGCCGCAGGGCAGCGTCCACACCCTTGAGTCGGAAGGCGAGCCCCGCCAAGGTCGCCGCGCCCGCCGCCGCAACGGCGAGGGTGGTGGGTACGATCATTTGTACTGCTTCCCCTGGGTGGCCGTGTTGACGCGGAACGGCGTCGAGCGCGGCGGGTAGTACCGCTGCCGGTAGCAGCGCAGGGAGCGCATGTAGACCTGGCGCATGAGCGGGTCCGACTTCGCCATGAGCCGCCAGCCGTACAGCGAGGCGAACCAGCCGGCCACTCCGTAGAGGATGGCCTGCCATTCCATGGCCGAGAAGATCAGGGCCGCGGCCAGCAGGCCACAGACCATGACGAGCTCACGGTCCCCGCCCATGAACAGGTTGGGACGGTTGGCCGAAGCTCGCACAGGGACCTTGTGCAGCGCCATGACTCAGGCCTCCTGGCTGTGGTGCGCCGCCGCGGCGATCGAGGCGCCGCGACCGAAGGTGCCGGCCAGCCAGTTCTGCGCCGCGATCAGGATGGAGATGATCATGACGATCAGCACCATGGTCCTGAAGAAGGCGTTGAGGTCAGAGCCAAAGATGAGAATCGAGCCGGCCACCACGATGCCGATCAGCGACACGACGAAGGCTACCGGTCCAGTGACGGAAGCGCGGAGCTGGTCCAGCGGCCCCTCCCAAGGCATGCCGCCGCCTGCGCCCGCCGCGGCATGTGCCAGGTTGGGCATCAGCGCCAGCACGGCCACCGCCAGCAGGGAGCCGAGCACGAGGCTGGCAGGTTTCAAAAGGCGAGCTTGGGCCCTGGAGTGCATGGAATGCTCCTGGTTGCTGAGGTAACGGTCAGAGGAACGTGGTGACGAAGGCGCCGTCCCTGAATCCATCCACGCCCAGGATTCCCTGGACACGGCGAGAGCCATCCGGTAACCGGGCGATATGGACGATGGCGTGGACCGCCTCGGCGATCAGCGGCTCCATCGGCCTCGGGGACTCCGGGTGCATGCTCACGAGCATCTGCAGCCGGCTCAGTGCAGCGCGCGGGTTGTTGGCGTGAACCGTGGCGAGGCCGCCCTCATGGCCCGTGTTCCAGGCCGAGAGCAGGTCCATGGCATCGGGGCCGCGGGTTTCGCCGACGATGATCCTGTCCGGCCGGGCGCGCAGCGCGTGCTTGATCAGGTCGCGCATGCTCACGTCGGTGGTGGTGTGCCACTGCGCGTAGTTCGCGGCCCGGCACTGAATCTCGCCCGTGTCCTCGATGAGGATCAGCCGGTCATCCGGAAAGGCATCCGTGATCTCGCCGATGAGGGCGTTGGCAAGCGTGGTCTTGCCCGAGCCCGTGCCGCCCGAGACGATGACGTTGCGGCGCTCGCGCACGGCCTTGACGATGGCCGTGAACTGGGCATCGGTCATGATTCCCCGGGCCACGTAGTCGTCCAGCGTGAAGACCTTGATGGCCTTCTTGCGGATCTGGAAGGACGCCGCTGGAACGATGGGCGGCAGCTGCGCGGCGAAGCGGCTGCCGTCGATGGGCAGTTCGCACTCCAGCAGCGGGGACGTGCGCCTGACTTCCTTGCGGTGGAAGCCGGCAACGTTTTCGAGGATGGACTGCGCCTTCGCGGCGCTCATCGTGCCGATCCTGCACATCGGCTCGCCCAGGCACTCGACCCACAGCGAGCCGTCCGGATTGAGGATCAGCTCGATGGTCCTGGGGTCGTGCAGGACAGCCAGCAGCTCGGGACCGAAGGCGCGCTCAATGGCCTGCTTGGCCCGGTCCTCGGTCGTAGCGACTTGCGGAGCATTCTGCGACATGCCCCGCAAGATATAGTGAACGCCCGGCTCACACAAGTGTCCGGAATAGAGATAGGTTCTTTGCTGTCTACTTGTCCATCATCTTGCGCGCGTCCTGTGCCCACTTCTTTGCAACGAAGGCCTGATAGTCCGTGAGCACCAGAGAGACGCGCTGGAAACCCTTGGGCAGACTTTGGGATGGCTTATGGCCCGCAAGCAACTCCAGCCCTTCAGGTGGAAGGTCGCAGCGTTCCAACAGAAGAGGAAGCGGCATTTCGAGCGCGGTTGCGATCTTCGCCATGACCTTGAGCGACGGATTGCCGCGCCCTGTGGTGAGATCCGATATGAACGAGACCGACACCCCTGAATCGCGAGAGAGGTCATGTTTGGACTTGCCTTGCTCCTCAAGGCACTGCAGCACGTTGGTCAGGAAGATCATGTACTCGAGCAATGTGCCCTCCCTTGTTCTTTAGCCGCTGAAGGATTTCTTGCGGGAGTCGTCGATAGCCAGTGTGGCAAGATGCGTTGGCGCCACGCCTCGGAAGCAGATTCTTACAGACGCCTGGTTCACCGGACGAGCATGCTGCCCAGCGTACGTTTTCGGCTTGGGGAACTCATGGCCAATACTCCTCGCAAGACCGACCCGCTGGATTTCCTGCTCATGGCGGTAGTTCTTCTGTGGCCACTGCTGCGCTGGGGAATCGCCCTGCTGGTGGTCGTGTTCTTCGTGATCGGCCATTGGTTCACCGCCCTGGGCTGCTTCGTTCTGCTCAGCTTCTTGAGTTGGTGGGTGGCCTACGGCAAGCTGCCAGACTAACTAATAGAAATTCGCAGGATCAGAAAAATAAACCATGGTAATGAGAACCCGGAAAGAGCGGAGCTGGGCCAGGCGCCCCTCAGCGCGGATGGAGACAGCCAGATGGCTGTGAAGACGCCGACGAAGCTAACTGCGACGGATGGGCCCCGGAAATCGGGAAGGCCGGCCAGTCCGCTGAGCACCGCCGCGCCTGCAGTAATGAGCGGCGCCCCGCTGGAGTTGCCGCTGGACGCGGTATCCCCCGACCCCAATCAACCCCGCCGCGCCAAGAACCCGGGCTATGCCGCGGAGAAGCTGGGCGAGCTTGCAAATTCGATCAAGGCTCGTGGGCAGAAGCAGGCCATATCGGTCCGCGTCAACCCGGGCGAGCCGGGGCGCTACTTCATCAACCACGGGGAGCGACGCTGGCGGGCGTGCGCCATGGCCGGCCTTTCCACGGTGAAGGCCTTCATCGACAACGACTTCGAGCGCGTGGATCAGGTCATCGAGAACCTGCAGCGCGAAGGCCTGACCCCCCGGGAGATTGCTGATTTCATCGGCCAGGAGCTGGCACGCGGGAAGCGCAAGGCCGATATCGCGCGCGAGCTCGGGAAGTCGGCCGCCTTCGTCACGCAGCACGTCACCCTGCTGGACCTGCCAGACCCCATTGCCGAGGCCTTCGAAGCTGGCCGTGTCAACGACGTCACGGTGGTGAACGAGTTGGTGGTCGCGCTCAGGAAGAACCCCATGGAGGTGGCTGCCTGGATCAAGAACAAGGAACAGGAAATCACCCGTGGCACCGTCAGAGGGCTGCGCGAGTACCTCGAAGAGATAGGGAGACTGGCTGCGCCGAGCCCTGCCCCAGCGGTCGATGAGGCGGCGGCCACAGAAGCGTCAACGCGGCGCCTGCCCTCCCCACCTTCCGACAAGACCAGCGAGCGCATGCATCGCCTGTGGATCGAGGTCGGCGTGGACGGCCGCGCCGCGCGTCTGCTCACGACGCGGCGCCCGACTGCTTCCGGCCGGGCCTGGGTCCGCTTTCTCGCCGATGGGCAGGAGGTGGACGTGGACCTTGCCTCGGTCAGCCTGGTGACCTTCCATGAAGGTTGAGCAGCCCCCCAAGCGCCGCCTCGTGGTCATGAACGGCCACCGGGTTCTCCAGGTCCTGGCCGATGACGACTGGGACATCGAGAAGGTGGAGAAGGCCCACGGGATACGCCCCGGGGTCTACGAACTGTTCAAGGCGAGCGAGGCGGATCGATCCAAGCCAGCCACAGGCGTCGTCGTCCACGTGGACGAGCTGCAGACGTACCTGCAGACGAATGCCGGCCTCTTCAGGCACGACCTGGCTGCTTTTGACCATGCGCCTCCGGTCGGGGGCCGGGTCACCGTTTCCTACGACAGCCAAGGCCGCGCCAGCTTCGACGCGTAGCCTGCCAAGGCCGGCGCCCGCTGATCCTGGGTCAGGTCCTTCCGCGGGGCCTGACCACCTCCTGCATTACCTTCGCCAGTTCATCCTGCTGCGCCGCGATCCGCTCCAGCAGTACCTGCACCGTGGCCGGCGTGAAGCACGCCGTGCGGCCGTCTCCGGCCAGCCACAGCTTCAGCAGCCCGCCCAGCCGCCCGAGGTCTCCGTTGATGCGCGCCAGTTCGCGCACCGCATCCAGGTCCACGGCGCTGTGCAGCTTGTACCCCTGGCCAACCTCGCGCAAGTAGCGCGCCACGGGCCGACGCGCTTGCTTTGCCAGGGCTTCGATCGCTGCCTTCTCTTCCGGCAGCACCGGCACGCGCAAGTGCTGATAGCGGGGCTTCCTCCGTCCTTCTGTCATCACGATCCGTCCTCAAGGTGATCGGCGGAAGTCGCCCGGGCCTCGCCAGATGCCGTCGAGCGCAGCGAGTAAGGAGAAGTGGAGGTGGACAACCGGCGTGCCGGTTGGCCAACTCCACCTATCTTGCCCGCGCTTTGTCGTTCGGAAACACCACGGTAGCTCAGCAGGTATCGTTCGGTTTTTCCGCTGAACTTGTGCTGAACTGCCGCTGTTCGCATTAGGATATGGCGAACGGCCCCCTAAAGCATGGAAATGCGGCTTCTTCAGCGACATCCCAGCGCAGCTACAGCGTCGATACAGCGGTGCTTCCGTGCTGTTACAGGGTTGATACAGCGGTACTTCAGCGATCCGCGCAGCGGAGATGCAGCGATGCGGGAGCGCTCGCACGGTGCGCAGAGGCGGCAGCTGTGCTGAAGCCGCGCACCGCTTACGTGGAAGAGCTGGCTGCCTGGGTCCAGGACCAGCCGCCGAAGAGGCGCGGGCAGGACACGAACGCGGTGGCTTTCCTGGCCGTGCGCGAGGACGTGGAAGCAGCCATTGCGGCCGGCTTCCCTCTCACAACGATCTGGCGCCACTTGCACGAGACGCGCCGGCTGGGCTTCCGCTACGACACGTTCCTGAAGTACGTGCGCAAGCACGTGAGGCGCGATGCACCAGCAGCGCCTGCGCAGTCCGTTGCGGCTTCCCCGCCCTGCCCTGCGCCTGTTTCCTCTCCAGTTCCCCCACCCGAGCCGCGACGCACCGGCACGACCGTGCCGGGCTTCCGCTTCACGGCGGCCACTGACCCGAAGGAGCTTTTCTGATGAGCAAGATCAACTTCGTCCTGCAGGGCAAGGGTGGCGTGGGCAAGTCGATGGTGGCGGCCATGCTGGCCCAGTACAAGCAGGCCAAGGGGCACAGCCCGCTGTGCATCGACACCGACCCGGTTAACGCGACCTTCGCCGGCTACAAGACGCTGGACGTCAGGCGGGTGGAGCTGCTGGCCGGCGATGAGATCGACACGCGCCGCTTCGACTCGATGGTGGAGCTGCTCGCTACTGCGCAGGCCGACGTGATCGTGGACAACGGCGCCAGCTCCTTCGTGCCGCTGTCGCACTACCTCATTTCCAACGAGGTGCCGGCGCTGCTCAAGGACTTGGGCCATGAGCTGGTGGTCCACACGGTGGTCACGGGTGGCCAGGCCCTGGTGGACACGGTGTCGGGGTTCGCGCAGCTCGCCACGCAGTTTCCGGTCGATTGCTTGTTCATCGTGTGGCTGAACCCGTATTTCGGGCCGGTGACGACCGAGGACGGCAAGCCCTTCGAGGCGATGAAGGCGTACACCTCGAACAAGGCGCGGGTGTCGGCGCTGGTGCAGCTTCCGGCCCTCAAGGGGGAGACCTACGGGCGCGACCTCAGCGACATGCTGCAGGCGCGCAGGACGTTCGAGGAAACGCTGGGCACGGCCGCGGTGCCGCTGATGACGCGGCAGCGGCTGAAGATCGTGCGCGACCAGCTCTTTCGGCAGCTCGACGGCGCGGCGGTGCTGTGATGGCCACGGGCGACCGCATCGAGCACGTGATCCGGGAGATCGCCGCCCGGCACGGCGTCGGGCTCACCCGCGACGACCCGGTCCTCATGCTGCTGACGATCAACGAGCACCTGCTGGCCGCCGGCGAGGAGCAGCAGCGCCAGCTGCTCGACGCCTTCAAGTCCGAGCTGGAAGCCATCGCCCGGCGCAGCGGCGAGAGCGCGCGCGTCCAGGCCGAGAAGGCGCTGCAGGCGGCGCTGGAAACGAGCCGGGAGGCGATGGCGGCGGCAGCCCAGCAATGCGCAGCGGCGACGTCCACCGGTCTCCAGGCCCTGGTCCGGACGCACGCCCACCAGACAGCCGCCCACCTCAGGCACGTGCGGCAGGTGGCCCTGATCAACCTGGGCGGTGGCCTCATGACGCTGGTGGCCGCGCTGGTGCTGGCCTGGGTGGCGATCTAGGGACGCTGCCGGACCGATCCTTCAGCGGCTGAAGACCCGTGATCGCCAAGCACGTCCCGATGCGCGTGCTGCGCAAGAGCAGCATGGCTGGGCTGGTGGGGTACCTCACCGACCAGCAAGGCTTGACCGAGCGCGTCGGGGACATCCGCATCACCCACTGCGAGGCCGCGACGCTGGGCGCGGCCGTGAGCGAGATGCTGGCCGTGCAGCAGCTCAACACCCGGGCGCAGTCGGATCTCACCTACCACCTGCTGGTGAGCTTCCCGGCTGGGGAGAACCCCTCGCCCGAAACGCTGGCGGCGATCGAAGAGCGGCTGTGCAAGGCGCTGGGCTTCGAAGGACACCAGCGGATCAGTGTCGTCCACCACGACACCGACCACCTGCACATGCACATCGGCATCAACAAGGTCCACCCGCAGCGGCTGACCCTGAAGGAGCCCTACCTCGCCTACAAGACGCTGGCCGTGATGTGCGATCGGCTGGAGCGCGAGTACGGGCTGCAGGCGGTGAACCACACGCCGCGGCGGAGCGTGGGCGAGGGCAAGGCGGCCGATATGGAGCAGCACGCCGCCGTCGAGAGCCTCGTGAGCTGGGTGCGGCGCGAGTGCCTGGACCACGTGCACGCGGCCACCACCTGGCAGGAACTGCACCACGAGCTGGCCGACCATGGGCTGGAGCTGCGCGAGCGCGGCGCCGGGCTGATCTTCGCCTCCCAGGACGGCACCTTCGTGAAGGCCAGCACCGTGGACCGCGGCCTGTCGAAGAAGGCTCTGGAAGCCAGGCTGGGCGCCTTCCAGGCACCGGTGGGCCTGGTGCGGCCCTGGGCGAGCAAGTCCTACCGCAAGGGACCGGTGCGTAGCCGCGTGGACACCACCGAGCTCTACGCCCGCTACCGCGCGCAGCGCGAGGCTGTGGGCGACCAGCGGGCCGAGGCACTGGGCGTTGCCCGCAGGCGCAAGGCCGAGGCACTGGCGGCGGCGAAGCGGGCCTATGCGCTGCAGCGTGCCGCGATCCGGCTTTCTGACGGCAAGGGCATCGACAAGCGCCTCGTCTACGCCACCGCGAGTTTCCAGATGCGCCAGAGGCTGCAGGCTATCTACCGCGCCTACGAAGCGGAACGCGCGGCGATCCTGAAGGACCACCAGCACCAAGCCTGGGCCGACTGGCTCAAGGCCGAGGCCGTGAAGGGCAACAGCGAGGCGCTGGCGGCGCTGCGGGCCAGGGCCAAGGCCTCGAACCTGCGCGGCCACACCGTGCGCGCGCAAGGCCTGACCGAGTCCACCGGCGCCAGCCCTGAAGTCGAGAACGTCACCAAGGCCGGCACTGTCGTCTACCGGGCCGGCGCCAGCGCCGTGCGCGATGACGGCCAGCGGCTGCAGGTCTCGCGTGCGGCCGACCAGGACGCGGTGCAGGCGGCGCTGAAGCTGGCCCGCCAGCGCTACGGCGACCGCATCACCGTCAGCGGCTCCCAGCGATTCCGTATGGCCGTGGTGCGCGCGGCGGTGGAGCTGGCGCTGCCGGTCACTTTCACCGACCCCGGCCTTGAGCGGCAGCGCCAGGCCCTGATGCGCAAGGAGCCCCCTCATGGAACGGATGAGCGACGAGGACCTGATCAACGAGACGATGGCCGCCCTGGGCGAGCCGCCCGATCTGGAACTGACGCGGCTGGCGCTGCCCGCCATGCCCACGGTCGAAAGCCCAACCCTGGCGGCGCTGCCCAAGGTGCGCCGCCCCGATCCCGTCACCGTGTGCCAGACCTGCCCGAACGCAATGTGGCAGGCCAACGAGCAGGACGTGAGCTGCTACTGCCGGGTGATGTACGTCACGGTGTGGAGCAACAAGGAGCCCAAGCACCTGACGCACTGCGACGGCCCGTGGATCGGGCAGGAAGAGAAGGAGGAGTAAACCGCCCGCCCGTGGGCCGCCCGGGGTCGAAGGCCCCGCCCAAGGCCGAGGCGCGGCTGCGCACCGGCGCCGGCGTGGGCGTGCGTGCGCCGGCGGCGCCACGGCCAGCGCCAGCTGCCCCCGCCTGGCCGATACCCGGCGCGAAGCTGGCGCCGCAAGCCTACGCCGCCGCGGACAGCTACATCGAGGAGCGCGAGGGCAAGCGTGCGCGCGGCATCGACGTGCCCAGGCACGTGCGCTACAGCCCGACCAAGCAGCCCCTTTCCTTCGCAGGCCTGCGCAGCGTCGATGGCTGCACGCTGGCCCTGCTCGACCGCGGCGATGCGGTGCTGGTGATGCCAGTTGACTTCACAACTGTCTGGCGGCTGAAGTCCGTATCCATCGGGCAATCCATCACCGTCACCCCCACGGGCTCGCTGGCTGCGAGCCATTCCAGAGGACGAAGCCGATGACCCGCTCCATGACAGTGAACAACCCTGCCGTCGGGCCGCAGGTGCGCCAGCGCCGCAGGACCCGTGGCAAGCTGGTGCCCATCATGGGCACCGCCTCGCTGGCGGGTGGCTTGTGGGCAGCCACGCAGCACTTCGCCCATACCTTCGACTACCACGCCAGCCTCGGGATGAGCGTGGGCCACGTGTACCTGCCCTGGCACGTGCTGGGCTGGGCCGCGAAGTGGAGCGAGGTCTACCCGCAGCAGCTGATGACTTCGGGTAGCGTCGGCGCGATGGTGGCCGCGGGCGGCCTGATCGCCACCATGGTCGTGAAGATGGTCGAGGCCAGCAAGCCCACGGGCAACCAGTACATGCACGGCAGTGCCCGCTGGGCCACGCTGAAGGACATTCAGGCAGCAGGCCTGCTGCCACGCGAGGCACGGAGCTGGCGCGAGAGGATGCACAAGCTGCCGCCGCCGTCAGCCCTGGCCTGCTACGTGGGCGGCTGGATCGACAAGCAGGGCGTGCTGCGCTACCTGCGCCACACCGGGCCGGAACACGTCCTGTGCTACGCCCCCACCAGGTCCGGCAAGGGCGTGGGCCTGGTGATCCCGACACTGCTTTCCTGGGTCAAGAGCGCCTTCATCACGGACCTCAAGGGCGAACTGTGGGAGCTGACCTCGGGCTGGCGAAAGCTCTTCGCCGGCAACAAGGTGCTGAAGTTCGAGCCGGCTGCGCTGGACAGCGCGCACTGGAATGCGCTGGACGAGGTGCGTCTCGGGACCGAGCACGAAGTCGGGGACGTCCAGAACATCGCGCAGATGATCGTGGATCCCGATGGCAAGGGGCTGGAGTCGCACTGGCAGAAGACCAGCTTTGCCCTGCTGCAAGGGGTCATCCTGCATGCCCTGTACCGGGCCAGGAACGGCGACGGCCCGCGCGCGTCACTGCCGGTGGTGGACCACATGCTGGCCGACCCGGAGCGCGCGACGGCCGAGCTGTGGGTGGAGATGACGCAGTACCACCACCTCAACGGCGAGGTGCATCCCGTCGTCGGCGCCGCGGCGCGCGACCAGCTTGACCGGCACGAAGAGGAAGCCGGCTCGGTGCTGTCCACGCTCAAGAGCTACCTGTCGCTGTACCGCGATCCGGTTGTGGCCCGCAACGTCGCGGACAGCCACTTCCGTAGCAGGGACCTGATGCACCACGACAGCCCGGTGAGCCTGTACCTGGTCACCCAGCCCAGCGACAAGGAGCGGCTGCGCCCGCTGCTGCGGCTGCTGATCACGATGACGATACGGCTGCTGGCCGACAAGATCGGCTTCGAGCAGGGGCGTCCGAAGCCCAGCTACAAGCACAAGCTGCTGATGATGCTGGACGAGCTCACGGCCTTCCGCAGGCTGCCGATCCTCGAGGACGCGCTGTCGTGGATGGCCGGCTACGGCATCAAGGCCTTCCTGGTGATCCAGGACATCACGCAGCTTCGCCACCCTCAGCTGGGCTACGGGCCGAGCGAGACGATCAGCTCGAACTGCCACGTGCAGTGCGCCTTCCCGCCCAACCGGGTCGAGACGGCGGAGTACCTGTCGCGGCAGACCGGGCAGACCACCGTGCTCAAGGAGGCCATCACGGTCAGCGGCAAGCGTGTGGCCTTCATGGAGTCCAACGTCTCGCGCACGGTGCAGGAAGTCGCGCGCAACCTGCTCACGGCTGACGAGGCGATGCGCATGCCCGGCCCCGAGAAGGACAGCGCCGACCAGATCACGAAGGCCGGCGACATGGTGGTGTACGTGGCGGGCTACCCGGCGATCTACGGCAAGCAGCCGCTGTACTTCCAGGACCCCACCTTCCTGGCCCGCTCGCAAGTGGCGCCGCCCAAGACCAGCGACTGGATCGTGGCCGCGAACCAGCCGCGCATGGAGCAAGCAGCATGACCTGGCAAGCACCACCGACCCGCTGGGAGCAGTTCACCGACTCCATCGGTGTCTCGTTGCTGGCAAGCCTGTTTGTCATCCTGCTGATGGCCTGCTGGCACTTTTGGAAGGAGCGCAGCAACCGCAGGCCCGAGCAGCGCGGAAAGGACGCCCCACGCGGGGAAGACGTCCCGCATGGAAGGGACGGCCCATGAGGCGCTGGCACAAGTTTGCCCTGGCCGGCGTCGTGGCCGCCCCGCTAGCGCTGGGCGCCGCGGCCAAGGCGCTGGGCCTGTACTGGAACACCAGCCCGAGCATCCCGCTGGGCCTGTACCGCGCCACCAGCGAGCTGGTGCGCGTCGGGTCCTACGTCCTGCTGTGCCTGCCGCAGGGCGGCGTCTTCGAGCAGGCCTACCGGCGCGGCTACCTGGGCGTGGGCGTGTGCCCTGGTGGCGCCGGCTACGTCATGAAGCGCGTGATGGCAGCGCACGGCGACCACGTGGAGCTGGATGACGACGGCGTGCGCGTCAATGGCCAGCCGCTGCCCGACAGCGCCCCGGTGCGCTTCGACGGCGCCGGCCGGCTCATGCCGCACCTGCAGGCCACCAGCGCCACGCTGGCGCCCGACCAGGTCCTGCTCATGTCCGACCGGTTCGCCCTCTCCTTCGATGCCCGCTACTTCGGGCCGACCAGCCGCAGGCAGATCAAGACCGTGATCCGCCCCGTGTTCACCTACTGAGGAAAAGCCACTCATGGACATGCCAAACGACGAAGACGTGCGGGTGCCGCCTCCGAGCCTGGCCGAGGTGGTGCGCGACAAGCTGCGCGACGCCGGCACGCCCGCCTTCCTGGCCGAATTCGACCCCGAGGAGGCGGCACTGGCCGGCGCCTTCGTGGAAGACGCGCTGACCCTCAGCGACGCCCTGGACAGCGCCACCGACCTGGCCGCGGAGGCCTGACCATGGATCGCGGCAAGCCTTTCCATGAGCGGGTGGCCGAGAAGCTCGTCGAGCTGCTCGAGGCCGGCACCGCGCCCTGGCAGAAGCCCTGGGAGCCCGGCCGGCCAAGAGCTGGCGTGCCGATGAACCCTGTCAGCGGCAAGCGCTACAAGGGCATCAATGCGGTCTTCCTGGCGGCCCAGGGCTACAGCGACCCGCGCTGGATGACGTACAACCAGGCGCAGGCCCAGGGCGCCCAGGTGCGCAAGGGCGAGCACGGCACCCCGGTCCAGTACTGGAAGTTCAGCGAGGAGCAGCCCAGGCTCGACGACAACGGGCGGCCGGTGATCGGTGCGGACGGCAAGCCCGAGACGGTGCAGGTGCAGCTGGAACGCCCGCGCGTCTTCCATGCCGTCGTGTTCAACGCCGAGCAGATCGAGGGCCTGCCCACGCTGCAGCACCGGCCGCCGGCCTGGGATGCGGCGCAGCGCGCGGAGAAGTTGCTGCACGCCAGTGGCGCCACGATCCGCCACGTGGAAGGCGACTGCGCCTTCTACCGGCCCTCCACCGACGCCATCCAGATGCCCGGGAAAGGACAGTTCCCGGACGCGGCCAGCTACTACGCCGTCGCGCTGCATGAGCTGGGCCACTGGACCGGGCACGAGAACCGGCTGGGCCGGGACCTCGCCAATCCGTTTGGCAGCGAAGGCTACGCGCGCGAGGAACTGCGCGCCGAGATCGCATCCATGCTGGTGGGCGACTCGCTGGGCATCGGCCATGACCCGGGCCGCCACGCGTCCTACGTCGCGTCCTGGATCAAGGTGCTCAAGGAAGACTCGCTGGAGATCTTCCGCGCGGCGGCCGACGCCGAGCGCATCCACACCTTCGTCATGGCGTTCGACCAGCACCAGGGCCAGAAGCAGGAGGCGAGTGTGGGCACCGTTGCCGAGGAAAACCAGCGCATCGACCAGGCCCTGGAGCAGGCCCAGCAGCCGCGCGTCTACTTGGCCGTGCCCTTCGCGCAGAAGGATCAGGCCAAGGCACTGGGGGCCCGCTGGGACCGCCAGGAGCAGTCCTGGTACGTGCCTCCCGGCGTGGAAACGGCGCCGCTGCTGGCACGCTGGCCCCGGCGCGAAGAGGCAGCACAGCAGCTCCAGGCAGCGCCAGCCGAACAGCCGGCCGCGCCCGCGCACGAGGAGCAGCGTACCTACCTCGCCGTGCCCTACATCGAGCGGCACCAAGCCAAGGCCGCGGGTGCGCGCTGGGACGGCGCGGCCAAGTCCTGGTACGCGGGCGAAGGCGCGGACAGGGACGCGCTGCGGAAATGGCTGCCCGAGAACCAGCGCCAGCAGCAGGACCCGGCGATGGCCGCGCGCGACGAGTTCGCCCAGGAGCTGCGCGGCATGGGCTTCATCCTGGAGGGCGAGCACCCGGTCATGGACGGTGCCACGCACCGGATCGCCACGGCCGGCGACAAGGGCAAGGAGAAGGCCGGCTTCTACGTCGGACACCTCGACGGCCACGTGCCGGCCGGCTACGCCAAGGACAACCGCACCGGCCAGGAACTACGCTGGAAGGCCAAGGGCTACCACCTCAGCGACGAGGACCGCGCCAGGCTCACCGCCGAGGCCGCGGCCAGGCGGGCCGAGCGCGAGGCCGAGCAGCAGCGCCAGCACGAGGCAGCGGCGCAGCGCGTGCAGCGCCAGCTGGCGGCTCTCCAGCCGCTGGACTCCAAGCACCCTACGCCCTACCTCCAGGCCAAGGGCATCCAGCCTTACCCCGGACTCCTCACGGACCAAGCCGGCAAGACCACCTTCGTGCCGGCCTATGACAAGACCGGCAAGCACTGGACGACGCAGTACATCGGCGAGGACGGCACGAAGCGGTTTGCGAAGGACAGCCACAAGGAAGGCTGCTTTCACGTGCTGGGGGGCATGAAGGAGCTGGACCGCGCGCCTGTCATCGTCGTGGGCGAGGGCTACGCCACCATGGCGACGCTAAAGGAGGCCATGGGCGCCCCGGTGGCCGGCGTGGTGGCCTTCGACTCCGGGAACGTGGGCGCGGTGGCGAAGGCGCTTCGCGAGCTCCACCCGACCAAGCCCATCCTGGTGGCCGGCGACGACGACCGGGCGGTGCAGCTCACGCAGGGCTTCAACCCGGGCCGCGAGAAGGCAGAGGCGGCGGCGCGCGACGTCGGTGGCAGGGCCTTCTTCCCCGTCTTCGCCCCGGGCGAGGCCGACTACCCGCGCGAGCTGGCGCCCATCACGCCGGCCGCCTGGCGGCTGCACGACGCGGCCGAGCGGCTGCTGGAGCAGGGCGGGCTTTCGGACAAGGACCGGGCTGCGGCCGGGCAGGACCTGCTCAAGCCCGAGCAGCTCGCGGCACTGGCGCGCATGAAGTCGCACACGGACTTCAACGACCTGGCGCAGCGCAGCCAGCTCGGGCGTGAGGGGCTGCTGCGGCAGGTGATGCCCGAGGCGCAGCAGGCGGTGGAGCTGCACAAGGCCCGGGTGCAGGAGCAGGTCCAGCAGCGTGGCCAGGACCAATCCCGAAGTACGGGTCACGGGATGCAGCAGCGCCAGCGCCACGGCATGCGGGCGGGATGACCGTGGGACCTCTGATCGCTCAAGGCTCGTCCGTACGCGAGGCTGCCGAGGAAGTCGGTATTTCGCCGTCGTCCCTGCCCCGTGCGAAGCCCACCCACGTCGCCAAGGCCCCCCTGCGGAACCCCACAAGGATCAGCGCTGCGTTCGCGCGGCGCTTGCAACCCAGGTGCCGGCTGAATTCCCGCAGTTGGCCCAGAGCTGAAGAAAGGACCGGGACAACTCAGAGAACCTGAGCCCGAAAAGAGAAAAGGCCCGGGATTCCCGCCCCAAGCCTCTCTCCGTGATGCGTGATCCCTCGCCGAGATCTACACACCGCCATAGCAGGCTTGAAGTGTAGGGGCAGCGAGGGAATCCGCAACGCGCGGGTGAACTCGTCCCTGCAGATTCATGTACCTACCTGCTACAGACCAGGCGGGCGCACGCGCGCCCTCGCCTTCTTGCCGCCGCTCACGTGACCTCCCTGATCCCATTCACGAAGCCCATCTGAGGCTTGGGGAACAGACTCACCGTGGCGAACTGCGCGGCCTGCCCGCTCGGGCTGAGGCCGCGCTGTACGAGTACTTGGCCAAGGCGGACCTCAGCGGCGTCGATGACTGCGGCCGGCGTCGCGTGTTCGACACGGCAGTCCGTGAGCTGCAGGACGCCACGGACTACTGCCGCCGCAGCATCACAGGCGCCAACGCCGACCTGGTGGCATGGGGCCTCATCGAGCGCCCGCCTCAGGAATTGCATGGCGCACGCGGTCCCGGCACGCCCATCGGGAAGACCTGGCTCACGCCCTACGCCGACGCCATGTTCTTCGGCCCGCGTGCGCAAAACGTTGCGCAGCCAGTAGCTAAAGAACCAAACCCTTCAGGGGGCGAAGGGGCTGCGCCCCAGGCCGCTGAAGAGGCTGCCGATACCGAAGCCCCGAGGCCGCCAGAGCCCGCTGAAGGCCGAGCCGTTCATGTGCGCGACGACCTGAAGCCGCTGCTGGAAGTGATGCAGCCGGACGACGTGCGCAAGGTGCTGGCCGTGGCACGCGCACACGATGTGTGGGTGCAGGACGTGATGGCGCACCGGATGCTGGCCATCCTGGCTGCACGGGAGCCCGTCGGGTACCTGATCCACCTGATCCACAGCGGTGAGGATTGGAGGCGACCCGTGGCACCTTCTGGCGGGCGCAAGAAGGCCACTGGCCAGGAGTCGATCAAGGGTCCCAACACGCTGGCCGGCGAGCGCGAAGACAGGGAGCGTGAACGTGAGGCAGTCCAGCACCGGGCACAGCGGTCCAAGCCGAGGATTGAGCACCTGCAAGCCTTTGCGGCGCTGAAGTCGGCGGCGAAGCTCCGTGGGCTGCAGGCCGCGAGCTGGATCAATGCCGATCACCGTCCATGCCACTCGGGGCTGATGTGATAGACCGTCTATCGCCCCTCTTCGATGAGTCGCACCACCAGGCGCAGTAATGCGAGGGTTGCCAAAAGCTAAGACTTATACGGACAAGTGGGACAAATGCGGTGCATTCTGGTCTGCGACGCAGAACATGGGCCACGAAGCGGGGATGGAGATGAAGTTGGCCCGCTGGCATTGGCGCGAGAGCAAAATGCCAAGTCGCTGCCCGGCAGTACGGATTCAAGTCAATGCAGGCGCTGTTTCATGGCTGAGCGCTGCGTCTTCACCTACCAGACGCGGCTGGTGCTTGCGCCTGAGCAAGCCCAAGCGCTCAACGCCTATGCCGAGCTGCATGGCCGGGCGCAGCGCTGTCTCCATGCCGCACTGCGTCGGCATCGCAGCCTCAACGAACTCAAGCGCGAGTTCCTGCCCCGGTTCGGCCTGACCGCGCGTCAGTTCAACGGGATTCGCGTCGAGCTCGACGGCAAGGTCGAGGCAATCCTGCAGCGCCGGCCGCAGCTCATCGAGGAGGCGAAGGTGCGCCTTGCCAAGGCGCACCGCCTCGTCAACAAGCTCGCCCAGAACAGTCCCGGCACCAACAAGCTGCATCAGAAAAAGCGCCGTCTCGCTGTCCTGGAGCAGCGCCTAGCGGCGTTGCAGCGCGACGAGGCCGATGGGCAAGTGCGGCTGTGCTTTGGCAGCCGCCGGCTCTTCCATGCCCAGTACAACCTGCAGGCCAATGGCCTGTCCGACCACGAGGAGTGGCTCGACCAGTGGCGCGAGGCGCTCAGCCGTCAGTTCTTCGTGCTGGGCAGCCAAGATGAGACCGCGGGCAACCAGACCTGCCAGGCCGCAGTGTGCGAGGACGGCAGTCTGCAACTGAAGCTGCGCCTGCCCGACGCGCTGATGCAGGAATGCGGCGCAAGGTTCCTGATGATTTACGGTGTGCGCTTTGCCCACGGCCACGGGCCCATAGTCTCGGCGCTGGGCATGAGCCGGGTCGTGTCAGCCACTACCCGGGCTGGCAAGCCCGCGTCCAGGCGCGTGGGCCGCGCCATCAGCTACCGCTTCCTGCGCGACGACAAGGGCTGGCGCGTGTTTGCCAGTGTCGAGGTCGACGCTGCGGCCGTGACCACCTCGCCGGCGCTAGGCTGCACCGGCATCGACATCAACGCCGACCACCTCGCCGTGGCTGAGGTGGACCGGTTCGGCAACCTGGTGGACGTGCGGCGCATTGAGCTGCCCACGCGGGGCAAGTCCAGCGACCAAGTCAAGGCCCTCATCGGCGATGCGGCCGTGCAGGTCGCGGCGCTGGCCCAGGCGCGCGGCAAGCCGCTGGCTTTGGAGAAGCTGGACTTCCGCAAGAAGAAGGCCGAGCTCGAAGCGGTGGATCCGGCGCGCTCCAGGCTGCTGTCCTCGTTCGTCTTCTCCAGGATGACGAGCGCCCTCAAGGCAGCAAGTCTGCGCGCCGGCGTGGAAGTCATCGAAGTCAACCCAGCGTTTACCTCCATCATCGGCGCGGTGAACCACGCACAGCGCCGGGGCATCTCGGTACACCAGGGCGCGGCCTGTGCCGTCGCCCGTCGAGGATTGGGGCTGCGCGAGGCCCCGGCCGTGCGTGAGGCCATCGTGCCGCTGCGCAATGGCGGCCACGTCACCTTCGCCGTACCCGCGAGGAATCGCGCGAAGCATGTGTGGCAGCAATGGTCGGGGATTCGCACCTGCCTTAAAGCGGCGCACGCAGCGCATTGGCGGTCGGGCAGTTCCACCGACCCGCCCGCACCCTTGTCTCCGGCAACGCAGGCATCGAGTGCACACCGCCTCTCCACGGCGCAGTCCCGTGGCGCGAACCGCTCCCAACACTGTTCGGGGAGCGTCATGGACGACATTCCGTTCTAGCGGAATAGATGTCCATGTTTTTAGGAGCGGTGCTAGACCGTCTAGCGCCCTGAACTTGCGGATTGAGGAAGCGGCCTCAGCGTGCGCTGGCACGCCCCGCTAGACGGTCTATCACCACGCCGTCCGGGCCGCAGGCAGCACGTCAGCAACAAGGCTTTCTGGCTCGACAGGCCGCCCGGCGGCATCCCAGTCAAAGGCTGCTGTGCGTGTCCACGCCGCGGCTTGCGCGGCAGGCCAGCCAGCAACAAAAAGGGCAGGGCGCTGAGCACTCTGCCCTTCGACGGTCAAACGGCGAGCACCGGGCCGCGTCAGTCCAACAACGCCTTCAATGCCGATTCGAGCGCCTTCCATTTTTCCGGCGGCATGACACCCGGAGCGATCTTCAGGACCGTGTGGCCGGTGTCGTCCACGGCAATGGTGGCCCGCCGCCCCGCGCCCAGGTTGAACTTGCGCTCAGGAAGCGGCGCCGCCGGGGCCGGGCTTTCGCGCCTCAGGCACGCAGTGAGCTGACGGAACACCTCCGGCGCGGGCAGGCGGTCTGCAGCCGCCTGCTTCGCCGCGGCGAGCACGGCCTGTTCATGCTGCGCAACCGCCTCCTTGAGCTCCGTGGCCCAGCGGAACTGGATGTCGTTGGGGGAGGGGAACGCCTCCAGCACGGCGGACGGCAGCTGCGCGATCTGCGTCGCCTTCACGACATCGCTGATCGCGCGGCCAATGCCTTCGGCTAGCTTTCTCATCGAGGGAAAGAGCCCCTCATCCAGCGCGCGCCGGTACATGGCCCCCTGCTCGTAGGCCGACAGGCCCTGGCGGTTGCGGTTCTCACGCTCCATGTGCGTGAAGAGCTCGGTGTCCGACAGAGGCTGCACGACGGCCAGGACAGGCAGGCCGAGCTCCAGGCAGGCACGATGGCGCCGGTGGCCGAAGACGATCTCGTACTGCGGTTCACCGTCCTTGGCATCCGGCCGGGGCCGTACCTTGATCGGCTGGACATTGCCCCCCGCATCCTGGATCTCGGCCCTCAGCGCCTCGAACTCCGCGGTGGTGTACGAGTCCGCGTGCCGGTTGGCCCAGCGGGACGGGGTGATCAACGCCGGGTCCATCGGCTGGGCGCCGCGCTCCTTCTCCAGCTGCGAGACCTGCTGCGTGAGCCGGTCGATCTCGGCCTTCGTCCTGTGCCCGTCCTGGAAGAACCCGGAGATCTTGCCGATGCCCGTCGGCGCTGCTGGCCGCGCGGGAGCAGCCGCCGGGACCGCGGGTGCCGCCGGCGCCGCGCTGGCCGGCTCCAGGTTGTCGAACGTGATGGCGGCAGCCCTCTTGGCAGGGTTAGTCATGGCGGGCCTCTCGTGCGGCTTGCTTGCGCCAGTACTTCTGCATCTCGTCCTCGATCATCTCCGTCACCCGCTCGTAGGCGGCGGTCGCCCGCTTCACGGTACGAGGATCGCCGGCGGAGGCGTCGAACACCGTGCCGAACGCCGCGGAAGCGGCACTGGCGGCAACGGTGGTCGGCACCTCCACGGGCAGGAGACGCTCGGCGTATGCGGCAGACATCCACTTCAGGACACCGGTCGCCGACTGGTCCGTGGACTGGACCTTGGTCGGCAACACGCTGATGAACGAGAACGTCTTCTCGGCGCCGCGCTGGGAGACCATCTGGTCCGTGACGTCCTTGAACATGCGCCAGAACTGCGCCGAGCTGGCGAAGTCCAGGGCATTGGGCGGCAGCGGCATCACGATCCCGTTGGCAGCCATCAGGGCATTGATCGTCACGTAGCCGAGCGAGGGCGGCGTGTCGATCACGATGACGTCGTACTCGCCGCGCACGTCCTGCAGGCCCTCGTCCAGCACCCGCCACACCTCGAAGTCCGCGCTCTCGGCCTGGCGCGATGCGAGCGCGAACTCGGCCGCGAACAGCACGGGCGCCGCCGCCACCAGGTCGATCCCGTCCCAGTAGGTCTGCCTGATGGACGGCCGGATGGAGGCCTCGCTGCCGGAGAGCAGCGGCAGGATCGTGTCCGCCTCGTGCACCTCGGTGTCGGGCAGGATGCCGAAGAGCGTGGTGAGCGAGCCCTGCGGATCGCAGTCGATGACCAGCACCCGGTGGCCACGCAGCGACAGGCCCTGCGCCAGGGTGAGCGCCGTCGTGGTCTTCGTCACGCCGCCCTTGAAGTTGCCGATGGCGATGGTCGCGGCTGCGGCGCCCTCGGGCCTGAGCTCGTCGCCGCGCGCCGCACGCACCCACTGGCGGGCCTCGGCCAGCGTGAACTCGCGTTTCGCGCCGCTCGGGCTGAGCTTGCCCATCGGCAGTTCGCCCTGCTTGATCCAGTAGTCGTACTTGGCCTTGTCCAGCCCGGCCAGCGTCTGGATCTGGCCGGCGTTGAAGGCAGGCGCCTGCTTGCGGACCTCGGGCGCCAGCATCTGGGCGCGCACCTGCGACACGACCGCATGCACGCGGTCCGCCTGCATGCCTACATCGGCCATCGTGATGTCGTCGTCGACGAACTTCAAAAGTGCCTCCGGTTACGCTTGTTTTCAGACGCAGGATCGTAGCATTGGCGCCCGTTTCTGCCTCTGACGTTACGCCTTGCTTCTGATGTTTTGACCTGCTTGTCGTGCCGCCGCGACACGGACCGCCTGCGCGCGCGGGCGCAGGCAACGCCTCACGCTCACCGGGACGGCTTCTTCCTCTCGACCCAGTCCAGCACCGCGCGCAGATCGGCGGCTTCCTTGCGGCCCTGCTGTTCCAACTCGGTCTGCAGCCAGTGCAGGCGCTGCAACGCGGTTCTCGTGGGCGCCTTGGGTGGTCGGGCTTCCCGCTCCACTGCCAGTGCCTGGGCCTGTTCCTTGGCTGCTTCCATGGCTGCCTGGATTTCGACCGCCGTGCGCCGGCTGCGCCGCCGGTTCGTGGTCACGCCAGTGCGCTTCATGGCCCGCGTCAGCGTGCTGACGGCGATGCCTGCAGCCGTGGCGGCCTCCTGGACGGATCGGCCGCTGGCCACCAGCACCAGCGCGCGGGCCGTGGCTTCGGTGGGTTGGCGGGGCATCGAGTCCTCCATGCAGCCGGCGTTTGGGAAGGCAGCGCGCTGCAGTGGCGCTGGTGGCCAGCGCCAGCCGCAGGCCTTCCCGGGGACCGCCCGCCTGCCTGTCAACGTTCCGCCGCATGGGCTTTCCCGCCACACAGACGGGAAAGACGCCGGGCGGGCCGAGCGGTGAAACGACGCGCGTTTCAGCCGTTGGCCTGCGGCGCCTCGGGATGACGCGCTCGCCAAGCGCGCAACGCCTGCCGGTATCGCTCCATTTCGAGGTCGTACAGCTCGAAGATGCACGGCTCGCAGCCATTGCCGCAACAGGCGTCGAGATCCGGCTGCGCAGGCGGCTGAGGCATGGGATCGGCGTCGGGCGCAGTGGTCGGCGTCATGACGATGCGGGCCAAGGGCGCGCCAGCGGGCGACCCGGGGCGGCGACGTTCGGCTCGACGTCAGCCAAGCCACGAGCGGCCTCGATCCCGGTCGGGCTCGGCATGGAACCCAGGCGCTCCAGCGCGTTGCGCAACGCCGCGGCCAGCGTGTCGCCGCGCGCCTTTTCTTCGTCGAGCTGGCGCTGCAGCCGCGCATGCTGTTCCTGGAGCTCCCGCAGTTCCACAGCCAGGTTGCCAGGCTGCGCGTTGACGTCCAGCGCCGCGATGGCGTTGCCCAGCGCTGCGGCACGGCTGCGGTAATCGGCGGCCAATGTGGGCGCAAGGCGCAGGCTCGCCGCGCACGACGCGGCTTGTTCCCGGGCACTCGTGGCCGCGGCAATCAGCGTGTCGCGCTGCTCGTCGAACAGCATGACGGTGGTGACGTTCATCTGGTCCTCGTGCCTTGCGGGTAGGGCTCTGGACTTGGGCTGTGCCCGGCCGCGCCCAGGACACATGGCTGATCCTGGTGGAGCAGCACCGGCCATGCCAGCGCCAGGGGCGCTGCGGTACGCATCTTGGCGTCGAAAGACTCTACTGAAGGTAGATGTTTTCTCGCCAGTATGGATACAGTGCGTGGCATGGACGAGAACGACGAAAAGCAGTTGCGCCGCGAATTGGGCAAGCGCTTGCGCGAGGCGCGCCAAGGCGCAGCGGGGGGCCATCGGTACACGCAAGGTGACGTGGCGACCGCGCTGGGAAAGAAGGTCGCCGCAATTTCTGCCTGGGAAACGGGACGCACGCTGCCTGATGCCCTGGCCGTGCGCTGGATGGGCCAGCACTACGGCGTGTCAGCGGACGTGCTGCTGGCCTTGAAGCCCGCGCTGCCTGGTGAAGGGCCTGCGCCCGCGCCAGCACCCCCTGTGGCCGGCGAGCCGTCCAAGGCGACGGAAGCTGCCTCGCACTCGCAGCGCGTCGCGATCGCCAAGGTCAATGCCAGGGAGGTCCCAGGCATCGACACCATCGAGCTGCCACTGCAGGACTTCATTCGGGTGCTGGACCGGGCGCTGGGCAGTGGCCTGAGCGGTGAGCGCGAGAAGCACGCTTTCATCGAGGGCGTGCTGGCGGCCTACCAGGTCAAAAGCCAGTCTTAACGCTGATCAATTCTTCGTGGAAGTTTGTCCCGACGAATTCAATTGAAATCATTAGTTCTCTTGATATTGATCCTGACAGTTTAATACACGCACTGAAGGTGCATATATACACTTAAAATAGGATATTTAAGACCACTGAGAGTATAATTATCTCCATGCACCAGGGCAGGTGCTACAGGAGATAGAGATGAGTGGTTTCGATTCTTCTCCCAACACCTTCAGCTTCCATTCGGCATTCGCCGGCATTCCGGTAGTCATCGAATACGAGGTTGAAGTCAACGAGGACCACCGGGGCCGTGACGTTGAAATCATCCCGACCGTGTGCGTCATTGGCGAAACCGGAGTCGATCTCTGCGAGGACGCCGGTTATTTCCACCCGGACCAACTGAAGACGTGGCTGACGCAAGCCGAGGCCGACTACAACAGCCTGCTTGCCGACGACAGCGAGCCCAACGACTTCGCCGATCCCTGGGCGGCCTCCGCTGCCGAGGATCGCTGGATCGCCCAGCGCGATCAAGTTCACTACGCCCGCGCGGGGGTCTGACGTGGAAGGGCTCTGCCTCCAGCGGAGCTCATGGCCCCCGGTGCGGGGCCATGCGGCGGCCACCAGCCAGCAGCTGGCTTCCCATGGCGTCGGTTTTGAACCCGGCCCGTACTACCTGGGAGCCAGCGGGCGAACCCTGCATCACGACAATCTGCCGAGCCCTGGCGGCATGGTGGCCGTGGTGCCGGTCCTGGCCAACGCGCATCTGCTCAAGGCGGCCCCGGACCTGTTCGCCGTGGCCCAAGCCCTGGCTGCCCTGCCTGCCGCATCCGACGCCGAAGCCCTGGCGGCGCGGATCGCGGTGCTGGTGGAGGCCGCACAGGTGGCTATGGCGCGTGCCTCGGGAGCGATGGCATGAGCAGCGCCACCCACCAATCCGCCATCCACTGGCTCGCCGCGCACCGGCCTGTGGACCCTGGCGGACGGCAGCGGGTCGATGCCCTGATTCGTGAGCACGAGGCCGCCTGCGTGGCCGAGGAAGGCGAGGACCCGACCTGCCCGCCGTGCCAGTTCGGGCACCGCTGCCAGCACGGGGCAGGGTGCCCGACGCGCGACAACGAGGCACGCCATGCGTGAGCCCTGCGCAATCCGGCGTTGCTGCCGCAACGGCCACCGCAGCCGCACCGCCTGGGAAGTGGCCGGCTTCCTCGCGGGGCTGCTGCTGGCGCTGCTGTCCGCTCCCTTCTTCTGGATCTGAGCCCTTCGGGCCCCGGTCGGCGGCCCCTCTCGCTGGCCTTCCTTCCCTTGGAGTCATGCCATGTCGCAACTCGGTCCCGTCATCGGCAACCGCCTCGCCGGCGCCCACAAGGCCGCCCCCGCGCCCCACTTGCGCCAGCGGCTGGCGCTGGAGTCCCGCCGCAGCACGCCGCTGGGTACTGTCGCCACCGGCGCGCACGGACGGCTGTCCTTCGTGCCGAACTACCTGCTGCACGGCCGGGAGCGGATCGAGGCCGATCCCCGCCCCATGCCGTGCTCCGCGTTCCGGCCGGGGCAGCGCGTGCGGGTCGATGCCACCGCCGACGACTTGCTGGAGCAGGACCTGAATCGCTTCGAGCCCGAGGAGGCCGCGGCCCTGGCCGGCCGCGAGGGGGTCGTGGTCGAGCACTCGGGGTGCGCCTCGCTCGGGCTGGTGCTGGTGATGCTGGACGGCGTGCCCTGGGCCTTCATGCCGGCGTACCTCGCGCCGGTGTGCCCCGCCGAGGGCGACGATGAGCTGGCGGCCATGGCAGGGGAGGGCGCCGCCACCGCCTTCGACCCCTACACCGAGCCGCTGGCGCTGGGCGATACGGTGCAAGGCATGGACGGGCGCATCGGGCGCGTGACGCTCATGCAGCCGCAGCGCCTGGGCGTGGTGTTCGAGCGCGGCAGCGCTTGGTGCGGCGACATGAACTCGCGCGCCTCGTTCCGGCTGCTGGCCAAGGCCGGTGCCTGGAGCTGCCCCGACGGCTGCCCGTCCTGAGCGGGAGGGCGAAGGCGATGCTCAGCGAAGCACAGAAGGCCCTGCGCCGTACCGGCGTAGGCGCCTCGGAATGCGCCGCGGCCCTGGGCCTGAGCCCGTACCAGACCCGGTTCGAGCTCTACCAGGTCAAGCGCGGCGAGGCCCCAGAACCTGAAGACAACCTGGCGATGCGCTTTGGCCTGGCGGCCGAGCCCTTCATCCTCTCCGAGTTCCAGCGCGCGCACCCGGATGACCTGCTGGTGGTGGCGCCCGACACCATGCGGCGCGGGCGCCTCTTCGCGCACTTGGACGCCTGGGTTCCCGGCCGCTTCACCGTGCAGGCCAAGACCGCACGCACGCGCAACGGCTGGGGCGAGTCCGGCTCGTCCGACATTCCACAGCACTACCTCCTGCAGGTCCAGCAGGAGCTGCTGCTGTCGGGCGAGGCGGTGTCCTTCGTGCCGGTGCTGTTCGGCGGTGCGGACTACGACGAGTTTGTGGTCGAGGCCGACCGCGAGCTGCAGGAGTTGATCGAGGACGGCATCGCGGACTTCTGGGCCCTGGTGGAGCGCGGCGAGCCGCCCGAGCCCGTCACGCTGGACGACATGCTGGAGCGCTTCGGACGTGCCAGCCGCGCCGAGCAGGTGATGGCGGACGCCGAGGTGCTGCGCGCGGCCCGCGAGCTGCACGCCATCAAGGCGCAGCGCGAGCAACTGGACGCCACCGAGGCCGCCCTGAAGGCGCGGCTCATGGGCGCCCTGGGCGAGGCCGACACGCTGGTGGACGCCACCGGCCAGACGCTGGCCACCTGGAAGGCCACCAAGCCGGCGCGGCGCTTCGACGCCGCCGCCTTCGAGGCCGCGCACCCGGCGCTTTACCGGGAGTTCCTGCGCACCGGCGAGCCCGGCCGGCAGTTCCGGCTCAAGGACTGAAAGGTGAGCCTTTTTGGGATGGCCGGCACCGCTTCAAACGCCAGCCTTTTTCACCCGTAGCGCGCTTCCGTGAGCGCACCTTGCAACCGCATCCTCTGCCAGGAGTACGCCATGAGCGAGATTGAAGTCGTGCAGAACCCGTTCGATACCGCGCCGGGCAACGCGCGCAGCGGTACTGATGGCGCAGGCGCCCGGGCCATGCAGGCCCGCGAGAGCGCCGAGGTCATGGCGCTGGCGATGATGGCCAAGCGCTTTCCTCGCGATGTGATCCGCGCCACGGACCGCATCCGCAATGCCTTCACTCGGCAGACCCTGGCTGAGAAGGCGCAGTACCAGTACAGCCGCGGCGGCACCGACGTGGTGGGGCCGAGCATCCGCGCGGCCGAAGCCTGCGCGCAGCAATGGGGCGCGCTCAGCAGTGGTTGGCGCGAGATCAGCCGCTACGTCGGGCCGGACGGCGTGGGCGTGTCCGAGATCGAGGCGTTCTGCCTGGACCATGAAACCAACAACCGCGAAGTCATCCAGTTCTTCGTGCGCCACTGGCGCGACACGAAGCACGGCGGCTACCGGCTCAAGGACGAGCGCGACATCTACGAGCTTTGCGCCAACCAGGCCGCGCGGCGCAAGCGGGCCTGCATCCTGGCGCAGATCCCCGGCGACGTGATCGAAATGGCGATGGAGCAGGCCAGCGCCACGCTGCGCGCCAAGGCCGACACGTCCCCTGAAGGGCTCAAGCGGCTGCTGGACACCTTCGCCGGCGAGTTCGGCGTGACCAAGGAGCAGATCGAGCGCCGCATCCAGCGCCGCATCGAGTCGATCCAGCCGGCTCAAGTTGTCGGGCTGAAACGCATCTACGTCAGCCTGCGCGACGAGATGAGCACGGTGGCCGACTGGTTCGAGCCGGTGGAAGTGGCGCTGGCAGCCAACGACGCGCAAGGCGAGGGCGGTGCTGGCGCTGCTGGTCAGGCGCCAACTGCCGCCGACAAGGCCAAGGCGATGCTTCGCGAGCGCGCGAGGCCGCCGGCGCCTCCAGCGGCTGCTGCACCCGCCCGGCCGATGGCGCCGCCGCCGCAGGCCCGCCGCGGCTTCGATGCCGACGCGTTTGCCGAGCAGATGCAGCGTGCGGCCGACAAGGGCGATGCCGACACGCTCGACGCCCTGGGCGAGCAGCTGCGCGACGTGCCGGGCGAGGACCTGCGCGCCACGCTCGGCGACATGCACGCGCGGCTGCGCGCGGGCTTGGACCAGCCGCGCCAGGCTGAAGCGCAGCGTCCGCCACCGGGCACGGACCCCGTGCCGCCGGCCCGGCGCCGCGCGGTGCCGTGAAGCAGTGGCGCGCTCGGGCGCATCCTGTGCGGCTGGTGAGGCTGGTGCTGCCCTCTCATCCCGGTCTCGCGCGTGGCGCGGGAGTCGCCCTGGCGTCGGGGCATCATTGGAGTCATGTACATGACTGAAGACATGCCCAAGGGCTGGGTCAAGCCAGTGGCCAAGCCCACGCCCGAGACCCTCAAGGCCCGCATCGCCGAGCTGCGCGCCGAGCTGGCCGAGGCCGAAGGCCAGCTACGCGAGATGGAAGAGGGCGCCAGGTTGGAGGCGCTGGTGAAGGTGCGCAACCTCATGCGGGCCTTCGAGCTGACGCCGGCGGACCTGGGGCTGGAGCCAACACCGAAGCGGCGCGGCAGGCCACGCAAGAGCACTGGATAACAGGAGCAGCTGCGCCTACCTGCCATCCAGGTAAATGCCGGGTATGCGCCACCTCGGCGTGGCAGGCCGGCCGGGAGCTGCCCGCCGCCTGGACGCGACGCGCATGCGATAGCACCCCTGTCGTCCTGCTCTCGAGCGGCACACCAGCAATGACAAAAGCCCTGGCTCGCCAGGGGCCCGAAGCCAGGTGGAGGCACAGGATGCTCCTATTGCCCTGGTCATGCTGCACTGCACAATCGGTTTGTCCTGGGATCCGAGGAGGAAACCATGCAAACCGTGCGTGCCATCGCGCTCATCGAGCAGGCAGTGCAGCTTGCCGATGAGCAGTTTCCTGGCGATCCGTTGGCAGAAGTCTGCCGCCTCGCATCCCGAGAGGAGCGCCAGGCCGTGCTCTGCATCGTGCGCTCGCGCCCGGCGCTCTTTGATCGGCCCCCGACCCCGCAGAACGTGATGGCGGCCCTGCGCGAGATGGTGCGAAGCAAGCCTGCGCAGGCGGTCCTGCAACGCTGCCCGGTGGTGTGGGCAACCTGATACCGGCTGACCTGGGACGAGCCCTGCAGCGCAGGCGCCGCTGCAGGTCACGCAAGACGGCTGCCGCCTGAGTCTCGTGAGGCGCTCAGCCTTGCCGAGCACGCTCGCGCAGCATGAACAGGTAAAGGCTCTCGACCTTCTCCCGTGCCCAGGGCGTTTTGCGCAGGAACTTCAGGCTCGACGAGACGCTGGGCTGGCTGCTGAAACAACGCACTGTCACGCGATGGGCAAGGCCGGCCCAGCCGTAGTGGGCGGCCAGTGCCGTGACGATCATCTCCAGCGTGACACCGTGCAGTGGGTTGCGCGGCTGGGCTGGCAGGGGTGCGGCGTTATTCATCCTGCATTGTCACAGTGGCGCCCTGGCATCGAGCCTCAGCGCGCGGGCTCGGGGAAGCAATCGGCGACCACGTCTCGCAAGCACGCCTGCAACTTCATCGTCATGGCTTCGCACGGCAGGCACGGCGTGGCCGCGCTGCTGTGGGGCAGCGAAACCCCGAAGGTGCTCGGGCATTGCGCCGTCCCGGTGCTGGTGGTGCACTGAAGCTCGGGCCTGGCCTTGACTCCCGGGCCCAGTTTTCAGGACAGCATGTCGTCGTCCATGTCGTCGAAGCCGGGGCCGGCGGCCGGGCGGCGCGGTGCCGGGCGCGTTGGCCGCGCTGGCGCGGCCTGCGCCGCGTCGTCCTCGGTACGCTGTGCGGATCCCGTGTCCACCCCGGAGCCTTCGAGCGCCTGCGCCAGCGCCTTCTCCACCGCCTCGATGCGCGCCTGGCAGACCTTGTAGGCCTGCACCGACTCGGTGACGATGGCCAGCAGGTCGTCGATGTTGGGCTCGTCCTGCTCGCGCAGCGTCTGTGCGTGGCGCTGCAGGATCTCGTAGTTTTCGCGGAAAGTCTCGCCGCTCATCTTTCCTCCTTCTTCAGCGTCCGGGCGGCCACGGTGCCGTCCCGGAACTCGATCTCGATGGCCTCCCCGGCGGCCAAGCCGGCCGCACCGGTGACGACGGCGCCGCCCGTGCGGCGCACGATGGCGAAACCGCGCCCCAGCGTCTTGTGCGGTCCCTGGCCGGTGATCTCGCGCACCAACGCCTGGGACCGCTGTGCGCCATCGGCCAGCGCCCGGCGCGCACCGACAGCGACCTCGTCCATGGCCCGACCGGCGTTGTCGCGGGCTCGGGTGGCCTGCACTGCGGCGCGCTCCAGCACGCCTTGCAGGCTGGCTTGCGTGCCGGCGCGAGCGGTGTGCAGCGCGTGTCGCCCCTGGGCCAGCACGTCCACGAGCTGAAGCTGCGCCGCCTGGCGTGCGGCGCCCATGTGGGCAGCGGCCTGGTGCCGCACCTCGCCCAGCAGCGAGCGTGACTGCTCCGATCCCAGCCGGATGGATTGCACGGCCTGCAGGCGCACGTGCGCAACGGCCTGCGCCGTCTCCTGGCGCGCCTGCTGCAGCTGGTGGCGCGCCGTGTGGACCACGAACTCGAAATGCTCCCGGGCGCGCCGGGCCCGCTGGGCGATCAGCTGCTCGATGCCGGCGATCACCTTGGACGGCGTGTCGAAGCGCCGGTGCGCCACTTCGTCGAGCACGGTGCTGTCGCGCTCGTGGCCTATCCCGGTGAGCACCGGCACCTCAAGATCGCAGACGCAGCGCGCCAGCGCGTAGTCGTTGAGCCAGGCCAGGTCGTTGACCGCGCCGCCGCCGCGGATGATCACGACCGCGTCCGGCAAGGCGTCCAGCTCCCAGTTCTCGAGCGCGTGCAGCAGCGCGCTTCGGATCAGTGCCGGGGCTCCTTCACCCTGGAAGCGGCTGTGGGCGTAGACGAAGCGGCAGACACCGAAGCGCTGCAGCCGCTGCGCCTCGGCGTGGAAGTCGCCCAGGCCGGCCGCGCCTTCTGGGGCGACCACCAGCACCGCGTTGAAGTCCCACGGCGCGGGCAACCGCCGGTTGGCGTCGAAGACGCCCTCGCGCTGCAGCCGCTCGCGGATCTCGCGCTTGCGCGCCTCCAGGTCGCCCAGCGTGTACTCCGGGTCGATGGCGTCGATCTCCAGGCTCAGCCCGTAGACCGCGTGCACCACGGGCTTCGCGCGCACGAGCAGCTTGATGCCGGCGGCCAGCACCACCCCGGTGGCGCGCTCGAAGGCCGGCAGGATCGCGGCCGCCGTTGACGCCCAGATCATGGCGCGGGCCTGCGCCACGCCAGCCCCCTGCGCGTCACGCTCGGCGAGCTCCAGGTAGACGTGGCCGCCGCGCGTGTCGGCGCGGCTGACCTCGACCCGCGTCCAGACGCCGCTGCGATAGGCCTGCGCCACGGCGCTGGCCACACCCTTCAGCAGCTGCGACAGCGCGATGCCCTTGGGCACTGCCAGCTCGGTGCTTGCAGTACCGATAGCTGGCACCGCAGGCACCGCTGTCTGTGGCGAGCGTGCCGGCAACCAGGCCTCGAACGGCGCAAGGTCAAGGCCCACGGGAACGTACCAGCGGCGCACGTCCGGATCCCAGCGCGCGCCCAGCGCCTTGACCCGGTCCTTGTCCTTGAAGGCGGTGTCGAGGTAGGTCAGCGTGGCCGGGGTGGTGTTCATGCGGAGCGCAGGTTAGCAGTCACCGCATCCCAGCCCGTGGACCTATGCCGGCCTCAATGGAGTCGGCGGCACGCGCGCAAAAGGCGCCAGCTGAGGCTCCTGCTCCGATGCCGGCGCCGTGGTGCAGGAAGATGGCGCTTGTCACAGGCGAAGGGGGAGGGGACCTTGGACTGGTTCGAGCGCATCACGGGTTTCGGGGAAGAGGAATACGCCAGCACCCAGGCGAGGCTGCGAGTTGAGGGCAACGCCCTGGTGAACGAGGTCACCGGGCGGCGGTGGGCCATGGGGCGGCTGGAGGTCGTCTCGCTGGCCGAGTTGCGTGCGCGTGCGGCCGTGCAGCCCGACGGGCCGGCACTTGTGCCCGGGGTGGTGCGCGGCGACATCCGCGACCTGCACCTGGCCTTCGAGCAGCAGGGAGCGCTCATCCAGGTCGCCTCGCAGTTCAACCTGCTGGAGATGGTGGGGCCGGGCGTCAGCCCCGAGGACGGCGTGACCGGCTACGCCTGGGACCATACCCAGGGACCGGCCTGTGCGATGGCCGCCGGCGCCGCGACCATCTACCGCAACTACCTGGTCCCGCTGGCCGGCAGTCGTGGTCAGAGGGCGAGGCGCCAGATCAACACGCTGGCCGACCTGGGCACGGCTCTTGGCCATGACCGGCAGCCCGTGTGGACCTGGCGCAATGGCTATGCCCTGTGCTCCGACGAAGGCTTGGCGCGGGTGTCGCGGCAGCTGGCGTCGGCCTGCGCGGCGGAGATCGACCATCTGCGCGGGCTGCTACGCATCGGGCTGCACTGGGATGTCGAGGTCACGGATGCGCGGCAGGGGCCTGGGCCGCTGGTCAGCCAGGCGTACTGCTCGGCGATGCCCGTGGCCTATGGCCGGCCGCCAGCGCATGCATGGGAGCCGCTGGCGCGGCTGGTGCTGGAGGCCGCCTACGAGGCCACGCTGCTGGCCGGCGTGCTCAACGCGCGCCGCGGTGCCTCGCGTCGCGTGCTGCTCACGCGGCTGGGCGGCGGCGCATTTGGCAACGAGGCGGCCTGGATCACTTCGGCCATCGAGCGCGCGCTGGCCTGCGTGGCCGGGCAGAACCTGGAAGTACTGGCGGTCAGCCGCTGAACGGGGCCGCCAGCGGCGGCCTTTTCTCGTTTTCGTCAGGCGGGTCTTCGGTTCTTGGACTGTCACGGCGCTGGGTGGTCCGCCTGCCTGTGCCGGCAGCAGGCACCTATGGCGCGGTGACTGGGCGCACCAGGCAAAGGATGTCGTCCCAGCACGACGGCTTGAGCAAGAAGGCATCGAAGCCGCCGTGCACGGCAGCGGCGATATCTTGCTGACGCCCTTTGCCAGCCAGGGCCACCAGCAAGGGACGCGTGACCGCATTGCCCTGGCGCAGCAGGGCTGCGAGCTGCATCCCGTTGAGGGCCTTGCCCGCGACCGAAGGCTCGATGATGACCACCGTGGGGTGCAGTCTCGATGCCAGCTCGCAACCCTGGTCGGCGCTGTAGCAGGCATGTGCCTCGATGTCGTTCACCTGCAGCAGCTCGACGAGCGTGTCCGCGGCGTCCAGGTAGTCATCGACCACCAAGACACAGTCCTTCCCGGTTCTCATGGTCTTCTCCTTCCATGCAGCGGGCCTTCAGGAGCTGCAGGGAACGCCATGCCGGCAACCAGCTCAGGGCGTACAAGCAGGTCAAGGCCACGCTGCAGCAAGCCAGTGGACCTTTGGGGACGTCCTGACGCATCAGGGGCTTCCAGCCCAGGCCCCGGGGTCAGGGTCTGTGGCCTGGCAATGCCAGGACAAGGAGCCGGCCAGGACCTTCACGGCGGGGTACCGAGCGGCGTCGCACGCAAGCGAGGAAGCCCCGCCGCTGTGCAGCAGCCCATGTCCTTGCTCCGGGCGTGTGCGCCAACGGACAACGCGGGACTGAAATAAACTTCCGAATGATCGGAGGTTTTATGGCTACCCAACTCGCCCTCGTGCCGACGGCCGAAGCTGCGTTCATCGCCGGCTTGTCCGACCGTCAGATGAACCGTGTGGTGGACGAGCACTTGGTGCCCGACGTGCTCGTGGGCCAGCTAGACGGCACGCGACTGTTCACGCGGCTGAGCGCGGCGTTCGCACGGTTCTACTTCGACACCGAGGACCTCCTCATCGCCGGCGCCCGCCGCCAGGTGCTCGAGGAGCTCACCAGCCGCGTGACGCGATCGCCGGACAGGGAGGCCGTGCTGGCGCTGGCGCAGGTGCCTGCGGAGCTGAGCTGGAAGGTCGAGCGCTGCGCGGTGGAGATCGACGTCGCCCCGTACGTCTCGACCGCGCTGGTGCGGGCCCGGGAGGTCGATCAGGCCGAGGCGCTGGTCACCACCGACGCGCAGGTCCTGGGCGGCGCGCCCGTCTTCGCGGGCACGCGCGTGCCCATCGACAGCGTGCTGGCGTCGCTGAACGCCGGTGTCGAGCTGCCGCGCCTGCAGGAGTCGTTTGCGTTCCTGACCCAGGCCCATGTCGGGGCCGCGCGCGTCTACGCCCAAGTGCACCCGCGCCGCGGACGGCCGCCCCGCCTGGGCGAGCTCAACCCGCAGGCTGTGCGCCGCAGCGCCCGCGTGGTCAGGGCGGCTCGTCCATGACGCTGCGCCTGTTGATCGACGAGTGCCTCTCGCCGGAGCTGGTGCAGCTGGCCGTGGCCGCCGGCCATGTGCAGTCCACCTGCGTGCGAGACCGCGGCTGGTCGGGCGTGAAGGACTGGAAGCTCGTGGTCCTGGCCGTCGAGGGCGACTACACGCTGGTCACCCACAACGCGGTGGACTTTCGCGGCGGCGGCCCGGGCCGCCTCGGTGGCCAGCACGCGAAGCAGCCCATCCACGCTGGGTTGGTCTGTCTGAACTCGGTGTTCGTGATGGACCTGGAGCGACAGCGCGATCTGTTCACCTTGGCGCTGGAGGAACTGGCCCACCATGGCGATCTGGTGAACCAGGCGCTCGAAGTATTCGAGTTGGAAGACGGCTCGGTCGAGATCGTCCTGTACGACATTCCCGAGCCGGATTGATGGGGGCTATCGCACCAGCCGGGCGGCTCTGCCGGAGGCTTTCCTGCGCAAGCGCGCGGTGGCCGTGACAAGCACGGTGGCCTGACCAGCGGGCAATGGGCGAAGGCACGACGTTTCAATACGGCTGCGCGCGCGCTCAACCGCGGCTTGCGGCGTTATGTAAAAACCAGGGCGCCAGCGGTGCTGTGCAGCGGACAAGGCCGAAGCGCCATGCGGGCGGTGTCAGCCGTGGCAGGCGCGCCGCATGAACGACGTCAGAGCGCATGAACAGGCGAAGACGTCCGGCTTGTGATGCCAGACTGCTCGCACGTCTCCAGCGCTGCCCAGCAGTCCAGCCCCACACCATGAAGAACATCCAGCACGGCGACTCGCCCACCGCGCCGCAGCACGACGGGCCCCTGGCCGACGCTGCGCCATCTGCAGAGGACTTCAACGCCGTATTTGCGGCCATGCCGGGGGTCTGGCTGCTGCTGGCTGCCGACGCTCCACGCTTCACGATGCTGGCGGCCAGCGACGAGCGCCTGGCCGCGACCCTGACGACGCGCGAAGCTACCCTGGGGCGGCCGCTGTTCGAGGTGTTCCCCGATGCCAATCCCGACAACCCTGATCCTTGCGGCGTGGGGAATCTGCGCACGTCGCTGGAGACGGTGCTGCGCACCCGGGCGCCACACCGCATGGCCACCCAGCGCTACGACCTGCGCCGCTCGGATGGCACGTGGGAGGAGCGCTACTGGGCACCGCTCAACGTGCCGGTGCCGGGTGCCGACGGTGAAGTGCGCTTCCTGCTCCACCATGTCCAGGACGTCACGCACGAGTTGATCGGGCACCAGGCACTCACAAAGGCTGAGCAGCGCGCAGCGCGACTGCTGGAGCAGATGACGGACGGGCACTTCGTGCTGGACCGGGAGTTTCGCTTCGTCTCGATGAACCAGGCCGCCGAGCGCCTGGTCAGCAAGTCACGGCGGGAGATGCTCGGGCGCACCCACTGGGACGTGTTCCCGGCTTCCGTGGACGTGGACGCGGGCCACGCGTACCAACGGGTGGTAGCCGAAGGCGTGGAGCAGCACCTGCAGCAGCACTACGTCGGAGAAGGCTACGACCTGCACCTCGAAATCGATGCCTATCCGACCGAGGAGGGCGGCGTCGCCATCTTCGCGCGTGACGTCACCGAGCGGGTGCGCGCGGCCGATGCGCGGCGCAAGGGCCAGGCGCAGCGCTTCGTTGTCCAGCTGGAAGACGCCCTGCGCCCGCATGGCGAGGCCAGCGCCATCCAGGCTGAAGTGGCGCGGCTGCTCGGCGCGCACCTGGGCGCCAGCCACGTCGTGTACAGCGAGGTGCCGGACGCCACGGTCCAGGACTTTGGCTCGTACGTGGCCGGGCAGCTCGCCGCAAGGCAAACAGTCGTGGTCGCCGATGTGCAGGAAGCGGCGCAGCGCCAAGGCATGGATCACCCTATCGAGGTGGGAGCGGGCATCCGTGCCTGCCTGATCGTGCCGATCGTAAAGGAGGGGCGCCTTGTGGCCTGCCTGGCGGTCAGCCAGGGCGTGCCGCGGCACTGGACCGCCGACGAGATCGCACTGGTCGAAGACGTGGCCGAGCGCACTTGGGCTGCCGTGCAGCGCGCACGTGCCGAAGAGGCGCTGCGCCTGAGCGAGGAGCGCTATCGCACGCTGTTCGAGCGCATGAACGAAGGCTTCTGCACGGTCGAAGTCCTCTTTGACACTGCGGGCCGCCCGGTGGACTACCGTTTCGAGTCCGTGAATCCGGCTTTCAGCCAGCAGACGGGCCTAAGCGGCGTCGCGGGGCGACGCATGCGCGAGCTCGCGCCGCAGCACGAGGAGCACTGGTTCGAGACCTACGGACACGTCGCGCTCACAGGCGAACCCGTCCACTTCGAGGCCGCGGCCCAAGCGCTGCAGCGGCACTTCGAGGTGCACGCGTTCCGGGCTGGCCAGCCCGAAGAGCGCCGGGTAGCCATCCTTTTCAGGGACATCACGCAACGCAAGCAGGCAGAAAGTGCGCTGCAGGCCCTCAACGCCGCGCTGGAGCAGCGCGTGCTGGAACGCACCGCCGAACTGGTCACGGCACGCGATGCCGCCCAAGCCGCCAACCAGGCCAAGAGTGCGTTTCTTGCCACGATGAGCCACGAGCTGCGCACGCCGCTCAATGCCGTCATCGGGTTGAGCCATCTGCTGCAGCAGATGGCGCTGCCGCCACGGGCACAAGGCTTTGTCGGCCACGTCGCCCAGGCCGGCGAGCAACTGCTGGCCCTGGTGAACGACGTGCTCGACCTCTCGCGCATCGAAGCCGGCGAGATGCGGCTGGAGCGTGTCGCCTTCGATCTGGCGTCCGTGCTCGACGCCGTGCGTGCCATCGTGGAGCCGCAGGCCCTGGCCAAGGGGCTGACGCTGGAGTTCGATGCCGCACCGGACTTGGCAAGGAAGGTCAGCGGTGATCCGCTGCGCCTGAAGCAGGTGCTGCTGAACCTGCTGGGCAACGCCGTCAAGTTCACGCTGGCCGGCAGCATCAAGTTGCACGTCCAACAACAGGCTCGTGAAGTCGGACGGGTCGTGCTTCGATTCGACGTGACCGACACCGGCATCGGCATCGCGCAGCAGGCGCAGGCACGGATCTTCGACGCTTTCACGCAGGCCGACTCCTCCACCACGCGGCGCTTCGGCGGCACGGGGCTGGGCCTGTCCATCGTGCAGCGCCTGGTGGACATGATGGACGGGACGCTGTCCGTGCAGAGCCAGCCGGGACAGGGCAGTACCTTCAGCGTGGAGCTGCCGTTTCAAGTCGGTTGAGCACTCAGCGGCGCCATCAATGCATGCTGTTGCCCGGACCCGTCCAGCGGCTCTTGCGGTAGATGGTGTTGCGGCTGATGCCCAGCCGCTTGGACGCGTTGGAAATGTTGCCGCCTGCGGCCTGGAGCGCAGCGCGGATCAGCTCGACCCGTGCTCCTGCATCGTGCGGCCAGGCAAAGCCGCATCACCAGCGCCCACCGGGCAGGTGCCTGTTGCCCAAGTCCTGTCCGAAGCAACTGCTTCAGCCGCATTCGCTGCGTCAACCGCCGCCGGCGGCGCCTGCTCGGCCTGCTGGCCGCAGATGTCGATCAGCGCGACGTGCGCGCGCAGTTGAAGGTTGGACGGTTGGCCGCTGACTTGGCAACATTTTTTATTATTGTAGATTATGCTCTATTATCTGGGTCAATACAGGTTGTACTACCTTCTTTGTCAGGGCATCCACGTTGGCCCCGGCAGTGGGTGAAGTGAATGGCGGCGACGAGTCGTAATCCCTTCTCATCAGGGCAAGCGTCCGGGTAAGCAGCAGGACAAGGTCACGATCAAGTTCCCGTCGTAATCCCTTCTTCATCAGGGCAAGCGTCCGGGCCGTGGGCTTCAGAATACCCTTACAAAACAACGGCTTGGCTTGGCCTTTGGCAGCCGATCGCTGCCAAGCCACACCGCAGTCCCAATTCTTCTGCGAGCAATGTTTGCCGCGTCCACTCCTTGGCAGTCCCCATCGAGGCTCTCAAGCAAGTGCGACCCATTGCTGCAGGGCACGCGCCCGGCAACACGGCAGCTGCGGAACCTCTGCGGCCGCGTCAACCGAGGCAACGCCGGACGCCGATAGTTGTTCATGTAACGCATTCTCCCTGTGCGAGACGTATGGTGCTGAGTTCAGCGCCGAACACCGCCAGCGCCAGTTCCAGCAGGTGCTCATGATGCGTGAGAAAAATCACCTGCGTGTGGCGTGACAGCTCGCGCAGCGCCGCCAGACCTGCCTTGGCGCGGGCATCGTCGAAGTTGATGAACAGGTCGTCGGCGATGAAGGGCAGGGGCGTGGCGTTGTGCAGGTGCAGTTCCAGCGCGGCGATGCGCAGAGCCAAGTAAAGCTGGTCGCGCGTGCCTTCGCTCATGCCGTCCACGCCGACCACGCGACCGTTGCGCCGGCTGGCGTACAGGGTAGGGGCCTTGTCGTCGAAGTCGACGACAAGCCGAGTGAACTCGCCCAGCGTGAGACCCGCGAACACCTGTTCAGCCCGCTGCAGCATCGGTCCTTGCTTGCGGTCCCGGTAGCGCTCGATGGCCCAGCGCAGCAGCTTGGTGGCTGTGGCCACCTTGAGGTAGCGCTCCGAGGCCTGTGCCATTTCCGCCAGGGCTTCCTGCCGCTTGGCTTCCGCCATTGCCGCGTCGGCCTGACCCGCGATCTCGTCGAGCGCCCGGCGCGCATCCTGGCGCCGCTCCAGCAGGCCCTGGTAATGAATCCTGAGCTGGGCCAGCTGATCCTTGGTCCGTGCCACGGCAGCGACGACTTCCGTGGCGTTGCAGGCGTCCACCTCGGCCACGACCGCGTCCATGTCGAGGCCGTCGCCCCCTTGCAGCACCTCGTTGCGCGCCGATGCGAGAGCCGCCTCCAGCCTGCGCTTGCAGTCCGATCGCTGAACCAGCAGCCGAGCTGCATCGACGTCATCGACGCCAGCCTGCTTCAGCAAGGGAGCGAGGTGGGCTTCCTGAACCGCCATGTCGTGCTGGGCACTCTCGAGGTGACGCCTGGCCGTCTCAAGCTCCAGTTCCTTGCGGACGCGATCCGCCTTGGCAGCCAATGCCTGCGACAGGCGTTCGGCCAGGCGCTTGGCAACCTCTTCGGGACGCGCCTGCGAGGGCACGTCCTCGCCTGCCTCCCGAGCGACATGGCGAACCCGCTTGTCGAAGTGCTCCAGGTCGGCCTCCATGGGACGGATGCGATCCGCCCGGGTGGCTTCGATCCTGTCCAACAACTCCATCACCCGGGCCGCCATCTCCACAGCGGCCTCGGCCTCGCCCACCGACTCGGCGTGGCCGTCCAGACCGATGTCCGCCAGCGTGGCCTTCCAGTCCTGCTGCCACTGATCACGGGCGAGCCGTGCCTGCCTCGCGTCCTCCTGTCGCTGCGCCAGGGCACGCCGCGCGGCCTTGATCTGCCCGCCCAGCAACGTACGCCGCGTGTCCGCGGTGTCCGCATCCGTGATGAAGCGCTCCACGCGTCCGGCCGCAGCCGTCAGCGGCTCGCCTTCGATGATGGGCAGCGCGCTGCGCTGCATGCACCGCAGCAACTCGCTATGCGCGGCACTGTAGGCCGCCACCTCGATTTCGAGCTGTTGTTCGCTGTTGGTCAGTGCCGTGGCCGCGGCCAGGGCGCGGTCACGCCTGGCCAGCCATTCGCGCAGATCCTCCAGCCGCATGCCCTTGAGTCCCAAGGTGGCTGCCTGTTCTTCCCAGCGCGCCAGGAAATCCCGCAGTTCCCCTGTCCGCAGCTCCAGCGCGGCCTGCAGGCGACTGGCGGCAGCCGTTGCCGCCTCGAGCTGCTGGCGCAGGCTGCGCAGCGTCGCGGCATCGTCGGCCGAGGCAAGGCGGGCATCAGCCAACTCGTCAGCCAGGACCACGCCTTCCTCCAGCGTCCGCGCACCCGAGTCCAGCGCTAGCCGGCCAGCCTTGATTTCTGCCCACGTGCCGTCACGGTGGCGACGAGCCTCGGCCACATCGGTTTCCGTCACCACCCGGCGATCCCGGGTGAACTGCTCCAGCTCCAGCGACTTGGCCGCAACTACCTCGTTGGCCTCCTCCAGCCGCTGTCGCGCTTGCAGGACGGCTGTTTCCAGCTGGCGCTGCTGCTCGCGCAGTTCGCTCGCCCGCTCGGCGGTGGGGCAGGGCAGGTTGCGCAGCTCAACCAGCGACGGGCTCCAGGGGGTGAGAGATTTCAACGCGTCGTCCAGTGCCGCACGGGCGTGCTCGACGGCGGCGTGCAGCGTGCGCTGGGTTGCCGGGCTGTTGCGTACGGCTTGTGCCTGGACGAGCGCGGACCGCAAGTCCGCCCCGGCCTGGTGAGCAGGGATCTCCTCGAGGTCACTCTGCAGCGCCTCCAGCGTGACCGCCTGCTCGCGCACGGCTTGCTCGGCCGCTTCGGTGGCCTGCTCCACGGCGCCACGGGCCTTGACCAGGTCGCCGACACGGCGCAGGTCGAGCCGCGAAGGCAACGCGGCACGGATCTGTGCCTCATCTCGGGGCCAGCCCAATTGGCCGCAAAGGTCCTGCACGCTGGCGAGCAACTGTTCGACCTGCCGTCGCTGGTCCGCGACGTCGACGATATGACTGGCGCACCGATGCCGATGAGCCTCGAGTTCTTGCACCTGCGACTCCAGGGCCAGAATGGCATCGTCACGCACCAGCTTGCCCACCTCCGTCTCCAAAGCATCGACCTTGCTGCGGTGAATGCTCACGGCGGTCCGCGCCGATGTCAGGCCTGTCACACAACCGTCCAGTGTGGACTGGGCATCCGGGGGCAGATCCAGCACATCGCCCAGCTCCTGCAGTTCCCGGGCAATGGAGCGCATCTTCGCCAGGGACGGTGCCACGCGGCGAATGCGTTCAAGCCTCGCAAGCTCGGTATCGAGGGTCTGCACCTGGGCCTCAGCGTCACGGACCTGCTCCTCGGCTTCCTGGACGGTGCGGCGCGCCTGCGTCCACGCGGTCGTCCGCACGGTAGCTGTCTTGAGCTGGGCACAGGCCGCATCGAACTGCTCCTTGGCCTTGTAGTAGGCACGATCCTTGGCCGCCCGGGGACCCCACAGCTTGCCACCTTCGTCCTCCAGATCCTGTCGGACCCGCCCCAGGCTTGCGATGCCCGCGGCCGACTGGAACAGCATCTGGCCAACGTTGCCCGACGCGTCGAGGATCGCCTGTCCGCCCTGCACGAGACGCGGGTGGTCCAGGCAGAACATCTGCTGGAACAGCTGTTCGTCAATATTACCAAGGAAAGGTGCGAGCGCATCGTCGGACAGCACCGTATCCGTCGGCGTCCTCAGCGTCTGCCTGTTGGCCTTGCGCCGTCTGAACGTCAGGCTCTGCCTTGCATCCTCGACGGTAGCACCCACGAGGAGCTCCTTCTGGTCGTGCAGGAAACCCATCGTGGCCCGGTGGGGCATGCCGAAGAGGAGCTCCAGGATCGCCGTGCGCAGGGTGGACTTCCCAGCCTCGTTGGGACCGGTGACGAAATGGAAGTCGAATTCACGCTGCGGCAACTCGACGCTCAGGTCGGTGAACTTGCCATACCGGATGAGATCCAGCTTGCTTAGGCGCATGATCAACCTGCCTTGGCGATGTGGGCCAGCAGGCCCGGGGCGACGCTGTCGATGAGCGGCGCGAGGTGACCCTGTCGGGCCTCGTCGAGTGCCGGCACGAGGCTGGTCAGCTCGCCCTGCACCTTTGAGAGAAAGGGCGTCAGCTCCGTGCGCAGCTCGGCCAGGAACTCGGCGTCGCCCTGGGCCTCGCGCAGGATTTCTTCCAGCTCGGCCAGGGCGTCGAACCGGCCCTCGGCCTCGGCGGCGTCCTCGTGGCCTTGCGTCCCGACGCGGACCTTTTCCAGCCACAACCGGTCGTTTCCGATGTCAGCGATGCGGCCGAGCACCTCGTAGCGCAGCTGGTTCTCCAAGCCGAAGAGTTCGCCGTGCGCACGGGAGCGTCCCTTGACCGAAACCCGCACGGCACGCGGTACGTTCGCATCGATGCTCAACACTTCCTCCAGCGCGCGGCCGATGCGTTGCACGACGTCCTGCAGGTTGTCACATCCGCAGGCGTCCACCTCCACGCCTTCCCAGCGCAGCACGTCGATGAACAGCCGCTGCGTACTTGCGTGCCCGGCGTCATCGACGTTGACCAGCACGGCACCGCGCCGCCCCGCCTCGCGGATGCTGCGACCTTGCAAGTTTCCGGGGAAGACGACGGTGGAGCCGTTCCTGCGCCAGTCCTGGTACTCGTGGACGTGGCCCAGGGCCCAGTAGCCGTACCCCTTGGCGAAGAGCCCGTCCAGCGTGCACGGCGCGTAGCGATCGTGGGCCGCGTGCCCCTCCAGCGCCGTGTGCAGCACGCCGATGTTGTAGTGTCCCGCCAGGGGCGCCCGGTACCCCATGGTGAGGTCGTCCGTGGTGGCCTTGGTCCTGAAGCTCTGGCCATGCAGGGCCACCTTGAGGTCGTCGAGCGTGAACACCTGCGGCTGCCGGCTGCTGAAGCAGTGCACGTTGTCCGGCAGGACGAGCTTGGTCGTCATCTCGCTTTCGGCGTCGTGGTTGCCGAAGAGCACGTACGCGCGGATGCCGGCGCGTCGCAGCCGCCCCATCTCTCGGCAGAAGAACACCCCCGTGTTGTAGTCCTTCCACTGACCGTCATAGAGGTCCCCGGCGATCACCACGAAGTCCACCTGTGCCTCGATGGCCTGGTCCACGAGCGCGGAAAAGGCCAGCCGCGTGGCGTTGCGCAGCATGGCGGCTGGCGCGTCGTCGTAGGCGCTCAGTCCCTGCAGAGGACTGTCAAGATGGATGTCTGCAGCGTGGATGAATCTCAAGAGAACCTCCCTCGGAAGCCCGCCTTCAGGGCAGGCACGTGCTCGCTTCGGACCGTCGGCATGTTGGTGCCTCAAGTGAAGGTGGGTTGCGCATCCACACCAATGCGCAAGTCGATTGGCTGTGGCTGACCCTGCGCATCGGGTTGGCGCGTTGGCAGACCGTCTGCTGATGTCTGCCTGGCTGGCTGGCATCCCGATCCAGGCAGTGAGTCGAGGCGGCCAAGGGAACGGGCTGAGAAATCGGCGCCGTGGCCCTTTGCTGCCGTACTCGGGCCCTACCGTACCGAGTCGCCCATCCATGTCTTGACGTAGGCAACGAATTGGCTGATCTCTTCGGCCGCCAGCACGTCCACCTTGTATTCACGGGCGCGCTGGCGGACCTCCTGCTGCACGGGCCGCGCGGACAGCAGCAGGCTGCGGCCCGTCAGACCACTCACCTGCTGCGTCAATTGAGCCAGCTTGTAGACGTAGGCCTGGTCCTTGTCCGTGTCGCGTCCGAACCGGGCCGTCTTGCACTCGATGAGCAGGGCGCGATTGCGGTGCACCGCCAGGGCATCGATCTCGTTTCCGGTGCCGCCGGCCGAGCCGATCCTGAGATTGACGGCATGTTCCTTGGGCCTGAGCCCTCGCAGCTTGGTCGCCACGAACTCCTCGAGCCAGCCGCCAGCGAAGTAGGCTGCAGCCTCGCGGCTTGCAAACACCACTTCCGTGTCGCCGCCCCAGTGGAGCAGCCCAAGCTCCCGGGCCCGCTGGAGGATTTCGGCATTGCGGCCACGGGGTACGGAATCAAGCCTCTGGCATAGAGCCCCGGAACCTTGCGAGGCCTTCAACGCATCGCTGGCCAACCAGTTGAGCGTGCCGAAGAAGCGGGCGAGCTGGCTGGCCTCGTCGCCCAGGACTCGCGTCAGTGATGCGCGTTCGTGTGCAGCCTGTTGCGCAGCGACGTCGCGATTGCCGTCGCTGATGCGCTGGAAGCCGTGGAGCAGCAGCATGTCGTCCACGCCCACCACATCCTGCATAGCCTCTGTCCTTGCATCGGGAGCCAGCCAGTCGAGCCGGTTGTCTCGCGTTTCCAGGTACAGCAGGTGCAGGTCGTCCACCATCGGTAGCGCGCGACAGCGCCAGCGTCATCAGCTTGTGCCCTCCGGTGGCATTGAATACCAGCGGACGCTCGCCCAGGTGAATCGCCACCGCTTCCGCTTCACTGGCGACCTGCTGGGGCGTGCTGTCGTCAAACGCGCGGCGCTCGACCCGAACACCATGCGATTCCAGCACCCGTTGGAGGTTGCCCGCGCTGAGCTTCATCGCCGGCGTCTCCAGGATCACGACCTCGGTGGCCCGCAGCTGCAAGGCCGGGATCAGGCTGGCGAGGTTCTGGCCGGTGGCGATGCACAGGTGCAGGGAGGGTCGGTGCATGGCTTGTCTTTCAAGACACGGGTTGGACTTCAAAGCGCCGCAGTGTTGCGCCAAGCAACTGCAGTTGGCTGGCGTCGAGCTCGACGCCGCGCATGTGGCAAGGCAGGTCGACGCTGAAATGGACGTATGCCGCCTGGCGGCGGCACACCTCGGCGACCAAGTGCACCGGGAGCGTGCCGATGACGGTGTCGCCGGGCTGAACCTGGCAAAGGTCCAGGTGGGGCAGCCAGGCATCCACCTGCACGCCTTGCAGGCGTGCCCACTCGACGCAGCCGGGATGGCGAGAGACGAAATACGTTGTCAAGACCGACGGGCTCAGTGAGCTGTGACGGTGGCCAGGCCGTATTGGCCCAGGCCCATGGTCGCGTTCTTGCCCAGGTGCAACCATTGACCCAGGGTCAACCACGGCAGCAGCGGCGCGAGTTCGCCGTAAAGCGTCCAGCGGCCCAGCACGCCACCCAGGTTCATCTCCTGACCCTGGCGAGCCGAGTAGCGCGCCCAATCCTTCCAGTGCAGTTGGCTGCGATCGTCCTGCAGCGTGGCGGCGGCGGCCACCAGCGCCGCGCCGTCGAACGGCGCCGGGCGGATGTCCATGTGAAGGTCCAGCAGCAGGTTCACACGGCGCAGCAGTTGGCTGATGAGGGTGCGTGGGCTCAATTCCTGCGGGCGCAGCGGGCGGCCGTTGTTCTGCAGCCGCAGCGGGGTATCGATCAGCAACTGCAATCGCTCCAGCGGCCGGGGAAGCTCCAGGGGCAGCGCATGGACGGCGGCGTGTGGAAGCACCTGCGCCTGGGCCAGGTCGAAGGCCGGCGTGTGCGTGCGGTCCGCGTCCACGTGGCTGACGGATCGCAAGGCGCCACGCACGCGTGCCTGGCCGAGACCCTGCCGCAGCGCGCGCTTCCAGGCCTGCACGACCAGCGGCAACTGGCGCAGTGCCCCGGCGCCGATGAGCACCATGTGGAAGCTCAACGCCTGACCTGCGGGCACGTGCGTGCAGCCGATACGTGGCGGCTCGATGATGTAGGGGTTGGGCACCTGGCTGAAGCGCTGCTCGAACTGGGTCGGTCGCGGCGGAGTCTCGAACAGGGCGGGATAGGCACAGCTGCGGTACAGCGGGCAGGCCTTGCAGTCGTCCCGCCCCGTGCTGCAGACGGTTTCGCGCAGCGCGGCGCCAAAGCAGCTGCGAAGCAGCGCGCCGGCGTAGTCGGGCAGCACGAGGTCGGCCTCGAACACGGCCGTGAAGCAGTAGCGCGCCAGGGGCAGGGCCAGGGGTGGGGTCACGCTTGGCCTCTGAGCTGAGCGATGGCCTGTTGCAGCTCTTGCCAGCGTTCCTTCTTCGACGGCCGACCCCAGTCCTTGGTGGCGCTGCTGGCGAGCAGCTCGGCCGCGGCCTGGCGACTGCGCGGCTCGGTCCATGCCAAGGCAGTGGCCATGAAGGCGAGGCGGATCTGGTTGAAGGGACCGCTGGGATTGAAGGCACCCGCTTTCTTGGCCGTGTCCAGGGCTTGGCTGAATTGAGCCAGCTCGACCTTGGCAGCCTCGAAGGCCTGGTCCTCGGGCGACATGGCGGCCATGCGGCGCACCCGATCCTCCGCGGCGGCCCGCGCCTGGGCGGATTCCAGCGCCTGCTGGCGAGCACGGGCGGCTTGTTGGTCCTCCTCCATCGCGCCGTAGCCCACTGCGGTCTTGGCGCCAAAACCGAGCCAGGCAAAGGCATGGCGCAATGCTGCCTGCAGCAGCGCCTGCCAGCGCCCGTTCTGCGCCAGCTCCGCGTGCTGCGCGGCCAGGAACGGCACGTCGCACTGCAGGTGGAAGGCGAAACCCGTGCCCGGCGGCACCGTCAGGAAGTTGATCGGGTTGGGCTGGCCAGACTCGTGCGGAGAGCTGCTGTCGCCGCTCCTGGCGTCCCGGCGGTCCTGGTAGTAGTGGCTTTGATGTGGCGTCATCACCTCCACCTGCAGTGCGTCGCCCGTGATCTGCGGGATCACGTCCCAGCAGATCAATGCGCCGCGCTGGTGCTCGGTTTCGCCGTTGGCGCTCTCCCAGCCAAACAGGGTGTCGATGGCGCGACTGTCCCAGCCCTGCGTGTCGCCCCAGTCGCCACTGGCCAGCTCGCGCGCGGCCTGGCGCAGCATGCCCTTGACGCCGCTGCCGGCCAGGTAGGGCAGCCCGTAGGGGTTGAGGAAGGCGAAGCCGTTTTCCAGCGGGTGCTCGTTGCCCAGGCCGGTGGTGAACGGCGCAACGGCGCGGGCGTCCAGCGCCAGCAAACGGCCCTGTGCGGCCATGGGTGCGGCCAGTGCGGCTTGGCGCTGGGCCAGCGCACGCATCAGGTCCACGTCCGCGGCGTTGAGTCGCAGCGCCTGCTTGAGCGCAGCAGCCTTGTTCTCGTCCTTGAAGGCGCGCAGTTCCCTCTGCGGTCCGGCGCTGCGTTCGTTCACGTCATGGGTGGTCCACAGGTGCTCGCCAGTGCGGTTATCGACACCCCAAAACGGCAGGTACATGCCAAAGCGCAGCCCCGGCGAAGCCTGCGACAGGTCCTGCTTGAGCAGGTAATGCGGTACGGCGGCGATCGCCATCTCAGTCCTCCCCGCCTGTGGCGCGCACGGCCGGTGCCATCTGGCGCGTCCAGCGCAGCCAGGCGAAGGCCTCGGCGGTGATGTGCTGGAACGTGCGCGGCTCGGCCTTCATCAGCGCCTGCATGAAAGCGGCGAACTCGGCCTGGGGCAAATCCTTCGGGAAGCGCCGGCACAGCCAGGCGCGCAGGTGCTCGCCCAGCAGCTTGCAATGGTGCTGGGACGCCTTGCTGCCTTTTTCCTGCAGAAAAGCCATCACCTGCATCAGGCCGCTGTTCATGATCAGCGCTGGCAGGCCCTTGGCCAGGTTCTGGTACTCGCTGCTGCAGCCTTGGCAGACCTGCCAGGCGTGGGCCGCACGCTGCTGTTCGAGGGTCGTTGCCATGGTCTCAGCCCTCCACCACCTGGGCCATCACCAGGCCGCGCCCGGTGGTGGCATCGCCGCCGATCTGGATCAGGCGGTCGTGCAGCACGTTCTTGAGCTTGAACAGCACGTCCGTGGCGTCCAACTCTGCGCCCTTGCCTGTGCGTGTGGCGCTGGCCATCAAAGGGGCCAGCAGCAGCGATTCGGGTGGCAGGTTCTCGGTGTAGAACAGTCCGCCGTCTGAGGCAGTGCCGGTCTTCTCGTCGATGCGCACATGGGGCTCGACGAGCGTTGCGTGCTCGACGAAGTAGGCGAAATCGGTATCGGACAGGATCACCAGGTCCTGAGCGAGCTTGCCGCGGAAGAAGGCGTAGGCATCACCGGCGGGCAGGGCCTTGGCCGCCAGATCCTGGGCGACGGCGGGCAGACTGTCCGAGACTCTGGCCGTGTACTCGAAGGCCTCCAGGTACAGCTTGTCGCCGCCGAGCAGTGCCGGATTGACGATCAGGCACTGGCCTTCGGCGACCTCGGGCACGGTCCAGGTGGTGCTCACGCCCACCAAGGCCAGCAGGCGCTGCGCGCGGGCCAGCGCCTGCGAGCAGGTGGCGTAGACGTAACCGCCCTTGAGACTGCGCACCGGAAAGGCCACCAACTGCGCATCGCCGAAACTGAGCGCACCGGCGTGCAGCTCGCCGCTCTGCGCGGCGGGGCCGAACAGGCGCTCGATCAGTGAGGGGTCGCCGCCAATGGCTGCAAAGCCGTGACGCAACGCGCCCTTGATGCCTGAGCCGGCAAAGCTGGGGTGGTTGGTGTGGCGCTCGCGCTGGATGGGGTTGTCGATCACGCCGATGGCGCTGCCCGCACCCATGTGGACCGGGCTGACGGCGTAGAGGAAGACGGCGGCTTGGCGTTGGAACATGGTGCGCTTTCCCTGGGTCTTGTGGTGATGGGGTGTTTTCGCGAATGGGCGTCGCCGCCTTACCAGGCGGCGAAGCTGAAGCGGTTGAAGCCTTCGGCGCGACGCTGCGGATTCTCGTCGGCAGCCGCCCACAGGCCTTGTTCGGCAAGATTGCCAAGCGCCTGCGGCGTGGCGTCGAGCTCGTCGAGCCAGTAGACGCTGCCGGTCGGGGCCACGCGTTGAGCGGACTTGGGCTGGCGCTGTGCCAGATCCCAGCCGCTGACGATCTCGGCCCGCGGCACGGCGGCGCAGGCCAGCCGGGCGCTGAATCCGGGCAGGCGGATGCGGCGCTCACCGTCCACGCCCGGCGGCAGCCACCCACCGGCGAACAGCCCAGGGCTGGTCAGCACGATGCGGCAGCGCCGGGCGCCGCACAGATCGGCCAGGTCCGCCTTCGGTGGCTGGTAGGCGATGGTTTGCAGTGCGGCTCCCCGCCCGTCGCCGCCCAGGCGCAGCATTCCGTGCTCGGGTAGCGTGGCCCCGCGCACGGCGGCCAGGAAGCCGACCTCGGGCCTGAAGGCCACCGCCTGCGCGCTGAACAGTTGACCATCGGCGGCGCGGCGGGTGGATGGATCCAGACCCACGCCGACGCGGTTGTCGATGCGCCACAGTTGTTCGCTGCCGACCAGTTGCTGCAATGTGGGCAGGCGCCCGGCCAAGTACGCCGCCCACCCGGCCGTGCTCAGCCACAGCCCGCTGCTGGCTTTGCTGCGATCGGCCTGGGCCAGCAGCGGCCACTGGGCCAGTGGGGCCGAGCTGAGCAGGCCCGGGGCCGGCTCGTGAGGTTGCAAGCGCTGCACTCGCAAACCGGCTGAGGCATCCTGGCTGACCACCAGATCGGCAGGCAGCGGGTGCAGGGTTTCGAGCTGTCCGCGGGCATCGCGCCGCGCCAGCGTGAAATCGGTGAGCGCGAACGAGCCGGGGGCCTGGGGCGTACCCAGCTCAGGGTGCGACTGGCGCCCAGCGGCGAAAGCCGCCAGATCCATGCCGCTGTCGCTCAGCATCAAGCTGCGCAATGCGCCGGCTGCCACCGACGGCCAGGGCGGCACCAGGCTTTCGCCGTGGCTGCCGGGATCGCCAAAGAGCTTGTTGCCCCGCAGGAACAGCACGTCCAGCGGCTGGATGAAGCGGTAGGTCGTGGATGACATGTCGGGTCAATCCTTGTTGCGGGTGGCGCGTGCCAGGAATTCGGCAGCGCTCATGAAGTGCACCAGCCAGTCCAGGCGCTTCTCGCCATCCCGCGGCGGCGGCCGCAGGGCATCGTCGAAGGCCAGGGCTGCCAGGCGCTGTGCCAGGCGAGGAACGTCATGGGCTTCGCGGACCGCCTTGTCAGCTTGCCGCGCCAACTGGTAGGCCAGCAGCGTCTCCAGCATGGCCGGCTGGTCCTGCGGCAGGTCCCGCAGCCAGGCCAGGCTGTTGTAGACGGCACGGCGCGAGACGCCGTCGGCACCGAGGAACTTGCGCAAGGCATGCAGCAGGTCCACCGGCTCGCCCCACTTGGCGGTAACGGTAAGCGCTCCACCGGAACGCTTGACGATGGTGAGGCTGAAGGCATCTCGCCCCCCCCGTCCCTTGGCTCGGCTCTCGGCCGCGCGCAACTCCCGCATCACCGCACCCAGCGGGGCCTGGTGGTGGGCCACCACCGCGCCACAGCTGGCGGTGGCGCGAGTGCCCATCATGCGCATCAGGCACAGGCGGCCTCTGTTGCGCAGCAGGGCGAAGCCATCCTTGAGCTTCAGCCCGGCGCCCTGGTAGTCGCCGTCCTCATGCGCAGGGTCGTGGCCGGCATAGGCCACGCGCAGCCGCTGCATCGCAGGCAGCAAGTCGGCCACCGGCAACATGGCCAGCACGTCGTCACCGCCGGCATAGATCAAGCGACCCAGGTGTTCGTCCTCGACCACGTGCGGAGCCACCACGAGCGAGAAGTCGTTGAGCGCAGCCGAGATCGAGAGATGGCGGTTGGGCGACACGGCGCGCCGTTGTTCTGCGTAGGCTCGCAGCCGGCCCTCCTTGCGGGCCTGCGCGTCAAAGCCCTTGTGCACATCCGGGTGGAAGCTGTCGCGGTAGCTGATCGCATAGTCATCACCGCCAGCCAGCCACGCGCCCATGCGGTCGCCATCCATCAGCAGCAGGCCGTAGTAGGTCTCGAGCTGACCTGCGTCACGGCCCAGCGCGTCGCTGACCAGCCGGCGCAGTTCCTGAGCCTGCGTCTCGTCGTCGAGTTCGTCTGCGGCGTCGAGCAGACCGGGCAAGCGGCGCGCATCGGCCAATGCGGCAGCGTTGCGGGCATGGCGCCGCATCAGCCGGCGGGGCAGCGCGACCATGCTCTCGCCATGGCGTGCCAGAGCGTCCTGCAAGCGCGCAGTGGCCTGGCCACCATCGTCCAGCCAGCGATCGAGCTGGTGCGCCAGTGACATGGTGTGGGTGGACACGACGAAGCGCTGGGCACTGTCCAGATCACCGACGGCGCGGCCCACCTCCTGCGCAAACAGCGTGGGCCACAGGCGCTTGATGGCCGGCAGCGCGCCCAGATGTTCGCCCTTCCTGGCCCAGGCCGGCCGCTTCCTGGCGATGCGAACCCACAAGGTGTCGCGTCGCTGCCCGGGCGGCAGCAAGAGCTGCTGTGGATCGGTGGTCAACCATTCCGTTTCCCCGGTCAACGAGCATCGCCAGCCACCCTGCGAGCCTTGTGCGAAGGTGCGCACCGATTTGGCGGCAGCCAGCGCGCGCTCGGCCAGGTCATGCACGGCCGGGTACAGGGCACCCGGATTGGGCGAGAAGAAGGTGGTGTTGCCTTCCCAGGCAGTTTCCTTCTGCAGCACTTGCCAAGCGGGGCTGGCCAGGAATCCGGCCGGCTCGCCGGGTGCCACGCCGAAGAAGGGCGCCATCGCGGCGGACAGCGCAGTGGTGTCCAGGTCGGTCTGCCTTTCGGTGTTGCGCGGGCGGATCAGCGAGAAAGGCACGGCAGCCCAATGCACTTCGGGAAAGCCTTCGAGCTGCTGGCGCATTTGCTGGTAGGCATGCTCGCCTTCGCTGCGCGCCACACCGGCTTGCTCAAGCAAGCGGTCCACGACCTGCTGGCCCAGCCCCTCCAGCCAACCACGCACCGCGCGCTCGATCTGCCGCACCAGATCCTGCACCTGGGCCCGCGGCACGATGGCCACGAAACGGTTGGGCAGTGCGGCGGCGAACAAGGGATTGGCGTCGGTGCCGCGCGTGGTCCAGGCGGCGTCGTCGAACAACTCGCGCGGCAGCCGGCATTCGTCGCGCAGCCACAGGTCTACCTGCGGCACGCCTCGCAGGCGCGGAAACAGGATGGCGTCCGGCCCCAGGGCCTCGCACACGGGCTTCATGGCCTCCCAGGCCAGGCGCGCGAGCAGGTGCGAGCCGGCCCACAGATCCGAGGTGGAGCGCGCCGCGGCGATGAAGCTCTGAACCGGCCCCAGGGCCAGTGTCAGCAGCGCGACCTCGCCCTCGGGATCGGCCGCAAAGGCACCGGCGAAAGCGGAGGTCAGATCCAGGTGGTCCCAGATGCTGTGATCGGGCACCCGGGTGTCGGCCGGCAGCTGGGGCCACAGCACGCCCAGCGTGCCGTTGTCCTGGGTCTCCCGCAATTCGGGACCGAAGCGCCAGTACGCCAGCAGGGTGCGGTTCCAATCGACCTCGCCATCGGGCTGGCGCTGCACCAGAGCCGAGAAGTGCTCGAAGCTGCGCGACTTCAGCGCCTGCAGCTCCGTGTCACCCAGGCTGCCGAGGTCGAAGGTCTTGCCGGTCAGCGGATGGATCAGCACCGGGCGCTGGGTCCAGCGCACCTGCGCCCCCTCAGCGACCTTGAGCGTGAGCTGCTTGCCGGACCGGGTTTCGACTGCGATCTCCTGCAGTGGCCACTGCGGGCGGTCGGCTGCGGCCGCCCACCAGTCGGCTCGGCGCACGATCTCGTAGATCGGCTTCGGAATACCGTTGTGGAACAGGGCGCCGTGCAGAGCCTCGGCATTGTCGGGATCGATGTTGGCTACATCGATGCGCCCGAAACCCAACAGGCGGTGCAAGACCTTGGAACTGCCGCCTTCATGGCCAGCAGGATCGCGCAACAGCACCAGCGCCTTCTCAGCGGGGTCGTGCAGACGGGCGTGGAGCTTGGTTTGCCAGAGATTGTTGGTCGTCATGATCAGGACTCAGGCCGGAATGCGTTGCAGACGAGCCTCTGCGTCGAGGTGGTGGTGCACCTGCTGCCAGACGGCCACGATGGCGGCGCGATCGGGGCGGAAGGCCGGTGGCGGCAGGCACGGCACGTGGAAGACCACGCCGCGCAGCTTGCCGTCGGTATCGGCACGCACCTTGAAGCGCAGGCTGTTGGGCAAGCGGGCGTTGTTGCCCCAATCCTTCACCGCGTGGTTCGTCACCGGGTAGCTCAGCCAATGCCTGTCGTGGATCTGGCCATCCGCGCGAGCCGCGGGAAACCTGAACTGGGTCCGAAGGCCGATCTTGATCTCGGCCAGGCGGCGCATCACCAGCTGCCAGTTGGGCAGGGCCTCGGTTTGCCAGATGAGCGCAGCGTCGGCGTCCGTGCCGATGGCCTGTGGCCAGTCTTGTTGCAGTGCGTCGCGCCACGGCAGCGTCAGCGCGCGGTCAAGTGGGCCATCGAGCGCCGGGGTATTGGCGTCGGCCGGCGTCAAGCTGAACGAACCCCAGCCATTGCGGCTGCGCCCACCGACGGTGCCGTAGTGCTGCAGCAGCCACAGGGCCCGGTGCAGTCGGCGTGCGTCGCCGTTGGCCGGAAAGGCCAGCGACCAAACAGCCTCTTCGCCGGACTGGATGGCAGCACTGCGTTTGAGGGCGGTTTGACGGTCGCGGAACTCCAGCGGCCCGTAGCCCAGGTACAGATGAGCGCCCACCGGCGCCGGCTTGCCTTCGCGGTTCTTGACCTCGGGATGGGTGACGCGTTGAGCGTCCAGTCCCGTCCAGTCCCGTTGCTTGCCGATCGTCCACTGGCTCAGTCGCAGCCTGAGCTGGCTTCGGCGCGAGTCACTCTCGCGGTCCGCGGCCACGCCGAACAACTGGCCCTCGGCTTGTCGCATGGCGGCCAGGTTCAGGTGCTGCGCCTGATCGGCCGCGTAGGCCACCCGCCACCATTGCCGCAGCAAGGCCTTGAAGGGAGGTGTGCGCCACTGCGCGGATTGCAGGGCGTTGCCGAGAAAAGCTGGCGTCAGAAAGCGCAGCTTGTAGCGCAACGTGATGACGCGCGAGTCCATGATGGAATCCCTCAGTCTGTTGATGTCGTCAGTGACACAGTGTCACCGGCCGAGCCGGCGTGGCGGTAGGCGGCAAGCTTGTGGCGTGCGCAGCGAACTCGTGCCGGCCCTGGAGTCTCGCCGCGCTCGGGCTGGTGTCCCAGCACAGCAGACCACCGTCTCGCAGTTGAGCGGGCAATTGATTTCCTGGGCACATCACGCCTCATGGTCGGCTTCGATGTCTGCGAAGCGGATGGCCGATGCCGGCAAGGACAAGCGGTAGCGATACGGCTTCTTCTTTCCGCCGTCGATCCGATAGGGCGCGGCGGCCACGTTCAACGCCCGATCGAGCGACTTGTGCAGGAACGACTTGGTCTGGGAGAAGAAGTCGCCTTCCATGCCTTGCTTGAGCCGTTCCTCGGTGCGCTCGGTGTCGCCCAGCGGCCCGGCCACCTGGCGCAGCTCATGCAGGTACAGCTGCGCCATCGCAACGTCTCCGGCGCCCACGGGCGGCGCGGGCAGCGGCTCGGCGCCGACGAGCGCGCGGCGCGCGAACATCGCCAACAACGCCAGTTGCACGCGCGGCAGCCGCACGACCTGCCCACTGGCACGGATACAGCCCCGACGCAGGTCCAGCACCAGCTCGGCCGGCGCGAGCGCACGCCGCGCTGCCTGCACCGTGGCGTCGAAGCCGGCTCGGCCCGCCAGCAACTCCTGAGGCAACCCGTGGCGCAGGCTCACGATAGGGATGTCGGCCAGCGTCACGCGGGCCTCGGCCGCATCGGCCAGTTCCCGCTCGCCAGCCTTGATCACCTGGCTGTAAGGCGTGGGGTAGTAGAAGTCCATGCTTCGCTCGTAGGGCTCATTCACCAGCACATGGCTGAGCGAGTCCTGTACCCGTCCGAACAACGACAGGGCATAGCCCACGAAGAAGCCCATCGTCTTGCGTCCGCCGGCCAGCGACACGTGCAATGCACAGTTCGCATCAGCGGTGAACTCACGCACCCGCTCGGTGATGAAGTCGGCTGCCAGCCGGTTCTCCTGCAGGTCACGTATATCGGCCAGCGGCTGCCCCTGCGCATCCGGCACCACATGGATGTGGTGCTCGTCGAATGCGATGTCGGCCAGCCCGTAATCGTGGCGCAGCCGTGCAAACCAACCCGGCTCTTGCGACAGCAGCGCGAGCTTGAGCTTGTGTGCGCCCGTGGCCGTCGTGATCACGTGCACTTCGGTCGGCACGAAGGCCGGTTGCTGCATCACCGCCAGCGCATAAATGGTTTCCGTCACAACTTGGGGCGACAAGCCCGTGACGGCCAGCAGCACGCGACGAGGATACTGGTGGGCAGGTGTATCAGGAGCAGGTAATTGCATGGTTGGCATCGTGCAGGCTCAGGCGGGCCAACCGGCAACTCGCAAGCTTGTCGCCAGTGACGGCCTGTCCACGTGGAGACCCCTTTCGACCATGGCGGCGCACCCGCCCCAATGACTGGCTCGGCCACGGGGGGACTTCGAGAGGTACCGCACAAGCGTGTTCGGCCCGCGCAGTGTTGCTCAGTGCGCGGGCCGCGCGTTTGACCTGCGGCGGGCCTAGCGAAGCCTGGACGCGGCTCAACGAGGTCAGCCTCAAGGCAGCGCGGTCCTCAACTGGTATCGAGGCGCGCAGCACGGTGGGCTGCGATGCACTGCGGTAGAGCCACATCACCGCAGCGTCGGCCGGCGATGGGGTGTCGGACGCAGGGGGACAGGCACAGTCGGCACGCCGCGCGCAACGAGCCCACGGCGATGAACCCGCAAAAGGCAGGCAGCGGTGCCCAGGCCGCGCGTCAAATGAGCACATAGCGATGGACAGCGCAGCGTGGGCTGCATGCACACTCCTCCCTCCTTGTCCTTGGCAGCAATGTTACCGGATGCATCCATGCCAGTAAGGCGTTGGAAGCATGCCAAGTGGCCGGCGACAGCAGTTTCGACCCCACTTTTGCTTGCAAATAAAGCCTCACGCTGAGGCGTAGCGACAAGTCAGTGCATGGATGAAGCTCGTGACCACCCGGGGCAACTTCTGCAGTCGATGCAAGACACGGTAGACCGCGCGCTTGAGCTCGTGCTTGGTCCGCGTTGTTGCCTTAGCCACGTGGGCCTTCAGGTGGTTCCAGACGAGCTCGTCGGGATTGAGGCGCATACCCAGGCAGGAAGAACAAATCCAGCCGCTCAGCGCTGTCCTGGACGAATTGCTTGGTCGGCTTGGATGTGCGTACGGGGTGTGCGTCCACCGCCAAGAAGATCTTGCGATCCATGCTCGTGATCAGGCGGCACAACGTGCACGCCAGCCTGGGCTCAATTTCTTCGATATCAGGGCACGGTCCGGACCTGGTGCTCAAGAAGATCGACTTTCTGGACGTGTCTCAATCCCTTCGATATCAGGGCACGGTCCGGACACCACTTGCGCGTGCACCGCGTGATGGACATGGGTCTTAATCCCTTCGATATCAGGGCACGGTCCGGACGCTGCGTTGCGCGGCTTCGGCCTTCTTCTGGAGTCTTAATCCCTTCAATATCAGGACACGGTCCGGACCAGTACAACAGGGAGCTCGCGCTGGTGCTGACGTCTTAATCCCTTCGATATCAGGGCACGGTCCGGACCGTGAGTTGGGTGCGTGGGACGGACTGCTGTTGTCTTAATCCCTTCGATATCAGGGCACGGTCCGGACAAGGTTGGCCTCGGAACCCATTGAACCAGGAGAGTCTTAATCCCTTCGATATCAGGGCACGGTCCGGACGTGGCCGCCGTCAACCACAGCTTCGATTTCTTGTCTTAATCCCTTCGATATCAGGGCACGGTCCGGACGTACACCAGCTGGAGTGTGGTGTTCGCCGTGGGTCTTAATCCCTTCGATATCAGGGCACGGTCCGGACCACTGGCTGCGCGGCATCGACGCCCAGCGGGGGTCTTAATCCCTTCGATATCAGGGCACGGTCCGGACTGGTGCACCCAAAGACTTCCGCTGCCTGGCGGGTCTTAATCCCTTCGATATCAGGGCACGGTCCGGACACCTGGTCTCCCCCATCCTGGCCGACAAGCCGGGTCTTAATCCCTTCGATATCAGGGCACGGTCCGGACAGATGATTATCCCCTTCGAGCGGCGCTCGATGTCTTAATCCCTTCGATATCAGGGTACGGTCCGGACCAATAACCATCTAAACCCACAGGTCTCTAAGAGTCTTAATCCCTTCGATATCAGGGCACGGTCCGGACATTCAGCGTCACGGCAAAGAGGTGCAGCTGCGGTCTTAATCCCTTCGATATCAGGGCACGGTCCGGACTGTGGGGGCTGACAACACCCCGCGTTTGGCTGTCTTAATCCCTTCGATATCAGGGCACGGTCCGGACCTGACGGCGCTGGACACCAAGCCTGAGTTCCTGTCTTAATCCCTTCGATATTAGGGCACGGTCCGGACGCGACCTATCGAGCTGAACGAGAGCCGCATCTTGTCTTAATCCCTTCGATATCAGGGCACGGTCCGGACACTGTGACCAAGGCGGATGCCGAAATGGGCCAGTCTTAATCCCTTCGATATCAGGGCACGGTCCGGACTTGTGCATGTGCGCCTTTGGCCTCGCCTTCGGGTCTTAATCCCTTCGATATCAGGGCACGGTCCGGACTGCTCGCGTCGAAAATGATAGCAGCGACAAGGGCTTGGCGGGGCCCTTCACAACTTTTCGGTCGACCGCGGGAGCTGTCTCCCGCAAGGACTCGTCGCTGCGGCGGCATGGCGGACCCTCATGGCACGAAGAGGCCATTCTCCTCCAGCGTGCCTTGCCCGAGGCTGACGATGCCGGGCCGCGCGGGCAGCCTGTAGAGCCGCAGATCGTCCGCCCCCTCGTCGACCAGCACCTTGAGCTCCTCGAAAAGCTTCTGCGCCTGCCGGCCGTCGAGACGGGCAAGAAACACCGATTTCTGCACGTGAAGCGCACAGCCGGCAAGGTGGCGGTGCACCTTGAGCAGCCGGCGCCGCTCGCCGATGTCGTAGGCCACCAGCCACTCCTTGACTTCGTGCGTCATGTGTCCTCCTTCTGCATCATGGCCTACCCTGTCAGTCGTCCTCGATGCCCGGCACACCGTCCTCAGGCAACAGCGCGCAGCCCTGCCGGCGCCATTGCCGAACGAGGTCCGCACAGGTCCAGCGCAGCCAGCGCGCGGCCTTGCGACGCACTTGGCCATAGGCGGGGTAGAAGCGTTCGCGCCCACTCTTGCCCAACAGGCAGGCGTCGCCCTCGTGGCGAAAATCCTCCGGCCGCACCAAGCCGTCGCGCACGAGGCGCCATACCCACTCGTCCACCAGCGGGCGCATCGGCTCGATGAGGTCGCTGGCCAAGGAGGCACGCCCGTGTGCAGGCCGGTGGTACAGGCCCAGCAACGGATCCAGGCCTGCGCACTGGCACGCCTGAACCGCCTGCGCGTGCAGCAGCGTGTAGGCCAGCGACAGGCAAGCGTTGACCGGATCGCGCGGCGGACGCCGGTTGCGGCCGTTGAAACCCAGTGCCGGCGGGAACAGCGAACCGTAGCCATCGAAATAGGCTGCAGCGGCAGCGCCCTCGATGCCGCGCAGTGCCGCTGCGCCGGGGTTGCACACGGTGGCCTGCTTTGCGTCGAGTTGCGCAAGCGCGGCTTCCAGGCGCCGCAGCGCGTCGTGCAACGGCTTGTGCGCATCGGGCCGCAGCGCAAGCGCGCGGCACAGGAAGCGGTGCTGGTGGCGCAGCTTGCCCAGCACCACGCGCAGTGCCCAGGCGTCCACCTGCGGCGGGTCCGTCACCGCGCGTGCCTGCGCCAGCCGCGCCGTGACATCGTGATGGCTTGGGCCCAGCACCCAGGCCACGCGCCGGCCGTAGCGGCCCGAAAGTACGACGCCCATTCCGCCTTGCTCGGCGACACGACCAAGCACCGAGGCCTCCACGACGATGCCGCTGCCCTGAACCACGAGTTGGTCCACCAGCTTCAGCGGCACACTGCCCGCGCGTCGTCCGCCCTCGTAGACGGCAGCAGCCTCGCCATCCAGGCGCAACGCCATGTCGCGCCGATCCAGTACAAGCAGTCCCATACGGTTCTTCTCCTCTTCAACCCAGGTAGATGCAGCCGCTCCGTTCACTGGACTCCGCGCCGCGCCCCGCCGTCAGGATGGCGCCGCGCGGGTCGAGCCGTGCCAGGAGGAAGCGGTCCTTCTGCGAGTCGATCGACCCAGCCACGATGCACAGCAGTTCACGCCGTTCGGTCGGGCTGAGCTCGACCTCGTAAGCCGACTTCTGTCCGCCACATGTGAATCCACGCAGCAGCCGCAGCATGGTGGCGCGGCGTCGGGCATCGGAGCTGTCGTAGGCGGCGAGGTACAGATGGCGTTGAGTCATGGCGGCCTTGTGTGGTGAAGGTTCCACCAGCTTGCCCGTGACACACCGCTGGTAGCCACATCCGCAACGTTGCCACTGCAACCTGCAGTGTTGGAATTCTCATCGCTGACCGTAATGGCGACAGCGACTCGGTCCGCAAGGGAAACTGATGCCGTACCGGCCTTCAGGTGCCGCGGCGGGTGATGCCCCAGGGAGTCGTGCAAAGTCTTTGAGGCGCGACAAGGCGCGCAGGGCGAAGCCCGAAGCAGCTTGCCCACGCACAGCATCACGAAACGCTTCGATGCGCTTCGAGTTCAGCACCCTGGCGCAGCAGCCGCATTGCCTCATCCCAGCCAGGCCCCTGCCAACGCCGCCCGGCGTGGTTTTCACCGAGCCTGCGGCGACGTCGGGGTCGGCAAGCGGCGCACCAGGAACGCCTCCAGCCGAGCCCCGCATTGCGCCATCTGCTCTGGCGTGAGCTCGCGGCCGCGCAACTCGGGCGGGACTTCCATGGTCAGGTGAAGATAGCGCGCACCGACCGTACAGACGATGGCGGCCAAGTGCAGCGGCACGGTGCCAATGACACAGTCGCCCGGCTGCAGCACACGGGGCTCCAGGTGCGGCACCAGCGTCCCTTCCCAGCCCTGCGAGCGCAGCCACTGCTGTGCGCCGGGATGACGCGTCACGATCCACGTCTTCGACGCCGGACCAGGCCTGCCGTACCAGTGCGAATCGGGGCAGGCGCTTTGCGCATTCCAGGTGTCAGTGGCAGCGGCAGCGGCAGCGGCAAAGGGGGCACGGGACATGTTCGGTCACTCTCCTGTTGTTGTGTCGGGCTGCACTGTCGCTGCCAGCCATGCTGAACAGAGAGGCTGGCAACGTTGCCACGGCATGCTGTCGTTCGGCGGCCGGCGCGCCCAACACTGGGCACATGGGACTTGGGAAAGCGGCTGGTTGTGGGATTCCAGAGTGTTCAGGCAACCAGCCTGTGTAGGCCTCAACCAGCTGTCGCCTTGCAATGCGAGCGGCCGCGCCTACTCTGCCGCCTGCTCTTGCACTGCCGCTCACGACCGACTACAGAACCGTGATTCGAGGATGTATCGCTTCGGCGGTCTGCCCCCGGCTCCAGCACCATGGCGTGCAGGCCGGGGCATGCATCGGGTGCAAGGCCAGGCATGCACCTGTCCGGCAGCCAAACGACAGCAACGTTGCGCTGTCGACTGATCGTGCAAAGACGCGGCAAGAATCAGACCGTCATCACTTCATCCGAGAGGGAAACGCCCATGTTTGACTTCCTCGAACGCGTCTTCGTCGACACCGTTGCCGAGATCGTCACCTTGCCGCTGCAGCCGGTCGAAGCCGCATTCGACCTCGTTGCCAAGGTCGTCGATCCGGACGGCGATACCCTGTCCGACATCCGACGCGAAAGCTTCCCAAACTCGGTCTTCCGCCTCAAGGACTGACCTGCGGACGAGGCTGTGTTCGCAGAACGGGCGGGGCCAGCAGGCGCGGACCATGCGCCGGCCCGCTTATCCTGGGCCAGACACAGGAGGCGCGCTGCTCGGAACGACAGGGCACGCATGAGATACGATTGTTTACATCATGCTTGCCGTGTCGATGAACGAGCCTTCGCCCCCTCCCCATGTCGCCCCGTCTTGCGGGGATTCCTCCATAGACGAACTGATGGTCTGGGACCGCCTTGAACTGCAAGCGCGACACGCGAACCGACTGCAGCGGGGACTCGAGTCTTTCAGCCGGGACTGGCTGAACTCTCCTGCCGCGCTCGAGCACCCGCAGCTGAGCTGTTGGATAGGACTGAGGCTCCATGCCCCTGTTCCAGCGGCTCTGGATTCAGCCGCGCTACCTGCGGGAGTGAAGGCGTTGTGGCAAGGATGGCTGCAATACGACGCTGCCGAGTTTCCTGCAGCGCAGTCGCTCTTCCTTCAGGCATGGGAGGCCGTTGCCAAGCCAGGTGAGACGGTCTGGTGTACCGAGGCTGCCAATGCGGCCCTGGGGCTGGGCAAGACGCACACACGCAGCGGCCACTGGTCCAGCGCACGGGGCTGGCTGCTTCATGCTGCAGCGGTCGCTCGCTGCATCGGCGACGAGTCGTTGTGCTTCAAGGCCTATGGCGCATTGGGTGAGCTGCTGCTGCGCGCAGGGCAGGCAAGCCACGGTTTCAGCTGCTTGGACATGGCCTACCACCTACTGCCCGCTGGGAGTGGGCAGCGTGCCCGGCAGCTCAACTACATGGGCAGCGCGCTCAGACGGCTCGGTGAGCCGTTGCGGGCAGAGTCAGCGCTGATGATGAGCTTTCACATGGCGCGGGATCAGGGCGACGTTGCAAGCCAGTGGCATGCGCTGGCCCGGCTGCAGTTCGTCGCCCTGGATGCCCAGTCGCCCGTCGACAAGACAATGAGACTTCAGGAGAGCTTGTCGTTGGATCAAGCCGCCCCTGCAGTAGCCCGGGGCTTCTGGCAGCTTGGCCTGGCCCGTGCCCGGTTCCAAATGAAGCCCGATGGAGCTGAGCTTGCCACGGTGGGGGAGCAGCTGAGGGACGCCATGCAGATCTTCGCAAACGGCTGCTTGCCCATGGAGTACTGCTGGGCTGCGCTTTGGTTGCACCGGGTCTGCGGTGACGCCGAACCGTGGCTGGCGGCACGCGAGGCGGTACTGCGCCTGATGCGGATGCCCGAACTGCCCCCGCCACGCTGCCCTGGTGTACTGGACGAGACGCTGGCCACCCTGCCATTGGCAACGACCAATGGCTTTATCGAACTGTTGTCCCTTCCAAGCGATCTCGAACAGCTCGAGTCGCTGGACAGTCTTTTCTTCATATGACTACTCATCCTTCGCATCCAATTCACACGGTGGTCCTGACTGGCGCAGCAGGGGGCATGGGCAGCGTCACTGCTCGAGTGCTTGCTGAACGCGGCTGGCACGTGCTGGGCCTTGACCAGGATGGTGCGGCCCTGAACGACCTATGCGGCCAGATCGGTGCGCGCTTCACTGCGCTGCCATGCGACGTCCGCAGTGCGGACGTGCCGGCGCAGGTGCTGCAGCGCCTGCAAGGCCTTCCGCAACTGGACGGCCTGGTCAACATGGTCGGTGTCTCGCGCGGCGGACCAATCGACTCGTTGACGGACGCCGACTGGGACTTCGCGTTCGATGTCAACGTGACACCGGCTGCCGCGCGTCAATCTGGATGAGAGCACGTGTTGCCTCACGAAGGAATGTTACCGGATCACTGTTTGTCGTTTCCGGGGAATTTCTTCGTAGTAGTGGAGGCTGTTGGCATGTGGGCGAAGGGGCATGGCGGTGGTCAACGCGACGCGTTGTCCACGGACGTGCCCCGGTGCGCTGAAGGCGCATCGTCCACATGTCATCAGCCTGCCGGGTGCGAAGCGCCCGGCCCCGTGCAGGCTCGATTCGCTATCACGGCAAGGCGCACTCGGGCGCGTCCTTCTTGAGCTTTCCGAGGATCAGCTCCTTGAGCTGCTGCGCCCTCCAAGCTTTGATGCGGCGCTGCAGCGTACGAAGTTGCTTCTTGTTCGCGTACGCCTCGGGCACTGCTGCGGCCAGCCGGTCCATCAGTTCGCGCGCTGTGGACGACGGTTTTTCGATCAGCCAGCCCTCAATCACCGGCCACGAATGTTCGAAGGGATCGACTCGAGATCTCCACCAACGTGGAGTAGATGGCCCACGCCGGCCGCGTATCGGGTTGACCTCGCCGCTCTTCCATGCGGTCGACAAGCCGGCCAGGAACGCCGACACGTCTGCCGGCGAAGAAGCAGCAGCAGCAGCAGGCTCATCTTGCGGTCCACGTGACAGCATCTCGTGCAGTACCTGCTGCGCCGTACGCATGTCTCGTAGCAAACGCACCGGGTCCAACTCGGTAAATTGCTTTCTCAACCTCGCTTTCACGTCCTCCGGTACCGCAGGCGAGTCCAGCAGTCGATCGCATGGCGTCGCAGGCGGGTGGTATTTCTTGCTCACGCGCGCGCCGTCGCGCGTCTTGGCCTTGAGCTTGAAGGAGGGCTGGAAGAAGTTGATGTACAGCCGCGATGCCGAATAGAGCTCGGCGAGGGCGTATGTCGCTGCCAAGCCGCTGAGCCGTCCATAACCCACCAGGCGGCGCACGATGGCGCCGTTCTTCTGCTCGACCCAGGCCTGGTCGTTCTTCCTGTAGGGACGAGATCGCGTTTGCTCAAGGCCTCGTTCCTTGCAGTGATCGAAGACGGTCTGGTTCATGAAGGCTGTGTCGTTGTCGGTATCAATTCCGAGGAGCTTGAAGGGCAGCGTGGCCTCCATCACGTTGAGCGCTTCGACTATCAAGGTCTGGTTGCGTACTGGCATTGCCAGGCATTCCGTCCAACCGCTGTTGATGTCGGTGAGCACCAAGGTCCGAACGTAGTCGCCCTCGGTCTTTGGACCGCAGTGCTCAACCATGTCGACTTCCAAATAGCCCGGCGGTGGGTCGCGCCAGTCGGAGAACGTCCGTACTGGAACGCTGCGCCGGATGGCTGTGCCGATGCCGCTACGCCGGCGTCTCTCGCCATTGGAGCCTGCACGAACTTCAGACAGCAGACGATCGATCGTGGCAGCGCTGACTCGTAGTAGCTGCTGCTTCATCGATTGATCAAGGGATAAGTGCCTGTGCCGCTCCATGGCCTCGATCAACGACGGGATGAGGGCCTTGAGCCGTTTGCCACACAAACGGTCGCTGGCCTCCCATACCACGATGAGCTTCTCGCGGAAGGCGTCGTCGTACACCCGTTGTCGAGGTGCCTTCGAGGTCGCTGCCGGGGGCTTCTGCGATAGCACACGAATCGCGTGTTTACGGTGGTATCCCGCGAGTTCGACGAATTCGTCAAGGATCCTTGTCTTGTCCGTTGTCGAGGCTGCCCGGTATCTCTCCCCCACTGCTTGGATCAATTCTTTGCGTGTAGCCATGCTTACCTGCTTCTTCACGTTGCTCCGCTCCCGCCGGACAGCCCGGCGGGTAGCAAACTACGTGAGGCAACGGGTCAGCTCCGGTAGCAGAACTGTTGAGTCAATGCGGTCTCTCATCCTGATCGTCGCGCCATACGTAAGCGCTCGCCCGGCGGCGTTCTTGCCTAAACGGTCAGGCCGTGCAAGGTCGAGCGCAGCGGGTTGGCTGCGAAGTGCTGCTTCCACAGCCGTGGCGTGAGCTCGGCCACGCGTGCGGCCGGATGCTGGCCTACGCGCTGCAGCACGTCCACGAGGTAGGTGTACGGGTCGATGCCGTGCAGCCGGCACGTCACGATAAGGCTTTGCACGATGCCGGCGTGTTGAGCCCCGACCTCGGTCCAGCAGAACATCCAGTTCCTGCGTCCAAGCGGTACCGGGCGCAACGATCTTTCCAGATGGTTCGTATCCATCGGAACATCGGGATCACCCAGGAACACCTTCAACCCATCGCGTCGCTCGCGTGCATAGGCCAGGGCCTGGGTGATCGGGTTGCTGGGCAGGAAACCTTGGCTCTCGAACTGCTGGTCCACCCAGGCGAAGAACTTCTCCACCAGCGGTTTGCTGTGCGTGAGACGGTGCAGCCGCTTGGCCTCGCCGCTGAGCTTCTTCTCGCGGATGTCCTCTTCGATCTTGTAGAGAGCGGCGATCTGGCGCAGGGCTTCGGAGGCTACCTGTGGCTCCGTGTTCTGAGCTTCGAATAGGTTGCGCCGGCAGTGAACCCAACACTGGGCATGGGTGATACCGGTCTTCTTTGCATACTGGGCGTAAGCCTCGTACCCATCAGATAGCAGCACCGCACCGGGCACGCAAGCGAGTCCCAGGGCCTCTTGCACGTGCTCGTGACGCCGGGACTCGAAGTACGGGAAGCACACTTCGTCGAGTTCGCCGTACACGGGCCAGAAGTAACCCGCGCGCATCTTGCCCGCCCCCACACGTCCGGCCTTGATGGGCGTCTCGTCCATGGCCTTCACCCGGGACATGCGGATGGACTCGAACTGCGCCTCGTAGATCGGCTGTAGCAGCTGCGCAGCCTGCTGCACCAGCTGCGTCAGCCAGCCACGGCTGAGCTTGAAACCTGCGTCGAGCAGGCGCTGGTGCTGGCGATAAAGGGGCAGATGCCATGCGAACTTGTCCAGCAGCAGGCCCACGAGGAAGCTCACGTCGGCGCGACTGCCCT
>NZ_CALAOH010000254.1 GCF_937926365.1 uncultured Azohydromonas sp. | reverse complement strand
GCCTGCGCTTCGCCATCCGCGAAGGCGGCCGTACCGTCGGCGCCGGCGTCGTGGCGAAGATCGTCGAGTAAACCCGGCTCCAAGCCGAAACGAAGTAAAGGCCGCAGGGGTATAGCTCAATTGGCAGAGCGTCGGTCTCCAAAACCGAAGGTTGGGGGTTCGATTCCCTCTGCCCCTGCCAAGTCCCGGTGCTGATTCCAGGCCGGGTCGAGCGGCCAGACAGCAGCCCGCACGGGAACAGAGGCCCGGCGGGCTTTGCTGCTGATGGGTGCTTCCAGCACCTGGCGAAACAAATCCGATGACTCCCAACCCCCAAGTCGAAACCGTTGCTTCCGGCGCCGACAAGGCTCGGCTTGCCGGCGCGCTGGCACTGGTGATCGCCGGCGTGACTGCGTTCTACCTGCTGGGCGCTCAGTCGCTGTGGGTGCGCGTGGCTGCGCTTTTGGTGCTGCTGGCTGCAGCTGTGGCCACGTTTTTCACTGCCGAGGCTGGCAAGCGGCTGATCGCTTTCGGCCGCGATGCCGTGCGTGAGGTGAAGAAGGTCGTGTGGCCCACGCGCAAGGAAGCGATGCAGATGACGGGCTACGTCTTTGCTTTCGTGCTCGCGATGGCCTTGTTCCTGTGGCTTACTGACAAGACGCTGGAATGGGTCCTATACGACCTGATTCTGGGTTGGAAGCGTTGAAGGAAAGCAGGCAATGAGCGATCAAGTGGCAAGCCAGGAAGGTGCCGCCCCGGCTGCACCGCCGATGCGCTGGTACGTCGTGCATGCCTACTCCGGCATGGAGAAGGCGGTGGAGCGCAACTTGCGCGAGCGCATCGAACGCGCTGGCATGCAGGCCAAGTTTGGCCGCATCTTGGTGCCGACCGAGGAAGTGGTGGAACTCAAGAATGGCAAGAAGGCCGTCACCGAGCGCCGCTTTTTCCCGGGTTACGTGCTGGTTGAGATGCTGATGGACGATGAGTCCTGGCACCTGGTCAAGCACACCAGCAAGGTCACGGGTTTCGTCGGCGGAGCGAAAAACCGCCCGGCGCCGATCTCCGAAGCTGAAGTGATGAAGATCGTCAACCAGATGCAGGAAGGCATCGAAAAGCCCCGTCCCAAGGTCGAGTGGCAGGTGGGCGAGATGGTGCGGGTCAAGGAAGGCCCGTTCACCGACTTCAACGGCGCAGTCGAAGAGGTCAACTACGAGAAGTCCAAGGTGCGCGTGTCGGTCACGATTTTCGGCCGTGCTACTCCGGTGGAACTGGACTTCTCACAGGTCGAGAAGGTTTAAGAAGTCCGGCCGCGTGGCGGTGCCCGTTTCGGGCATCGGCGTGCGGCAGGCGCGTGGTGCGTGTCTACGACGGGCACTGGGTTGGCAAGCCGATGGGTTTGCCCGTGACAGTCGGCAACGACAGGCCGGCATGAGGAGCGGCAGGTAATCAATCCTGCCGCGTTCGACTCGACAACCTAGGCTTGGCCGCTTGGGTTGCACTGGAGAAAGACATGGCCAAGAAGATTGTCGGCTTCATCAAGCTGCAAATCCCGGCGGGCAAGGCCAACCCCTCGCCGCCGGTCGGTCCCGCGCTGGGTCAGCGTGGCCTGAACATCATGGAGTTCTGCAAGGCGTTCAACGCGCAGACCCAGGGCATGGAACCCGGCCTGATGCTGCCGGTGGTGATCACGGCTTTCGCTGACAAGTCGTTCACCTTCATCATCAAGACGCCGCCGGCCACCGTGCTGATCAAGAAGGCGATCAAGCTGGAGAAGGGCTCCGGCCGTCCGCACCTGGAGAAGGTCGGCAAGCTGACGCGCGCGCAGCTGGAAGAGATCGCCAAGACCAAGATGAAGGACCTGACGGCTGCCGATCTGGACGCCGCAGTCAAGACCATCGCCGGCTCGGCCCGCTCGATGGGCGTGCTGGTGGAAGGAGTCTGAACATGGCCAAGCTGACCAAGAAAGCCAAGGCCCTGCAGGGCAAGGTCGACAGCCTGAAGCTGTACGCGATCAACGACGCACTGGCCCTTGTCAAGGAGTGCGCCACCGCCAAGTTCGACGAAGCCATCGACGTGGCCGTGCAACTGGGCGTGGACGCCAAGAAGTCGGACCAGGTGGTGCGCGGCGCCGTCGTGATGCCCAACGGCACCGGCAAGACCAAGCGCGTGGCCGTGTTCGCCCAGGGTGCCAAGGCTGAGGAAGCCCGCGCCGCCGGCGCCGACATTGTCGGCATGGAAGACCTGGCCGAACAGGTCAAGGCTGGCAACCTGAACTTCGACGTCGTGATCGCCTCGCCGGACACGATGCGCGTGGTTGGTACGCTGGGCCAGATCCTGGGTCCGCGCGGCCTGATGCCGAACCCCAAGGTCGGCACCGTGACCCCCGACGTCGCCACCGCGGTGCGCAACGCCAAGGCGGGCCAGGTGCAGTTCCGCGTGGACAAGAACGGCATCATCCACGGCACCATCGGCCGTCGCTCGTTCGACTCCGACAAGCTTGTTGGCAACCTGGCCGCGCTGCTGGAGGCCCTGAACAAGGCCAAGCCGGCGTCGAGCAAGGGCGTGTACCTGCGCAAGGTCGCCGTGTCCTCGACCATGGGCGTGGGCGTGCGCGTGGACGTGGCGTCCATCGCCGCGCAAGCGCAGGGCTGATTCGAGTCCAGCCGCGGTGCGCGAGTCTGGCGCGCAGCGGCTCAATGAATTGGTGGGCCGTGCCCGGGAGTTTCCCGGGCACGGGTCATCCAAGACCGCTGGTGGTCTCGCGTGAGGCCGTAATGGAGGGCTTGTCCCGAAGCCAGCGCAGATGGCGCACCCGCTGTGAAAGTTGATCTCGCAAGGGATTCCTGGAGCAGCAAGGTCGCTGAACGTGGTGCCCGTTCCCGAACGCCGCAAGGCCGGCTGGGCACGGGCGTTTTGTGAGGAGCAGACCTTGAGTCTCAATCGCAACGAGAAGGCAGCCGTCGTCAGCGACGTGGCAGCGCAAGCCGCCAAGTCGCAGACCCTGGCGTTGGCCGAGTACCGTGGCCTCACCGTCGAAAACCTGAACAAGCTGCGCGTGACCGCGCGTGCGCAGGGTGTGTATCTTCACGTGCTGAAGAACACCCTAGCCCGTCGCGCCGTCGCCGGCACGCCGTTCGAGGTGGCGTCGGAGAGCATGGTCGGCCCGCTGATCTACGGCTTTTCCGAAGACGCTGTCGCCGCGGCCAAAGTCATCGCCGACTTTGCCAAGGGCAACGACAAGCTGGTCATCAAGGCCGGTGCCTACGCGGGCAAGGCTCTGGACGCCGAAGGCGTCAAGGCCCTGGCGTCCATCCCCAGCAAGGAAGTCCTGCTGTCGCAGTTGGCTGGCCTGCTGAAGGCGCCGATCCAGCGTACTGCGGCCGTGCTGGCCGCCCTGGCCGAGAAGCGTGGTGGTGGTGCGGAAGAAACCGCCCCTGCCGAGGCCGCTGCGGCCTGAGCGCACCCTTTTCACTGAATCTCTGAATCGAGGAATCCCAAATGGCATTCGACAAAGACGCCTTCCTGACCGCCCTGGACAGCATGTCCGTGATGGAACTCAATGACCTGGTCAAGGCCATCGAAGAGAAGTTCGGCGTGTCCGCCGCTTCCATGGCTGCCCCGGCCGCTGGCGGCGGCGGTGCCGCTGCCCCGGCTGCCGAAGAGAAGACCGAGTTCAACGTGGTCCTGCTGGAAGCCGGCGCCAACAAGGTCTCCGTCATCAAGGCCGTGCGCGAACTGACGGGCCTGGGCCTGAAGGAAGCCAAGGACCTGGTGGACGGCGCTCCGAAGAACGTCAAGGAAGCCATCGCCAAGGCCGACGCCGAGGCTGCTGTCAAGAAGCTGGTGGAAGCCGGCGCCAAGGCCGAACTCAAGTAATTGGTTTGACCCCAGAGGGCTGGCGGCTGATTTCAGGCCGCCAGCCTTTTCCGCTTCAGGGCGTTACAGTCCTGGGCTCCATATTGAAGGCGAGAACAGCCGGAAATGGCCGCGCGCGGCTTTTTCCGAGTGTTCTCTGATCCGACTGCAGGGAACGGGTTTGGTCGGGCTCCGGTGCAACGCCGGGGTTGTCCGCCAGCGGCTGGTAGTGGCCAGCCACCAAGCTCCGGACGCAACGTCCGAGTAGGCCAGTCGCCGACGAGTGCGCGCTTCCAGGGCCCGGGGCGCGTGTTCTCGACACGGAGCATATATGGCGCAAGTTTCCCCCACGTACAGCTATACCGAGCGCAAGCGTATTCGCAAAAGCTTCGGCAAGCGTGAGAGTGTTCTCAACGTTCCCTACCTGCTGACGATGCAGCGGGAGTCCTACGTCGCCTTCCTGCAGAAGGACGTGCCCCCGCAGAAGCGCAAGCCCGAGGGCCTGCAGGCCGCTTTCCTCTCCGCCTTCCCGATTGTGTCGCACAACGGGTACGTGGAGATGAAGTTCATTGAGTACAACATCGCCAAGCCGGCGTTCGATACGCGCGAGTGCCAGCAGCGTGGTTTGACCTACGCCGCTGCGGTGCGTGCGCGGCTGCAGATGATCATCTACGACCGCGAGAGCCCGCAGGCCAAGACGGTCAAGGAGATCAAGGAGCAGGAGGTCTACATGGGCGAAGTGCCGCTCATGACCGACTACGGCTCCTTCATCGTCAACGGCACCGAGCGCGTCATCGTCAGCCAGCTGCACCGTTCGCCGGGCGTGTTCTTCGAGCACGACAAGGGCAAGACGCACAGCTCGGGCAAGCTGCTGTTCTCCGCGCGCATCATTCCCTACCGCGGCTCCTGGCTGGACTTCGAATTTGATCCGAAGGACATCCTCTACTTCCGCGTCGACCGCCGCCGCAAGATGCCGGTAACGATCCTGCTCAAGGCCATCGGCCTGAACCCCGAGCAGATCCTGGCCAACTTCTTCGACTTCGACAATTTCCGCCTCATGGACACCGGCGCGCAGCTGGAGTTCGTGGCCGACCGTCTGAAGGGTGAAATCGCGCGCTTCGACATCACGGACAAGAACGGCACCGTGATCGTCGAGAAGGACAAGCGCATCACCGCGCGCCACGTGCGCACGCTGGAGCAAAGCGGCACCACCTTCATCAGCGTTCCCGAAGACTTCGTCGTGGGCCGTGTGGTGGCTCGCAACATGGTCGACCCGGACACCGGTGAGATCGTGGCCAAGGCCAACGACGAGATCACCGAGAGCCTGCTCAAGAAGCTGCGCGCCGCGGGCATCCGTGACCTGCAAGCGCTCTACACCAACGAGCTCGACGAAGGCGCCTATATCAGCCAGACGCTGGCTTCCGATGAGACGGCCGACCAACTCGCCGCGCGTGTGGCCATCTACCGCATGATGCGCCCCGGCGAGCCGCCGACGGAAGACGCCGTCGAGGCCCTGTTCAACCGCCTGTTCTACAGCGCCGACACCTACGACCTGTCGCGCGTGGGCCGCATGAAGTTCAACGCCCGCGTGGGCCGCGACACGGCCGAGGGCGAGATGACGCTGTCCAACGAGGACATCCTGGATGTGGTCAAGATCCTCGTCGAGCTGCGCAACGGCCGCGGTGAAGTGGACGACATCGACCACCTGGGCAACCGCCGCGTGCGCTGCGTGGGCGAGCTGGCCGAGAACCAGTACCGCTCGGGCCTGGCGCGCATCGAGAAGGCCGTGAAGGAGCGTCTGGGCCAGGCCGAGACCGAGGCCCTGATGCCGCACGACCTGATCAACTCCAAGCCGATTTCCGCGGCGCTCAAGGAGTTCTTCGGCGCGTCGCAGCTGTCGCAGTTCATGGACCAGACCAACCCGCTGTCGGAGATCACGCACAAGCGTCGCGTCTCCGCCCTGGGCCCGGGCGGTCTGACCCGCGAGCGCGCCGGCTTCGAGGTGCGCGACGTGC
>NZ_CALAOH010000253.1 GCF_937926365.1 uncultured Azohydromonas sp. | reverse complement strand
CCGCGAGCGCGCCGGCTTCGAGGTGCGCGACGTGCACCCGACGCACTACGGCCGCGTGTGCCCGATCGAAACGCCTGAAGGTCCGAACATCGGCCTGATCAACTCGCTGGCCCTGTACGCGCAGCTCAACGAATACGGCTTCCTGGAGACGCCGTACCGTCGCGTGGAAAACGGCCGCGTCACCGACCAGATCGACTACCTGTCCGCCATCCAGGAAGGCAAGTACGTCATCGCCCAGGCCAACGCCACGTTGGACGAGAACGGCCAGCTGGTGGACGAGCTGGTGTCGGCGCGCGAGAAGGGCGAGTCGGTGCTGCTGTCGCCCGAGCGCGTGCAGTACATGGACGTGGCGCCGGCGCAGATCGTGTCGGTGGCGGCCTCGCTGGTGCCCTTCCTGGAGCACGACGACGCCAACCGCGCACTGATGGGCGCCAACATGCAGCGCCAGGCCGTGCCGACGCTGCGTCCGGAAAAGGCCTTCGTCGGCACGGGCGTGGAGCGCGTGGCGGCCAAGGATTCCGGCACCGTGGTGGCTGCCCGCCGTGGCGGCGTGGTGGACTACGTCGACTCCAACCGCATCGTGATCCGCGTCAACGACGAGGAGACGGTGGCCGGTGAGGTCGGTGTGGACATCTACAACCTCATCAAGTACCAGCGTTCCAACCAGAACACGAACATCCACCAGCGTCCCATCGTGCGGCGCGGCGACAAGGTGGCGGCCGAGGACATCATTGCCGACGGCGCCTCCACCGACATCGGCGAGCTCGCGCTGGGCCAGAACATGCTGGTCGCGTTCATGCCCTGGAACGGCTACAACTTCGAGGACTCGATCCTGATCTCGGAGCGTGTGGTCGCCGAGGACCGCTACACCTCGATCCACATCGAGGAGCTGGTGGTGATGGCCCGCGACACCAAGCTGGGCTCCGAGGAAATCACGCGCGACATCCCCAACCTGTCCGAGCAGCAGCTGGCTCGCTTGGACGAGTCGGGCATCGTCTACATCGGCGCCGAGGTCGGCCCGGGCGACGTGCTGGTGGGCAAGGTCACGCCGAAGGGCGAGACCACGCTGACGCCGGAAGAGAAGCTGCTGCGCGCGATCTTCGGCGAGAAGGCCTCCGACGTGAAGGACACGTCGCTGCGCGTGGACCAGGGCACCAGCGGCACCGTCATCGACGTGCAGGTGTTCACCCGCGAGGGCATCCAGCGCGACAAGCGCGCTCAGCAGATCATTGATGATGAGCTGAAGCGTTTCCGTCTGGACCTCAACGACCAGCTGCGCATCGTCGAGGCCGATGCCTTCGACCGTATCGAGAAGCTGCTGGTGGGCCGAGTGGCCAACGGCGGTCCGCAGAAAATCGCCAAGGGCACCGTGCTGACCAAGGAGTACCTCTCGGGCGTCGAGAAGTACCACTGGTTCGACGTGCGACCAGCTGAAGAGGACATCGCCAACCAGCTGGAGTCGATCAAGAACTCGCTGGAGCAGACGCGACACAGCTTCGATCTCGCGTTCGAAGAGAAGCGCAAGAAGCTCACGCAGGGCGACGAGCTGCCCGCGGGCGTGCTCAAGATGGTCAAGGTGTACCTGGCCGTCAAGCGCCGTTTGCAGCCTGGCGACAAGATGGCCGGCCGTCACGGCAACAAGGGCGTGGTGTCCAAGATCGTTCCGATCGAGGACATGCCTTACATGGCCGACGGCACCCCTGCCGACATCGTGCTCAACCCGCTGGGCGTGCCTTCGCGCATGAACGTGGGCCAGGTGCTGGAAGTGCACCTGGGCTGGGCCGGCAAGGGCTTGGGCCAGCGTCTGGGCGACATGCTGCAGCAGCAGGCCAAGGTGGCGGAGCTGCGCCAGTTCCTGGATCAGCTCTACAACCAGTCCGGCGGCAAGACCGAGAAGCTCGACCACCTCAGCGACGACGAAATCGTGGAGATGGCGCAGAACCTCTCCAAGGGCGTGCCTTTCGCCACCCCGGTGTTCGACGGTGCCAAGGAGGAAGAGATCCGCGGCATGCTGCACTTGGCCTACCCGGACGACATCGCGGCGCGCAAGGGCCTCACGCCCACGCGCACGCAGGCCTATCTGTGCGACGGTCGCACCGGCGAGCAGTTCGAGCGCCCGGTGACCGTGGGCTACATGCACGTGCTCAAGCTGCACCACCTGGTGGACGACAAGATGCACGCCCGCTCCACGGGTCCGTACTCGCTGGTGACGCAGCAGCCGCTGGGCGGCAAGGCCCAGTTCGGTGGCCAGCGCTTCGGTGAGATGGAAGTGTGGGCGCTGGAGGCCTATGGCGCGAGCTATGTGCTGCAGGAGATGTTGACCGTGAAGTCTGACGACGTGAACGGCCGCACCAAGGTCTACGAGAACATCGTCAAGGGCGAGCACTCGATCGAGGCGGGCATGCCCGAGTCGTTCAACGTGCTGGTCAAGGAAATCCGTTCGCTCGGCATCGACATCGAGCTCGAGCGCAACTAAGGAACGGACAAGGAGTTAGGCATGAAGGGACTTTTGGACCTTTTCAAGCAGTTCACCCCGGATGAACACTTCGACGCGATCAAGATCGGGCTGGCGTCGCCCGAGAAGATCCGCTCGTGGTCCTTCGGCGAGGTGAAGAAGCCCGAGACCATCAACTACCGCACCTTCAAGCCCGAGCGTGACGGCCTGTTCTGCGCCAAGATCTTTGGCCCGATCAAGGACTACGAGTGCCTGTGCGGCAAGTACAAGCGCCTGAAGCACCGCGGCGTGATCTGCGAGAAGTGCGGCGTCGAGGTCACGCAGACCAAGGTGCGCCGCGACCGCATGGGGCACATCGACCTGGCCGCGCCCTGCGCGCACATCTGGTTCCTGAAGTCGCTGCCGTCGCGTCTGGGCCTGGTGCTGGACATGACGCTGCGCGACATTGAGCGCGTGCTGTACTTCGAAGCGTATGTCGTGGTCGATCCCGGCATGACCCCGCTGAAGAAGTTCTCGATCCTCTCCGAGGACCAATACGAGGTCGAGCGCGACAAGCACGGTGACGAGTTCATCGCGCTCATGGGCGCCGAGGGCATCAAGCAGCTGCTCGAGGAGATGGACCTCGACGTCGAGATCGAGAAGCTGCGCGGCGACATGACCGGCTCGGAGCTCAAGGTCAAGAAGAACTCCAAGCGCCTGAAGGTGATGGAGGCCTTCAAGAAGTCGGGCATCAAGCCGAACTGGATGGTGCTGGACGTGCTGCCGGTGCTGCCGCCGGACCTGCGTCCGCTGGTGCCGCTGGACGGCGGCCGCTTCGCGACCTCCGACCTCAACGACCTCTACCGTCGCGTCATCAACCGCAACAACCGCCTGGCGCGGCTGCTGGAGCTCAAGGCGCCCGAGATCATCGTGCGCAACGAGAAGCGCATGCTGCAGGAGGCGGTGGACTCGCTGCTGGACAACGGCCGCCGCGGCAAGGCGATGACGGGCGCGAACAAGCGCGCGCTGAAGTCGCTGGCCGACATGATCAAGGGCAAGAGCGGCCGCTTCCGCCAGAACCTGCTGGGCAAGCGCGTGGACTACTCGGGCCGTTCCGTGATCACGGTGGGCCCGACGCTCAAGCTGCACCAGTGCGGACTGCCCAAGCTGATGGCGCTGGAGCTGTTCAAGCCCTTCATCTTCTCGCGCCTGGAGGCGATGGGCATCGCCACCACCATCAAGGCGGCGAAGAAGGAAGTCGAATCCGGCACGCCGGTGGTGTGGGACATCCTCGAAGAGGTGATCAAGGAGCATCCGGTGATGCTCAACCGCGCCCCCACGCTGCACCGTCTGGGCATCCAGGCCTTCGAGCCGGTGCTGATCGAGGGCAAGGCGATCCAGTTGCACCCGCTGGTGTGCGCAGCCTTCAACGCCGACTTCGACGGCGACCAGATGGCTGTGCACGTGCCGCTGTCCATTGAGGCGCAGATGGAAGCCCGCACCCTGATGCTGGCCTCCAACAACGTGCTGTTCCCGGCCAACGGCGAGCCCTCCATCGTGCCGTCGCAGGACGTGGTGCTGGGCCTGTACTACGCCACCCGCGAGCGCACCAACGGCAAGGGCGAGGGCCTGATCTTCTCCGACGTGCCCGAGGTGCAGCGCGCGCTGGACAACGGCGTGGTGGAGATCACCGCCAAGATCAGCGTGCGCCTCACCGAGTGGACGAAGGACAAGGACTCGGGCGAGTTCACGCCCGAGACCAAGCTCGTCGAGACCACGGTGGGCCGCGCGCTGCTGTCGGAGATCCTGCCCAAGGGGCTGCCCTTCAGCAACATGAACAAGGCGCTGAAGAAGAAGGAGATCTCGCGTCTGATCAACGCCTCCTTCCGCAAGTGCGGCCTGAAGGAGACGGTGGTGTTTGCCGACAAGCTGCTGCAGTCAGGCTTCCGCCTGGCCACGCGCGCGGGCATCTCCATCGCCATCGACGACATGCTGGTGCCGAAGGAAAAGCACGGCCTGATCGAACGCGCGGAGCGCGAGGTCAAGGAGATCGAGCAGCAGTACGTCTCGGGTCTCGTGACTGCCGGCGAGCGCTACAACAAGGTCGTGGACATCTGGGGCAAGACCGGCGACGAAGTTGGCAAGGTCATGATGAGCCAGTTGGCCAAGCAGAAGGTCATGGACCGCAACGGCAACGAGGTGGACCAGGAGTCGTTCAACTCCATCTATATGATGGCCGACTCCGGCGCGCGGGGCTCCGCCGCCCAGATCCGCCAGCTCGCGGGCATGCGCGGCCTGATGGCCAAGCCGGACGGCTCGATCATCGAGACGCCCATCACCGCGAACTTCCGCGAAGGCCTGAACGTTCTGCAGTACTTCATCTCCACGCACGGCGCCCGTAAGGGCCTGGCGGATACGGCGCTGAAGACGGCGAACTCCGGCTACCTGACGCGCCGTTTGGTGGACGTGACGCAGGATCTGGTGGTCACCGAGGACGACTGCGCTACCGAGCACGGTATCGCCATGCGTGCGCTGGTCGAAGGTGGTGAAGTCATCGAGTCGCTGCGCGACCGCATCCTGGGCCGTGTCGCGGCCGTGGAAGTGGTGCACCCTGAGACGCAGGAAGTGCTGGTTCCGGCGGGCAGCATGCTCGACGAGGACGCGCTGGACGCCATCGAGGGCGCCGGCGCCGACGAAGTCAAGGTGCGCACGCCGCTGACCTGCGCCACGCGCTTCGGCCTGTGCGCCAAGTGCTACGGCCGTGACCTGGGCCGTGGCGGCCTGGTCAACGTCGGCGAGGCCGTGGGCGTGATCGCCGCGCAGTCGATTGGTGAGCCGGGCACGCAGCTGACGATGCGTACCTTCCACATCGGTGGCGCGGCCTCGCGTGCGGCGGTGGCCTCCAGCGTGGAAGCCAAGTCGGACGGCATCATCGGCTTCAACCCGACGATGCGCTACGTGACCAACGGCAAGGGCGAGCTGGTGGTGATTTCGCGTTCGGGCGAGATCGTCATCTCCGACCAGCATGGCCGCGAGCGCGAGCGCCACAAGGTGCCGTACGGGGCGACGCTGAACGTCAAGGCGGACCAGACCATCAAAGCTGGCACCGTCCTGGCGAACTGGGACCCGCTGACCCGCCCGATCATCACGGAATTCGCCGGCAAGGCGAGGTTCGAGAACGTCGAGGAAGGCGTGACGGTGGCCAAGCAGGTGGACGAGGTCACCGGCCTGTCCACGCTGGTGGTGATCGACCCGAAGCGCCGTGGCGCCGCCAAGGTGGTGCGTCCGCAGGTGAAGCTGCTCGACGCCATGGGCCAGGAAGTCAAGATCCCCGGCACCGACCACTCGGTGACGATCGGCTTCCAGGTCGGCGCGCTGATCCAGGTGCGCGACGGCCAGGACCTGGCGCCTGGTGAAGTGCTGGCGCGTATCCCGGTGGAAGGCCAGAAGACCCGCGACATTACCGGCGGTCTGCCGCGTGTGGCGGAGCTCTTCGAAGCCCGGTCACCCAAGGACAAGGGCATCCTGGCCGAGATCACCGGCACGGTGTCCTTCGGCAAGGAGACCAAGGGCAAGGTGCGCCTGCAGATCACCGATCCGGACGGCAAGGTCTACGAGGAACTGGTCCCCAAGGACAAGAACATCCTCGTGCACGAAGGCCAGGTGGTGAACAAGGGCGAGTCCATCGTGGACGGTCCGGCCGATCCGCAGGACATCCTGCGCCTGCTGGGTGTGGAAGAGCTGGCACGCTACATCGTCGACGAGGTGCAGGACGTCTACCGTCTGCAGGGCGTGAAGATCAACGACAAGCACATCGAGGTGATCGTTCGCCAGATGCTGCGCCGCGTGCAGATCGTCAACCCGGGTGAGAGCTCCTACATCGCCGGCGAGCAGGTGGAGCGCTCCGAGCTGCTCGATACCAACGACAAGCTGCGTGCCGAGAACAAGGTGCCCGCGACCTACGCCGACGTGCTGCTGGGCATCACGAAGGCGTCGCTGTCCACCGACTCCTTCATCTCCGCCGCCTCGTTCCAGGAGACGACGCGGGTGCTCACCGAGGCTGCCATCATGGGCAAGCGCGACGAGCTGCGCGGTCTCAAGGAGAACGTCATCGTCGGCCGCCTCATCCCGGCGGGCACCGGCATGGCGTATCACCAGGCGCGCAAGGCCAAGGAGGACATGGACGAGAACGAGCGCCGCGCCATTGCGATGCAGGAAGCGCAAGAGCTCGCCGCCGTGCAGCTGGCCCACGTGGACGAGGGCGAAACCCCGGCCGCGCCGTCCGGTGAAGGTCAGGGCTGAGCAGCTTCGGGCTGACTCTCCAGCAAAAGGCGGCTTCGGCCGCCTTTTTCATTGCCGGCGCGGCGGGCTCTTCAGCCCGGCGCTGCCGTTGTCTCCAGCGACCACTGCGCTGGTGTGAGGATCAGCAGCCCGCGCTCGCGGGCGCGGCGCCGCAGCTTCAGCAGGGCGCGGTCACGGCTCACCAGCCAGCGTGCGCTATGTGCGAGCGCGACGGCCAGGAACTTCTGGTCATCGCCGTCGGTGCAGCGCAGACCGGGCGGCGGTGGTGCGTCGGCAGGCGGCTCCACCAGGCAAGTCAGTTGTTGCCAGGTCTCCCAGAGCGGTCCGGCGTCGGCCTGTGGACGGCTGCGCAGGCCGCGAGCCAACACGTGTTCGAGTTCATCACGCAGCGCCGACGTCACGATCCAGCGGCAATGGCCGGCGCGGATGGCTTGCCCCAGCCGCTGCATCGACGGGTCGCCGAAGAGCAGCCAGTCCAGTACGGCGTTGCTGTCCAGCACGGCGGCCGGGATTTCTCCGTTCCTGGTGTGCGCCGTCCGCGGCAGGGCGTGGCCCGCGGTGATGGGAAAGGACGGCGCAGACAGTGTGTCGGACATGGCAAAGGCTTCTGGAACGGGCGGGAAGAGGCGGTTGGCGAGGCCGCGGGCCAGGGCGTGCAGATCTCACATGCAGAGACTGGTAGCGGCTTGTGGACAACTTGCACACAGCTAGATGCTCGGACTATAATCGCCGGCTTTTCGGCAGACCCTGCTGCGCTCTTTGTCGGGCGGCTCACCGCGAACACTTTGCGGCTTCGGGCCCGTCTCCAGAACTTGGAGTGCTCGGCCTCTTCCGGAAGAACAAGACGCCATCGCCCACTGCGACGCCTAACCCCAGGTTAGGCCGTTGTGGTGGGTGGTGGCGCAGGTGTGACTTCAAACGGGAACAAGTCCTATGCCAACCATCAACCAACTCGTGCGCTACGGTCGCGAGACCGAGCCCACGAAGTCCAAGTCGCCTGCCATGCAGGGCGGCCCGCAGCGCCGTGGCGTCTGCACCCGCGTCTACACGACGACCCCCAAGAAGCCGAACTCGGCGCTGCGTAAGGTCGCCAAGGTGCGCCTGACCAACGGTTTCGAGGTCATCTCCTACATCGGCGGTGAAGGCCACAACCTGCAAGAGCACTCGGTGGTGCTCGTGCGTGGCGGCCGCGTGAAGGACCTTCCGGGCGTGCGCTACCACATCGTGCGCGGCTCGCTGGACCTGCAGGGCGTCAAGGACCGCAAGCAATCGCGCTCGAAGTACGGCGCCAAGCGGCCCAAGAAGTAATCGGGGTCCGTCAATTGCCGGGATGGCGGTCGAAAAGGCCGTTGCCGGGCGTGTCGCGGTTGTCCTGAAATCCTGAGTGAAGTCAGGCGGCCGAGTAAGTGGAGTGCCGGTGAGCGGTCTCCGCGGCAGGCAGCAAGCAGTCAACACAGCGCCTGCCAGCTGAAGTCAAAGGAATAGAAATGCCACGTCGTCGCGAAGTACCCAAGCGCGAGATCCTGCCCGATCCGAAGTTCGGCTCGGTCGATCTGTCCAAGTTCATGAACGTCGTCATGGAGTCCGGCAAGAAGGCCGTGGCCGAGCGCATCATCTACGGCGCGCTGGAGCAGGTCGAGAAGAAGGCCGGCAAAGACCCGCTGGAGGTCTTCATGATCGCGCTGAACAACGTCAAGCCGATGGTCGAGGTGAAATCCCGCCGCGTTGGCGGTGCGAACTACCAAGTTCCCGTGGAAGTTCGCCCCGTGCGCCGCGTGGCCCTGGCCATGCGCTGGCTCAAGGATTCGGCCCGCAAGCGTGGCGAGAAGTCCATGGCGGCGCGTCTGGCAAACGAACTGCTGGAAGCTAGCGAAGGCCGTGGCGGCGCCATGAAGAAGCGTGACGAAGTGCACCGCATGGCCGAAGCCAACAAGGCCTTCTCGCACTTCCGCTTCTAAACTCGTCTGTTCCGGCCGCCCAAGGGTTAGTACCAACCCGCGGGCGGCCCCTGTATTTGGAGTGACACCATGTCCCGCAAGACCCCCATCGAGCGCTACCGCAACATCGGTATCTCGGCGCACATCGATGCCGGCAAGACGACCACGACCGAGCGGATCCTGTTCTACACGGGCGTGAACCACAAGATCGGTGAAGTCCACGACGGCGCTGCCACCATGGACTGGATGGAGCAGGAGCAGGAGCGGGGCATCACCATCACCTCCGCTGCGACCACCTGCTTCTGGAAGGGCATGGACCTGTCCTATCCGGAGCATCGTTTCAACATCATCGACACCCCGGGCCACGTGGACTTCACCATCGAGGTGGAGCGTTCCATGCGCGTGCTCGACGGCGCCTGCATGGTGTACTGCGCCGTGGGTGGCGTGCAGCCGCAGTCCGAGACCGTCTGGCGCCAGGCCAACAAGTACAAGGTGCCGCGCCTGGCCTTCGTCAACAAGATGGACCGCACCGGCGCCAACTTCTTCAAGGTCTATGACCAGATGAAGACGCGCCTGAAGGCCAACCCCGTGCCTATCGTCGTGCCCATCGGTGCCGAGGAAAACTTCAAGGGCGTGGTGGACCTGCTCAAGATGAAGGCCATCATTTGGGACGAGGCCTCGCAAGGCATGAAGTTCGACTACGCCGACATCCCGGCGGACCTCGAGGCCGACTGCCAGAAGTGGCGCGAGAACATGATCGAGGCCGCTGCCGAGTCGTCCGAGGAACTGATGAACAAGTACCTCGAGACGGGCGAGCTGACCGAGGCCGAGATCAAGCAGGGTCTGCGTGCGCGCACCATCGCCACCGAGATCCAGCCGATGCTGTGCGGCACCGCGTTCAAGAACAAGGGCGTGCAGCGCATGCTCGACGCCGTCATCGACTTCCTGCCGTCGCCGGTGGATATCCCGCCCGTGGCCGGTACGGACGAGGACGACAAGGAAGTCACCCGCAAGGCTGACGACAACGAGAAGTTCGCCGCGCTGGCGTTCAAGCTGATGACCGACCCCTATGTCGGCCAGTTGACCTTCGTGCGCGTGTACTCGGGCGTGCTGAAGTCGGGCGACACCGTCTACAACCCGATCAAGGGCAAGAAGGAGCGCATCGGCCGCATCCTGCAGATGCATGCCAACCAGCGCGAAGAGATCAAGGAAATTCTGGCCGGCGACATTGCCGCCTGCGTGGGCCTGAAGGAAGTCACCACGGGCGAGACCCTGTGCGACCCTGAAGCCATCGTCACGCTGGAAAAGATGGTCTTCCCCGAGCCCGTGATCGCGCAGGCCGTGGAGCCCAAGACCAAGGCTGACCAGGAGAAGATGGGCATCGCCCTGAGCCGCCTGGCCGCCGAAGACCCCTCGTTCCGCGTCAAGACGGACGAAGAGTCGGGCCAGACCATCATCTCCGGCATGGGCGAGCTGCACCTGGAGATCATCGTCGACCGCATGAAGCGCGAGTTCGGCGTGGAAGCCAACGTCGGCAAGCCGCAGGTGGCCTACCGCGAGACCATCCGCAAGAAGGCCGAGGACGTCGAAGGCAAGTTCGTGCGTCAGTCCGGCGGTAAGGGCCAGTACGGCCACGTGGTGTTCACGGTCGAGCCTCAGGAGCCGGGCAAGGGCTTCGAGTTCGTCGACGCCATCAAGGGCGGTGTGGTGCCGCGTGAGTACATCCCGGCGGTGGAAAAGGGCGTCATCGACACCCTGCCGAACGGCGTGCTGGCCGGCTACCCGGTGGTGGACGTGAAGGTCACGCTGACCTTCGGTTCGTACCACGAAGTGGACTCGTCGGAAAACGCCTTCAAGATGGCCGCCTCGATGGGCTTCAAGGAAGCCTGCCGCAAGGCCAGCCCGGTGATCCTGGAGCCGATGATGGCCGTCGAGGTGGAAACGCCCGAGGACTACGCCGGCTCCGTGATGGGCGACCTGTCGTCCCGTCGCGGCATGGTGCAGGGCATGGACGACATGGTCGGCGGCGGCAAGATCATCAAGGCGGAAGTACCGCTGTCCGAGATGTTCGGCTACTCGACCACGCTGCGCTCGATGTCGCAGGGCCGTGCCACGTACACCATGGAGTTCAAGCACTACGCTGAAGCTCCGAAGAACGTGGCCGACGCCATCATCACCGCTCGCGGCAAGTAAGCCGAGCCGGTGTGTGGGTGTGCCTTGCGGCGCGCCCTTCAAGCCTGCGGCGCGGCTCCGGCCGCGCCCAAAGAATTCAAGCCGGTCTCCGGTGGGTGCACCGTCTGCTGCCAGTGGCAGGGGGGG
>NZ_CALAOH010000252.1 GCF_937926365.1 uncultured Azohydromonas sp. | reverse complement strand
CACGCGCGGCGGCTGCTGGCGGCGCTGGCACTGGCCGCGCTGCCGTGGGGCCCGGCGACCGCCGACCAGGCGCCGCGCTTCACCGAGCTGCTGGCGCACCCGGCCCTCGGCCAGGTGCTGCTGCGGCCGGCCCTGTTGCCGCCCGCGCGCTACCGGGTGCTGCTGGTGCCGGGCTCGGGCTGCCATTCGCTCGCCCCCTCGGCCGACCGGCTGGCGGCCGGGCTGCTGCATGCCGAGGTGCTGCTGCTGCAGAAACCCCATCTCCCACCCGCGCCGGACCCGGGCCTGCCCGAGTCGCCCTGCCCCGTGGCTTTCGTGCAGGCCGACCGCCTGAGCGCGTGGCTGGAACGGGCGCGCCAACTCGCCACGCAGGCGCTGCAACGGCGCCCCGAGCCGCTGCCACTGGTGCTGATGGGCCTTTCGGAAGGCGCCGAGCTGCTGCCCGGGCTGGCGGCGGCATTGCCGCCAGTGAAGCTGCTGGTGATGGTGGGCCATGCCGGCCTGGACCCGGCCGTGGCCGGCCGGCTGCAGGCCGAGCGCCTGGACGCCGGCGCCGCCTGGGGCGCGCTGATGGCCGCGGCCGAGGTGCCCGACACGCCGGATGCGGTGCTGCATGGCCGGCACTGGCGCTATTGGCGAGACCTGCGCCACTGGCCGCTGCGCCAGCCGCTGCTGGCCGATCCGCGACCGCTGCTGCACGCCTGGGGCGGGCGCGACGCGCTCATGCCGGCGCGGGCCTATGCCGAGTTCGCCGACGCGGCCCGGCATCGCGCCGGCGGTTACTGCGCCCTCACCTTCCCGGACGCCGACCACGAGCTGCGCGCGCCCGGGCGCGACCATCTGCAAAGTGTGTGGACTTGGCTGGAGCGGCTGGCGCGGGCGGGCTGGCAGTGGCCGGAGGAGTGTTTCCAAGCGCCGCCGCAGTAGGCCGCGGCCGGCTCACGAAGCCGTGCCGGTCGCCGTCAACTGCCGGCCCTCACCAGCGGCCGCAGCAACACCAGCCCCACCACCGGCCCCAACCCCAGCCACGGCAGCAGTTGCTCCAGCGGGAAGCTCTGCGCCAGCCGCACGAACAGCTCGATGCTCAGCACCGAGATGGAAAAGCCGATGCAGTTCACCAGCGTCAGCACGCTGCCCACGGCCTCGCGCGGGGCGTTCATGGCGGTGAGCGCGGAGAACTGCGGCGAGTCCGGCGAGACGGTGAAGCCCCAGGCCAGCAGCCACAGCATGAACACCGCATCGCCCGCGTGCAGCGCCCAGGGCGCCAGGAAGCAGCACGCGCCACTGCCCGCGATGAAGAAGCCCGCCACCCGCGCGCTGCCAAAGCGCCGCACCACCAGCCCGCCCAGCACCGAACCCAGCGCGCCCAGCGCGATCACCGCGAAGGAACGCCACGACTGCGCCGCCCCCGCCCAGCGCGCGCCCACGATGGCCGGCACCAGCACCCAGAAGGTGTAGAGCTCCCACATGTGGCCGAAGTAGCCGCCGGCCGAGGCGCGCACCTTCACGTCACGCCAGATGCAGGACAGGCCGGTGAAATGCAGCCCGGCGGGCTTGCGTACCCCCGGACCATCGGGCACCAGCGTGTACAGCAGAAGTCCACCCCCGGCCGCCAGCGCGGCCACGCAAAGCATGACCTGCTGCCACGGCCAGTGCGTGCCCAGCGCGCGCAGCGCGTGTGGCGCGGCGGTGCCCAGCATCAGCGCGCCCACCATCAGGCCCAGCGCGTTGCCCAGGCCGCGCGTCCACCAGCTGGCCGCGATCTTCATGCCCACCGGGTAGATGCCGGCCAGGCAGAAGCCGGTCAGGCCCCGCAGCACCAGCAGCCCCGTCCACGACGGCGGCAGCACCGCGGCCAGTACCGTGCAGGCCGCGCCAGCCAGCGCGCACAACAGGAACACCAGCCGCGCCGACCAGCGGTCGGCGATGGCCAGCAGCGCGAACACCAGCGTGCCGGCGATGAAGCCCAGTTGCACCACGGAGGTCAGGCTGCCCACCGCCGAGGCCGGCAGGTCCAGCTCGCGCTGCAGCTCCGGCATCACCGCGTTGACGGCGAACCACAGCGAGGTGCCGGCGAACTGCGACACGGTGATCACGGGCAGGATGCGGCGCGGCACGGGCGCGTCCAGGACAAGCGGGGTCGAAGCGGGAGTCGAGGCCATGGCGCGGCAGCTTATGCGGGAAATGCATGAGCACCGCGTACCGGGCGCCGTACCGCGATCCGGGCGCGGCGCGGCACCATGGCCCTGCCGGTGCGGGAGCGGGTTTGCCTGGACCGCGATAATCGGCCCATGCGCGTCTTCCGCGGTTTCAACCATCCCGGCATTGCGAGCGCCTGTGCGCTCACCATCGGCAACTTCGACGGCGTCCATCGCGGCCACCAGGCGATGCTGGCGCTGCTCACCAACGAGGCCCGCCATCGCGGGCTGCCCAGCTGCGTGCTCACCTTCGAGCCCCACCCGCGCGACTTCTTCGCCAAGCGCACGGGGCAGCCGCAGCTCGCGCCGGCGCGCATCGCCAACCTGCGCGACAAGCTCACCGAGCTGGAGCGCTGCGGCATCGACCAAACGGTGGTGCTGCGCTTCGACCAGCGCTTCGCCGCGCTGTCGCCGCAGGCCTTCGTGGACGAGGTGCTGGTGCAGGGCCTGCGCGCGCGCTACGTGCTCGTGGGCGACGACTTCTGCTATGGCGCGCGCCGCGCCGGCGACTACGCCACGCTCGACGCCGCGGGCGACGTTGCCGGCTTCGACGTGGCGCGCATGCTCAGCTACGAGGTGCACGGGCTGCGCGTGTCCAGCTCGGCCGTGCGCGAGGCGCTGGCGCAGGGCAACCTGGAGCAAGCCGCCGTGCTGCTGGGCCGTCCCTACAGCGTCAGCGGCCACGTGATGCACGGGCGCAAGCTCGGCCGCGACCTGGGCTTCAGGACGCTCAACCTGCGCTTCGACCATCCCAAGCCGGCCGTCATGGGCATCTTCGTGGTGCGGGTCCATGGCCTGACCGAGCGGCCCCTGCCCGGCGTGGCCAGCCTGGGCGTGCGCCCCACGGTGGAGGACGCCGGGCGCGTGCTGCTGGAAACGCACTGCCTGGAGTGGCCGCTGGCGCTGGACGCCGGCTACGGCCGCTGCATCCGGGTGGAGCTGCTGCACAAGCTGCACGACGAGCGCCGCTACCCCTCGCTGGAGGCGCTGCGCGAGGCCATCGCGCAGGACGAGGCCGACGCGCGGGCCTGGCTCGCGGCGCACCCCTCCGTCTGAGCCTGCGCTCCTTTCAACACGAATACCCCGGAGGCGATCCGTGTCCGCTGCCCGTGCCCTGCAGATGTCCCCCAACCAAGCCGGCGCGGCACTGTCGCCGCAGCAGAAGCGCTTCAACAGCCTGATCCGCCAGATCGAGCAGGCCCGGCAGACCCTGGCGGCCTGGCCCGCCGCCGTCGCCGCGTACCGGCAATCGCATGCGCAGCTGCTGCAGCCGCTGCTGGAATCGCGCGATGCCGCGCAGCGGGCCTGGGCTTTCGCGCTGGAAGACCTGCTGGAACAGCGCGGCTGGACCAAGACCGAGCGCGAGACGCTGGCCGAGCTGCTGTGCGAGGCCGCCGGCGGACTGCTCGACATGGGTGTGGAGGACGCGGAGCTCAAGGCGCTGTTCGACCGCTACGCCGAGGTGGACTTCGATACCGAGCAGCAGGAGTCGATGCGCGCCATGAAGGACATGGCCGAGCTGATGACGGGCCTGGACCTGGGCCAGGACGACGACATCCGCAGCCAGGAAGACCTGTTCGAACGCGTGCGCCAGGGCTTCCAGCAGCAGGCCGCCGCGCAGCAGGCCGCCGAGGACGTCGAACCGGTCCGCCCCGCGCGCCGCCAGAGCGCCGCGCAGCGCAAGCGCGAGGCCGAGGCGCAGCAGGCCACGCAATCGGTGCGCGAGATCTACCGCAAGCTCGCCAGCGCGCTGCACCCGGACCGCGAGACCGACCCCGCCCAGCGCGAGGCCAAGACCGCGTTGATGCAGAAGGTGAACCAGGCCCACGAGGCCGGCGACCTGCTCACGCTGCTGGAGCTGCAACTGCAGATCGAGCAGATCGACGCCGACCACGCCGCCCGGGCCGACCCGCAGCGCCTGAAGCACTACAACAAGGTGCTGGCCGAGCAGCTCGAAGAGCTCAAGGACGAACTGCTGCATGCCGAGGCGGCGTTCGGCATGGAGTTCGGGCTGATGCCCGGCGCGGTGAGCCATCCGCGGCAGCTGGGCCCGTTGCTGGAGCGGCAGCTGCGGGAGCTGCGCGCGGACCTGGCGCAGGCGGCGCTCGACGCCCGCATGCTGGAGGACAAGGCCGTCACCAAGCGCTGGCTCAAGGCCGAGCGCCGGCGCCTGCGCAGCGGGCCCATGGGCTTCGACTTCTTCTGAAGCGCGGCGACCGCGCGCCGGGCGGGGCGGTAAAGCCGCCCCTTAAAATCAGGGGATGCCCTCTTGCCTCTTCCTGACGCCGCTGCGCCGCTGGCATGCCTGCACCCGGCGCCAGGCCACGCGCGATCGAATTCAAAGCTCGGCCGCTTGACGCGCGCCGGGCGGCTGCGCCGAAGGAGCCGCCCGCCCCGCACCGTCCCCCTCCCCGACCGAGCCGCGGCGGCACTGCCGCCGCCCCAACCTCCTAGCGCCGGCCGCGACGGCGCCACCGCCATGAACGACTCCACCGCTGCTGCCACCGACTACCGCGCCACCCTCAACCTGCCCGACACCAAGTTCCCCATGCGCGGCGACCTGCCCAAGCGCGAGCCGGGCTGGGTCAAGGAATGGGAAAGCCAGGGCATCTACAAGCGGCTGCGCGAGGCGCGCTGCGGCGCCCCGCGCTTCGTGCTGCACGACGGCCCGCCCTACGCCAACGGCAAGCTGCACATCGGGCATGCGGTCAACAAGATCCTCAAGGACATGATCGTCAAGTCGAAGCAGCTCGCCGGCTTCGACGCGCTGTACGTGCCGGGCTGGGACTGCCACGGCCTGCCCATCGAGAACCAGATCGAGAAGACCCACGGCCGCGGCCTGCCGCGCGACGAGGTGCAGGCCAAGAGCCGTGCCTACGCCGGCGAGCAGATCGCGCAGCAGATGGCCGACTTCAAGCGCCTGGGCGTCATCGGCGACTGGGAGCACCCCTACCGCACCATGGACCGCGGCAACGAGGCCGGCGAGATCCGCGTGCTGGGCAAACTCATGGAGCGCGGCTACGTCTACCGCGGCCTGAAGCCCGTGTACTGGTGCTTCGACTGCGGCAGCTCGCTGGCCGAGTTCGAGATCGAGTACGCCGACAAGACCTCGCCCACCATCGACGTGGCCTTCAAGGCCGCCGACCCGGCCCGGCTCGCCGCCGCCTTCGGCCTGAGCGATCCCGACCTGCCCGCGCTGGAGCAGGACGCCTTCATCGTCATCTGGACCACCACGCCCTGGACGATTCCCGCCAACCAGGCGCTGAACCTCAACCCCGAGCTGCCCTACGCGCTGGTGCGCACGCCGCGCGGGCTGCTGGTCCTGGCCGAGGCGCTGGTGGAGAAGTGCCTGGCGCGCTACGGCCTGGAAGGCGAAGTCGCCGCCACCACCGCCGGCAAAAACCTGGCGGGCCTGCAGTTCCACCATCCCTTCGCGGACGTGGACCCGGGCTACGCGCGGCTGTCGCCCGTGATCCTGGCCGACTACGCCACCGCCGAGGACGGCACCGGCATCGTGCACTCCGCGCCGGCCTACGGCGTGGACGACTTCAACTCCTGCCTCGCGCACGGGATGAAGTCCACCGACATCCTCAACCCCGTACAGGGCAACGGCGTGTACGCCGCGGAGCTGCCGCTGTTCGGCGGCCAGTTCATCTGGAAGGCCAACCCGAACATCGTCCAGGCGCTGCAGGACGCCGGCCGCCTGCTGGCCACCTCGCAGCTGCCGCACAGCTACCCGCACTGCTGGCGCCACAAGACGCCGGTGATCTACCGCGCCGCGGCGCAGTGGTTCGTTCGCATGGACGAGGGCGATGGCGTGTGCACGGTCAACAAGGCGCCGGGCACGCTGCGCCAGACGGCGCTGGCGGCCATCGACGCCACCAGCTTCTACCCCGAGAACGGCCGCGCGCGGCTGCGCGACATGATCGCCAACCGCCCCGACTGGTGCATCAGCCGCCAGCGCAGCTGGGGCGTGCCGCTGCCCTTCTTCCTGCACAAGGTCACGGGCGAGCTGCACCCGCGCACGCTGGAGTTCGTGGAGCGCGCGGCGCAGCTCGTTGAGCAAGGCAACATCGAGGCCTGGAGCAAGCTCGACCCGGCCGAGTGGCTGGGCGCGGAAGCCGAGGAGTACGCCAAGAGCACCGACATCCTGGACGTGTGGTTCGACTCGGGCTCGACCTTCTTCCACGTGCTGCGCGGCAGCCACGCCGGCCAGTGCCACGGCAGCGGCCCGGAGGCCGACCTGTACCTGGAAGGCCACGACCAGCACCGCGGCTGGTTCCACAGCTCGCTGCTGATCGCCTGCGCGCTGGAGGGCCGCGCGCCCTACAAGGGGCTGCTCACGCACGGCTTCGCCACCGACGGCCAGGGCCGCAAGATGTCCAAGAGCCTGGGCAACATCGTCGAGCCGCAGTCGGTGAGCAACAAGCTCGGCGCCGAGATCATCCGGCTGTGGTGCGCCTCCACCGACTACTCGGGCGACCTCAACATCGACGACAAGATCCTCGCGCGCGTGGTCGATGCCTACCGCCGCATCCGCAACACGCTGCGCTTCCTGCTGGCCAACGTCTCGGACTTCGACGCCAAGGCCGACGCCGTGCCGCTGGAGGAACTGCTGGAGGTGGACCGTTACGCCCTCTCCCGCGCCTCGCAGCTGCAAAGCGAAATCCTGGCGCACTACGACCGCTACGAGTTCCACCCGGTGGTGTCCAAGCTGCAGGTCTACTGCTCGGAGGACCTGGGCGCGTTCTACCTGGACGTGCTCAAGGACCGGCTCTACACCACCGCGCCCAAGTCGCACGCGCGGCGCAGCGCGCAGACCGCGCTGTGGCACATCACGCAGGCCATGCTGCGCTGGATGGCGCCGTTCCTCAGCTTCACGGCCGAGGAGGCCTGGAAGGTCTTCGACGGTGGCCAGACCATCTTCACCGAAACCTACTGGCCCTTCACCCAGGCCAACGAGGCGCTGCTGGCGCGCTGGGAGCGCGTGCACGAGATCCGCGACGCGGTGAACAAGGCCATCGAGGCGGTGCGCAGCGCCGGCGGCGTGGGTTCTTCACTGCAGGCCAACGTCCGGCTCACGGTGAATGAAGAGGACCACGGGCTGCTCGCCTCGCTGGGCGACGATCTGAAGTTCGTGCTGATCGTCTCGGTGGTGGAGCTGGCGCGCGGCGAGGAGCTGGCCATCGAGGTCACGCCGTCGGGCGACACCAAGTGCGAGCGCTGCTGGCACTGGCGCGCGGACGTGGGTGCCGACGCGGCGCACCCGACGCTGTGCGGCCGCTGCGTGAGCAACCTCTTCGGCGCGGGCGAGCCGCGCACGGTGGCCTGAGCATGGCGGGCGGCAAGGCAAGCGTGAAGCCGGTCAAGCCCGTCAAGCAGCCCGCGGCGGCGGGCGCCGGCGCCTCCGCCAGGGCGCCCTCGCTGCTGCTGTGGCTGGGACTGGCGCTGCTAGTGATCGTGCTGGACCAGTTCAGCAAGACGCTGATCCTGGGCTGGTTCCAGTACGGCGAGGGGCGCGAGATCACGAGTTTCTTCAACCTCGTGCGCGCGCACAACACGGGCGCGGCCTTCTCGTTCCTGGCCAACGCCGGCGGCTGGCAGCGCTGGTTCTTCACCGCCCTGGGCGTGGTGGCCTCGGCCTTCATCGTGTGGATGCTCAAGAAGCACCCGGCGCAGAAGCTCTTCTGCTTCGCCATCAGCATGATCCTGGGCGGCGCGGTGGGCAACGTCATCGACCGGCTGCTGCACGGCTACGTGGTGGACATGCTGGACTTCCACCTCGGCGGGCGCCACTTCCCCGCCTTCAATCTGGCCGACAGCGCCATCACGCTGGGCGCGATCTGCCTGATCGTGGACGAATTGAGAAGGGTGCGCTCGAACCCTTAGGTTCGTGGCGGCGTGGGACATGCCGCCTGCACGCCAGGCGCCGCCCACGCAATTACCACCGCCGGCCAATCTTTAGGCCGATATTCGTGATCTATTCACGATTCAGCGCCGCCAGGCACGGAGCATTCTGGTTGCTTCGGTCAACGTGATCCGCTTCACGGGAACACCTGGGGCCCGCTGATAAGATCGTAGTTTCCCTAATCAATTACCTGCCTCCTGCATCAGACACGTCATGTGAGGAGCTGGAGTATTCCCACGTCCATGTCTGCATTGAGCCGAGGCAAGCGTTCGCCGCTGGAAATCCAGCGTGCCGTGCTGTTCGCGCTGTTCGTGCGGGAGCTCAAAACCCGTTTCGAAGGCAGTTGGACAGGCTTCGTGTGGGTGCTGCTGGAGCCCCTGGGCTACGTGCTGGTCATGAGCCTGCTCCTGGGGTCGTTGCACCACACATTCTCTCCAAGCATCGCGTACCCAGTGTTCCTGGTCACGGGCATGTTGCCCTTTTTCCTGTTCCGCAATCTGGCCTTCCGGTTGATGGATGCCGTCGACGCCAACCTCGGGTTGTTCGTATACCGCCAGGTCAAGCCCATGGACGCGATCGTGTCCCGGGCAATGCTGGAAGTGGTGCTGCTGAGCGTCGTCTATGCGCTGACACTGCTGGTGCTGATGGCGCTGGGCTACGACGTGCTGCCGGCCCGGCCGCTGGAGCTCATGGGCGTGAGCGCGCTGCTGGTGCTGCTGGGCTTTTCGATGGGCCTGTTCTTCGCCGTGGCCACCCACGGCGTGCCGCGCGTGCGTGCCTTCATCCGCGTCTGCCGCGCACCGCTGTATTTCCTCTCGGGGGTGATATTCGCGGTGCACGCGCTGCCCGAGGAGTTGCGCAAGTGGCTGCTGTGGAATCCGGTGCTGCACCTGCTGGAGCTTACGCGCGGCTGCTTCTTCCCGACCTACCCGGTGCTGCCAGAGGTCAATACAGGCTACGTGACCGCCTTCACATTGATCTTCCTGGTATTGGGACTGTGCCTGTACCGGGTGCGGCGGCAACAACTGATCACCCTGGCCTGAGCCTTCAATGCTTGAGCTGCGCCACCTCACCAAGTCGTACCGCACCGCCCATGGGCGGCGCTACGTGTTTCGTGACCTCAACTTCCACTTTCCCGATGGTGTCAACATCGGACTCATCGGACGCAACGGCGCGGGCAAATCCACGCTGATGCGGCTGCTCGGCGGCATCGACACGCCCGACAGCGGCAGCGTGCACACCGACGCCCGCATCTCGTGGCCCGTGGGGCTCGCCGGCGGTTTCCAAGGCTCGCTCAGCGCGCGCGACAACGTGCGCTTCGTCTGCCACGTCCACGGCGCACAGGGCGAGGCATTGCGGCGCAGGGTGAGGTTCGTGGAGAAGTTTGCTGATATCGGCGAGTACTTCGACCTGCCGCTCAAATCCTATTCCTCGGGCATGCGCTCGCGCGTAGCGTTTGGCCTGAGCATGGCATTCAACTTTGATTACTACCTCATCGATGAAGTCATGGCCGTGGGCGACGCGGAATTCCGGGTCAAGTGCAAAGCCATGTTCAGGCACCGCCTGCGAAAGTCCAACATGATCCTCGTCTCCCACAACATGAATGACATCAAGGAGTACTGCGACGTCGTGGTGCTTCTCGAACGCGGCACGGCCACGCTTTACGAAGACGTGCGCGCCGGTATTTCCGCCTACCAAGGCAAAGCCAACGTGGAGGCCTCATGAGGCTTATCCACTGGATGAACGACCGGCGGCTGCGGCTGACGCTGCTGGTGCTGCCGCTGGTGCTGGCGCTGGCGTACCTCGTCGGATTGGCCGCAAACCGCTACGTGAGCGAGGCGACCGTGGTGGTGCGCCAGGCCAACCAGTCCTCCGGCACCGTTCCAGGCGCCGCGCTGCTGCTGGCCGGGGTCACGCCGAGCTCGCGCGAGGACACGCTGTACCTGCGCCAGTACATCCAGTCGCTGGACCTGCTCAAGCTGCTCGACGAGAAGCTGCACGTGCGCGAACACTTCGCCACGCAGGCCGGGCGCGACCCCCTGTACCGCCTCTACGGATTCTTTTCGCAGGAACGTTTCCTCGATTACTACCGCAACCGTGTCGAGCTGTTGATGGACGACAACTCGGGCGTGCTCACGGTGAGGGTGCAAGGCTTCGATCCGGAGTTCGCGCAAAAGCTCAACTTCGCGATCCTGGAGCAGAGCGAGCGCTTCATCAACGCGATGTCGCAGAACATGGCGCGCGAGCAGATGAACTTCGCCCAGACCGAGCTCGACCGCGCCAGCGAGCGGCTGCAAGCGGCCAGGCGCAACCTGCTGGCCTTCCAGAACAAGTACAAGCAACTCGACCCGCTGGCCCAGGCGCAGGCCACGGGCACGCTGGCGGCGGAACTGCAGGCACAGCTGAGCATGAAGGAAGCCGAGCTCAAGCAGGCGCAGACCTTCCTCAACGAGGATTCCTATCAAATCAAGGCCTTGCGCGGCCAGATCGGGGCACTGCGCAGCCAGGCCGAACTGGAGCAGCGCCGCGCCACCAACGGTCCGGCCAACGGCCAGCAGCTCAACGCCCAGGCCGCGCGCTTCCAGGAACTCAAGTTCGAGTCCGGCTTCGCCGAGGACGCCTACAAGGTGGCGCTGACGTCGATGGAGAACGCGCGCATCGAGGCCAGCCGCAAGATCAAGGTCGTGTCCGTGATTGCCGCGCCCTCGAAGCCCGAGATCGCCGAGTACCCGCGACGCATTTACAACCTTCTCACGCTGGCTGCGCTGTGCGTGCTGCTGTACGGCGTGGCCCGCCTCGTGGTGGCCACCATCCGCGACCACCAGGACTGAGCCATGAAGCATCGATCCTTTCTCCTGCGCTCGGTGGCCCCGGCGCTGGCGCTGGCGCTGGGCCTGCCCGCCCATGCGCAGACCGCGACGCAGCGCCAAGACCCGGCCACCCCAAGCAGCCTGTTCAGCACGGGCGCCGTGCGCGGCGCCACCGAGCTGGCACCGCTGCGCGGCACGAGCGCCGCCACCGCGGCACCCGGCACCGCTGCGCCCGCAACCGGGCTGGCCGTGCAGGCCGCACCAGGAGCGCCGGCCGCGACGGTGTCCGCGCCGTTGCCGCCCAATCCCGCCACCGCCGCGCAGCCGGTGGTGTTTGGCTCGCAGATCTTCAGCGGCCGTTTCGCCGCCGAAGGCTTCAGCGGCTTCAACAGCGACTACCAGCTCGCCGTGGGCGACCGCGTGAACGTGCGACTGTGGGGCGCGTTCACGTTCGACGGCGTGCAGCCGGTGGATGCGCAAGGCAACATCTTTGTGCCCAACGTGGGCGCGGTGAAGGTCGCGGGAGTGCGCAATGGCGACCTCAATGCGCAGGTGGAGGCACAGGTCAAGCGCGTGTTTCGGGCCAACGTCGGCGTGTACGCCACCCTGGAGGCGGCGCAGCCGGTGAAGGTGTACGTCACGGGCTTCGTGCGCGCGCCAGGACTCTACGGCGGCTTGTCGTCGGACTCGGTGCTGAGCTACCTCGACCGCGCCGGCGGCATCGATCCCGATCGCGGCAGCTACCTCAGCGTGCAGGTGCTGCGCGCCGGCCGGCCGCGTGCCCAGTTCAATCTCTACGATTTCCTGCTCAACGGGCACATCGCGCCGCTGCAGTTGCAGCAGGGCGACACCGTGGTGGTGGGCCCGCGCCGGCACAGCGTGCAAGTCGGCGGCGAAGCTTTCAATCCCTACGTGTTCGAGTTTGACACCCCGGCCCTGCCCGCCTCGCAACTGCTGGCCATGGCGCGCCCCACGCCCAATGCCACGCATCTGAGCATCGTGCGCAAGATCGGCACCGAACGGCGCAGCGAGTACTTCCCGCTGTCCGCCGCCGACCAGGTGCAGCTGCAAGACGGCGACGAGGTGACCTTCACCGCGGACAAGTACCCCGGCACCATCCTCGTGCGCGTGGAAGGCGCCAACCTGGGCGAGCGCACGCTGGTGCTGCCCTACGGCTCGCGGCTCAAGGACGCCATGGCGCGGTTGCAACCCGCTCCGCAGGCCAACCTGGCGGCGCTGCAGCTCTACCGCAAGTCCGTGGCGGTGCGGCAGAAGGAGATGCTCGACACGTCGCTGCGCAGCCTGGAAACCTATGCGCTCACCGCGCGCTCGGCCACCAGCGAGGAGGCCGCGCTGCGCACCCGCGAAGCCGAACTGCTGCTGCAGTTCATCGAGCGCGCGAAGAACGTGCAGCCCAAGGGACAGGTCGTGCTCGCCAACGCCGCGACCGCGCAAGCGACGCTGCTGGAGGACGGCGACGTGCTGCGCCTGCCCGAGCAAAGCAACCTGGTGCTGGTCAGCGGCGAGGTGCTGTTTCCCAATGCGCTGGTGCACGACCCGCGCGCCGCCGCCGAGGACTACGTGAACCGCGTCGGCGGCTACACCCAGAACGCCGACGCCTCCAAGCTCGTCGTGCTGCACCAGGACGGCAGCGTGGGCGACGCCACGCGCGAATCGCTGCAACCCGGCGACGAGATCATGGTGCTGCCGCGCATCGACACCAAGAAAGTCGAGATCACGCGCGGCATCACGCAGATCATTTACCAGATTGCCGTGGCGGCGAAGGTCGTGTTCGGCTTATGAGCCCCGTCCCTCGCTTGGCAGGCGCCGCGCGCCGCGCCATGCGGGCGGCACTGGCCGGGCTGGCGCTGCTGGGCACGCAGCAAGTCATGGCCGGCAACGAAGCCGCCTGCACGCTGCCCAAGCGCCTGTCCGGAGATATCACGCTCGATGCGTCGTGCACCTACCGGCAGCAGTTCATGCTGACCGCCAGCGGCACCACGCTGGACTGCCAGGGCGCGACCATCGACGGCGAAAACCGGCTCAACGTCGGCATCACGATCAACTCCGAGGGCCGGCCGTTGAGCCAGGTCACGGTGCGCAACTGCGTGATCCGCAACTTCACCGGCAATGCCGTGCGCATCGCCTGGTCCGGCGAGGACATCGACAAGCCCACGGATCCGGCCGAACGGCGCCGGCGCACGCCCCGCCAAGTGCGGCTGAGCAACCTGAAAGTCTTCAACACAGGGCGAGTTGGGGTCTATTTCGACGATTTCGTCAGCGGCTCCATCCTTGAGAATTCCGTCATTGAGGACTCGGGCGGCGTCGGGCTGTACCTGGAATTCGACAGCCAAAACAACGTGATCAGCCAGAACGAGTTCCGACACAACGGCCACTTGTTGAACCGGGAAGCACTGGCCGTGGACTCCTCGTCCCGGAACACGATCGTGGACAACACCTTCATGGACAACCGCCTGGGTGGCATCTTTCTGTACAAGAACTGCGGTGAGCATGTCTCGTCCGGGCGCTCCGTGAAGCGCACGCAGCACAGCGACGACAACGTCATCGCCAGGAACCGCTTCATCCGTGAAAACGTCGGTGTCTGGATCGCTTCCCGCCAGAGCCGCAACCTGCAAAGAATTGATTGTTCCGACCGCTCGATGGACGGACGGGGTCAGTATTTCGAGGATTTTGCCAACCACAATACCGTGGAACGAAACCTGTTCTGCGCCGCCCGGGTCGGCATCCGGATTGAAGGCGACAACAACCAGGTCCGGGAAAATCAATTCGACAATAAAACCCGCCAACGGGTCGAGATTCCGCGCACCAAGCGCGGCGAACTGCTCGGCCGCCCTCCGATGGGCAACCAATACGATGCCGGCCGTGACGGCGACAATCTTTGTTCAAAATATTAAATATCGCCATGAGCAAGCTTACCAAGCTGATGAAGAATCCCGTCCTGTTCTTCAAGGACGCGGCCCTTAATCGGCAGCGCCGCCACCTGGCGACGCTCGGCAGGGTTTCGGACGTGGCGACCGAAGGCCGCACGGACCGGATTCCGACCTACATGTTCGGCTTCAACAGCTGGAAGCATTTCCTGACTTCCTGGTTCCCCGAGCGCGAGATGTATTTCCTGCCGATCGCGCTCAAGGCCGACACTTTCGAAAAGAAATGGAAGCCGCGCATCCTCAAGGACGCGCGTTCCGAGATGTTCATCTGGGGTTTCAAGGTCGAGCCCTTCGTGACCCGCTTTGCCGAGCAGCATGGCATCAAGCGCTATTTCATGGAGGATGGCTTCATCCGTTCCATCGCGCTGGGCGCGGCGCACACGCCGCCGTTCTCGCTGACGCTCGACAGCCGCACGCCTTATTTCGATTCCAACAAGGCGTCGGATCTGGAGGTGCTGCTCAACACCTATGATTTCGATGCGGACCCGCAACTCCTGGAACGCGCCAGGACGCTGATGCGCATGCTGGTCGAAACGGGCCTGAGCAAGTACAACCACGCCAAGCCCATCGATATCGAGCGGGTCTATGGCCCGAAAACGGCCAAGCGTATCCTGGTGGTGGGACAGGTGGAAACCGACGCCTCCATCATCCATGGCTGCGCGCGGCCCTACACCAACAATGATGCGGTCATGATCGCCGCGCTCGAGAACCCGGGCGCGCAAATCATCTATAAACCGCATCCCGATGTGCTGAACAAGCACCGGGAAATGGTTTCCAATCCGGCCGACGTGAGCCACCTGTGCCAGGTGCTGACGCAGGATATTCCGCTGGCACAGGCTTTCGAAACCGTGGACCACGTCTACACCATCACCTCGCAGGCGGGTTTCGAAGCCCTGATGCGCGGTATTCATGTGACGACGCTGGGCTGCCCCTTCTATGCCGGGTGGGGCCTCACCGACGACCGGCAGGCCAACGAACGGCGTACGCGCAAGCTCAGCGTGGAACAGGTGTTCGCGGCGGCCTACCTGCTGTATCCCAAGTATTTCGACCCGGTCTACAAGACGCCAATCTCGGCCGAGCAGGCCGTTGATCGTCTCAACGGTTTGAAGCAACTGTCCGCGCCGGCCGGTGGCCGGTCGCTGTCGCCTCAAAAACCCGGCGCGCCGTCCACCGGCTCGTTCCTGGAAAATACCTTGGCGACCTCCGGCCCAGTGCCGACTTATGTCATCGGGTTCGGCGCCTGGAAGCAGTTCATCAGCTCCTGGTTTCCCGAGCGCACCTTCTTTTTTCTCCCGCCCGAGCTCACGGCCGAAGAATTCAACAAGAAGTGGAAAACCCGCATCCTCAAGGATCCGCGCTCCGAGATCCTGGTGTATGGCTGTGAGCTGAAGGACTTCATCGCGCGTTTCGCAGATGCCAGCGGCATCAAGCGCTATTTCATGGCGGACGGCTTCATCCGCTCCATCGCGCTCGACCCCAGCAAAGCTCCACCGCTGTCGCTGGTACTCGACGCACAGGCACCCCATATCGATGCGGCCCGGCCTTCGGCTCTGGAAACCCTGATGGCGACCTACGATTTCGACGCCGATTCCGCTCTCATGGAGCAGGCCGACCGGGTCATGCATGTATTCCTGGACAGCGGGTTGAGCAAATTCAACCATGCGGCACCGGCAGCAGACCTGGAAACCGTTTACGGACCGAAGACGACCAAGCGCGTGCTGGTGCTGGGGCAAGATGAGAATGCCCCTTCCGTCAAGTACGGCAGCATCCGAAGCTATACCAACAACGATTTGGTGATCATGGCCGCCCTGGAGAACCCGGGGGCACAGATCATTTTCAAGCCGCACCCGGCGGTGCTGGACAAGAAACTCAAGACCAGGAGTTCGGACCTGCGCAAGGTGCAGCATCTGTGCACGGTTCTGACGCAAGACCTGCCGCTGGCCCAGGCCCTGGAAACGGTGGACCACGTCTACACCAACACTTCGCAGGCGGGTTTCGAGGCGCTGTTGCGTGGCATTCACGTCACCACGCTGGGCTGCCCCTTCTATGCCGGCTGGGGGTTGACGGATGACCGGCAGGAAATCCCTCGGCGCACGCGCAAACTGACGGTGCAACAGCTCTTTGCGGCGGCGTATCTGCTTTACCCCAAGTATTTCGATCCGGTCTACAAGAAACAGATCAGCATCGAGCAGGCCATCCCCCGCCTGCTGGACATGAAGCGCATCGAGGTGGTGCCTGAGCCGGCTCAAGCCCCAGCCGTGGTCGCTGCCGACGTCGCCGCAGCACCCGGGCGCATCCCGACCTTCATGTTCGGCTTCAACCAGTGGAAGCAATTCCTGACCTCGTGGTTCCCTGATCGGGAAATGCACTTCCTGCCCATCGCGCTCAAGCGCGAGGATTTCGAGAAGAAGTGGAAACCCCAGATTCTGCAAAGCCCGGGGGCGGAATTCTTCGTCTGGGGCTTCAAGGTGCCGGAATTCGTCACGAGTTTCGCCCGCGAGCGCGGCATCAAGCGCTATTTCATGGAGGATGGTTTCATCCGCTCCATCGCGCTGGGCGCGGCTCACACGCCGCCTTTCTCGCTGTCGCTGGACAGCCAGACGCCGTACTTCGATGCCCGGCAGCCCTCTGACCTGGAGGATCTGCTCAACAGCCATGACTTCGAAGCCGACCCAGCCTTGATGGAGCGTGCCCGGAAATTGCAGGACATCCTGCTCAACACCGGTCTGAGCAAGTACAACCACGCCCAGCCGGTGGATATCGAGGCCATTTATGGGCCCAAGACACGCAAGCGGGTGCTGGTGGTGGGCCAGGTCGAAGGCGACGCGTCGATCCAATTCGGCAGTGCGCGCCCCTACACCAACAACGATGCCGTGATGATCGCCGCGCTGGAGAATCCGGACGCCCAGATCATTTACAAGCCGCACCCGGACGTGCTCAACAAGCACCGGGAAATGGTGTCGAATCCCGACGACGTACGGCATTTGTGCATGGTGCTGGAACAGGACGTGCCGCTGGCTCAGGCTTTCGAGACGGTGGACCACGTCTACACCATCACCTCGCAGGCGGGTTTCGAGGCGCTGCTGCGCGGTATTCACGTCACGACGCTGGGCTGCCCCTTCTATGCCGGCTGGGGCCTGACCGACGACCGTCAACCCAATCCCCGGCGCCAGCGCAAGCTTACGGTTCAGCAGGTTCTGGCCGCCGCCTACCTGCTGTATCCGAAGTATTTCGATCCGCTTTACAAGCTGCCCATTACCTCCGAGCAGGCCGTGGAGCGGCTGCTGGCGCTCAAGCGCATGGCCAAGCCGGCCCCGACGCCCGAGGCGGCGGTGGAGGACGCCACCGTGGTATCCGAGGCCCAGGCCGAACCCACGGGCGACGAAATGGGGGTGCCAGCCGCCGAGGCTGCGACGCAACTGCTGGAACCGGCGCTGCGCGAGGAATTGAGCTCGCTGCGGCTGGAACTGGCCAACCTGCGTTTCCAGCTCAGCCAGCAAGCGCTCAACAGCGAGGTGCCCCAGCTTCGCGAGAATCTCAGGCAGCTCAGCCATGACATCGGCCAGCTCCGCAAGAGTGTGCGGGAGCCGGAATTGGCGTGAAGCCTGAACCTCGATTCGACAAGCAGTCGCCAAAAGCGTGAAAAATTCCCTTGGCTGTTTTGCGATATCACGACAAAGCCCTTATTGCCGTGCGGCACAGGGCTCGCTCGACCGAACTCACCGATAACTGCCAACAACTCCCGCGCTCCTGAAATCATTTCCAGGCCGCTCTTCCCTGCACTTGTCATTGAGGGAAAATCCGCCTGGTCCATAAGTCCGTGCCGTTCACCCCTGGGCTCATACCCGGGCTGGCGGCTCCATGCCCACAGGTTAAGTCCGCGACAAAACCTTCCGCGGCGACCGGGGCCAACTGATCCTGGAACACGTTCATGACCAAGTCCATTCTTCCGCCCGGCGGGCTGCTGTTCATCGTCGGTCCTTGCGCCATCGAATCCCGCTCTTTCGCACTGGAAACCGCGGAGGAACTCAAGGGCATTTTTGACAAGGCCGGTTTGCCTTTTGTTTACAAATCCTCGTTCGACAAGGCCAACCGCAGCTCGGCGTCGAGCTTCCGCGGCGTGGGCATGGACCAGGGCCTGTCGATCCTGGCCGAGGTGCGCGAGAAGTTCGGCGTCCCGGTGCTGACCGACGTGCACGAGGCCGAACAGGCCAAGCCGGTGGCGGAGGTGGTGGACATCCTGCAGACGCCCGCCTTCCTGTGCCGCCAGACCGACTTCATCGCGGCGGTGGCGCGCGCGGGCAAGCCGGTGAACTTCAAGAAGGGCCAGTTCCTCGCGCCCTGGGACATGAAGAACGTGGTGGCCAAGGCGCGCGCGGCCGCGCGCGAGGCCGGCGTGCCTGACGACCACTTCATGGTGTGCGAGCGCGGCACCTCGTTCGGCTACGGCAACCTGGTGGTGGACATGCGCGGCCTGCAGGTGATGGCCGAGACCGCCGGCGCGCCGGTGATCTTCGACGCCACGCACTCGGTGCAGCTGCCCGGTGCGCAAGGCACGTCCAGCGGCGGCGAGCGCAAGTACGTGCCGCACCTGGCGCGCGCGGCGGTGGCCACCGGTGCCGTCTCGGGCCTGTTCATGGAAGCCCACCCGGAGCCCGAGAAGGCCCCGTGCGACGGCCCGAACATGCTGCCCTTCAGCGACCTGCCCAAGTTGCTCAAGCAACTCACCACCATCCACTCGGCGGTGCAGGCCTGATGCGCGCGGTCATCGTCATTCCGGCGCGCTACGGCTCCTCGCGCCTGCCCGGCAAGCCGCTGGCGGACCTGTGGGGCAAGCCGATGATCCAGCACGTCTGGGAACGCTGCCTGGAGATCGAGGGCGCCAGCGACGTGCTGGTGGCCACCGACGACGAGCGCGTGGCCGCGGCGGTGCGGGACTTTGGCGGCCGGGTGGAGATGACCTCCAGCGGGCATCCCACCGGCACGGACCGCCTGGTGGAAGTGATGCAGCGCGTGGACGGCGACGTGTTCGTCAACGTGCAGGGCGACGAGCCCCTGGTGCGTCCGGGCGACGTGGCCAAGCTCATCGCGGGGCTGCGCGCCGATGCCGCGGTACAGGTGGGCACGCTGTGCCATCCGCTGCCCGCGGCGGAAGCCACCAACCCCAACACCGTCAAGGTGGTGCTGGCGGACAACGGCGACGCGCTGTACTTCAGCCGCGCCCCCATTCCCTACCCGCGCGACGGCGGCGACACGGCACGCTATCTCAAGCACGTGGGCGTGTACGCCTACCGGCGCGAGGTGCTGGCCAGCTACGCGACGCTGCGCCAGCCGATGATGGAGCGCGCCGAGCAACTGGAGCAGCTGCGGCTGCTGGCCGCCGGACTGCGCATTCGGGCCTGGGTGGTGGAGCCCACCGGGCCGGGCGTGGACACGCCAGCGTGCCTGGAGCGCGTGCGTGCGCTCATGGCCGGCCAGCCCGAGCCGCAAACCCTGGAGCAGCGCCTGGCGCAGGTGCGGCTGCTGATCACGGACGTGGACGGCGTGCTCACCGACGGCGGGCTGTTCTACGACGCGCACGGCGAGGCGCTCAAGCGCTTCCACGTGCGCGACGGCCTGGGCATGCGGTTGCTGGAGGAAAGCGGCGTGCGCGTGGCGGTGCTGTCCGGGCGTGACTCGCCGGTGCTGCGCAAGCGCGTGGCGGACCTGGGCGTGTCGCTGCACCAGTTCGGCGTGAAGGACAAGGCCGCGGCCTGCGCGGCGCTGATGGACCAGGCCGGCGTGACGGCACAGCAGACGGCGTGCATTGGTGACGACAGCATCGACCTGCCGGCCTTTGCCGCGTGCGGGCTGTCGTTCGCCGTGGCCGATGCCCCGGCTTACGTGCAACGCGCGGCCACCGGGGTGCTCAAGCTCGGCGGCGGCCAGGGCGCGCTGCGCGAGCTGGCCGACGCGATCCTGCAGGCGCAGGGCAAGGAACGTGTGGCGACTTCGGCGAGCGGGTACGCCGAGCTCATGCACCGCATGGCGCAGTGACTCCATCCGAAATCAGTCTGGAGAAGTAGCAATGACAACGAATGTGACCGAGATCGCCCGTCAGGTGATCGACATCGAGCGCCAGGCACTGGCCGACATGGCACAGCGGCTCGACACGGAGTTCGCCAAGGCGGTGGACATCGTGATGAGCACGCGCGGCCGGGTGGTCGTGGTGGGCATGGGCAAGTCCGGGATCATCGGCAAGAAGATCGCCGCCACGCTGGCCTCCACGGGAACGGTGTCGTTCTCGGTGCATCCGGGCGAGGCCTTCCACGGTGACCTGGGGATGATCCGGCCGATGGACGTGGTGCTGATGATCTCCAACAGCGGCGAGACCGAGGAGCTGGTGCGGCTGCTGCCCTTCATGCAGCACCAGCAGAACAAGGTCATCGCCATGACGGGCAAGGCCAACTCGACGCTGGCGCGCCACGCCGACGTGGTGCTGGACGTGTCGGTGTCGCGCGAGGCCTGCAACAACAACCTTGCGCCCACGAGCTCCACCACGGCGACGCTGGTGATGGGCGACGCGCTGGCGGTGGCGCTGTCCACGGTGCGCGGCTTTCAGCCCGAGGACTTCGCGCGCTTCCACCCGGGCGGCAGCCTGGGGCGGCGACTGCTCACGCGCGTGCGCGACGTGATGCACAAGGACAACCTGCCGCTGTGCTCGCCGAACATGGGTTTCCGTGACGTGGTGCACCTGATCACGACGGGCCGGCTGGGCCTGGCGCTGGTGGTGGACGACGACGGGCTGCGCGGCGTGATCACGGACGGCGACATCCGCCGCGCCTTCGACCGCCACGACAACCCGATGGGCCTGCAGGCGCACGACATGATGACGATGCACCCGGCATGGATCGGCCCGGACGAGCGCTTCGGCGTGGCCGAGGAGCGCATGCGCGAGCTCAAGATCAATTCGCTGGTCGTCTGCGAACCCGAGGGACACGTGGTGGGCGTGCTGCAGATTTACGACATTGCCTAAGGGCAGGCTACAATAAGCAACGGTCGTTGACATCAACATTTATAGGACTGCATATCAATCTGAACCAGATATATACCAATCCGGTATGAACTAGCGGTACAGGCATGAACGCAATACAGCCTTACCGCTCTCCTTGTCGGCTTGGCCCACGTCCTTAAATACTCGACACCACGGATAGATCGACACGAGTCTTGCAATACTTTCTCGGTCTTCTTGTCCGCGCGAGTTTGATGCGGTTGTCACAAAATAGGCTGGCAGTCAACCACGTTCTTACCAAGCGCATAAACCAGATATTCAACATGAAAAGTGACGGCTACTTGATCAACCATGTGATGTCGAAAGACGTCGAAAGCGGAATATTTTCCGCAATCATGAAATACTTCAAGGAATACAGTCCGAACTGGGTCAGACATGAGGTGTCCATACTGCCAATAGAAGGCGCTGCCATTCATCACTACCATAGACCGCACCTTGAAAAAAAATTAGTGAGCAATAGCGTCTGCACGGTACACCATGATTTGGATGATCCGGACGTATGGCACAGCAAGCCACGATTCCTGCCGCGCTACATGGAAGCCGCTGGCGTCATATGCCTGAATCAGACTCAGAAGCAAATCCTATACGCCGATGGAATTGCTGAGGATCAACTGTACGTGGTGCCTCATGGCTACAACGATAAGGTGCTTCGACTGCGCAGCAATATCAACACGGGCGCTGCTTCAGACAAAGTCAACCTAGGCATCGCTTCCCGCAGATATGCAAGACGGGTCAAGGGAGAAGCATATCTTTCTGAACTGGTCAAGCGGCTCGACCCGGATCTTTTCAGCTTCACCTTCGTAGGACAAGACAGGAGCATTGACGCAATTGCGTTTCGGCGCTTGGGTTTTGAAGTCACTGTATTTGAGCGCCTTCCTTATCGCGTTTTTCAAAGCTATTACGAGGCCATCGATGCGCTGCTGATGTGTAGCAGCCATGAAGGAGGCCCAGCCAACATTCCTGAAGCAATTGCTACCGGAACACCCGTGCTCTCATCTCCTATCGGAATGGCTAAAGATCTTATTCGCCACGGGCATAACGGAATGTTCTTGACACTGGATCCGCAGACGGATGCGGACATGATTAACTCTCTTTGTGAGGACAATCGAGCCAGTTTAAATGCATTAAAGCGGCGCAGCCTATCGAAAGCCAGCAGTGCGCTAACTTGGCGTCAATCCGTTGAAGGCAATTTGCGCGCCTACTCCAACATTCTTGGCACAGACTTGCTAAAGCCGCCCACAATCGAATCTGAAAACTTCGACAGGGAAATATCTATAAAAAATGAAAGCAGCGCTCTTGAACCCGAAGCAATGGTGGCGGCATGACCAGCAAAATTTCCATTTTTATTCCCGACAATCTGCACATTAACCAGAAAAATTTTACTTCCTTCCACAAGTTTCTGGAAAAAAGCGGAGCAAGCGCTCATTTCGAAACAGAGCGCAAAGACTGGATTGCCTTGTATGGCAACTATGAGTCAAAGGCGTCTGTTCTTTATGAGCGCTACCGCGTACTGTCACACCTGAGTTCCCCGGTGTTATTCAAATACACCGTCAAAGGTGTAAACCTCTTCAAAGCTGCCCGAGCTGAGACGCTCGCACTTGTCTCCACCAGCAGTACTTGGTATGACAATGCTTACCCTGACTCCGCCAAAGCCATTTTTGAAAAACTATATCAAAACAACAGAGCAATCTTATTGCAAAACATGGCAGCCGCCTGGGACTGGCTGGACTTTTGGTCCTCCCGCCTCGCAAGCCAACCCGTTCACACACACGCCTGTATCTTCTCTGGCTCGTTAATCTATCAGCGATCGCTGATGGAATATTTGCGACTCACACCGACCAAAGTATTGGTCATGGAAAGCTTCTTCACAGGCAATGATTACTATTGCGAAGAAAAATACGAACCGATCGCAAACAATTGCAGTATTCGCCACAAAGCGGTTTTCAATTCCTTGGGAGGGTACGATTCTGAGGATGTACATGAACGCGAACGCACCAAAGCCATCAACAAAATATTGTTGAGAGAAAATAAGAACGTTCAGCAACCGGAACAAGCTGCGCCAATTAAGTTCACAGATCCCAATGCGCCAGTCGTTGCCATTCTGGGACAGGTTGTAAACGATTTTTCTTTACTTGAATACAAGCAGCTTGGCCTTGCTTCCATCGCTTTCTACAAGAATCTAATTCTTGAGCTAACGCGCGCGGGGCTTAATGTTGTCTTCAAGGCCCATCCCTGGGAAGAGAAAAAAATCAACATCCGTCATTCGTTGACTCGTGACGTTATTGCCGATTATGTGAGGTCTCTGCCTGAAACCTTACAAAATCGCATCGCAATTGTCGATCACTACCCGCTCAAGGCCTTGTTTGAAGAGTGCACATTCGTCACGGGACTAAACTCTCAAGGCCTGTTGGAAGCGGCTTTCGAGGGACTGAAGCCTGTGCAGTTCGGAAACGCGTTCTTTGGCCAAAAAGGCTTCACGCATGACTACCTACTGCACGACATCAGTAGATTCGTCAGCGATATTAGCGCAGGAAATATTCAAGGCACTTTAACACTTAGCGAGTTCCGTCGCTTTGAGGAATTCTCAACCCGACTATTGCAGCGTCAGCTTGTCTCCGTACACGACTCCGGTGTATCTCGATTAACGGAATTATTCTCACTGCCCGCCCACATTGGGCTTGTGAAAGGCAAACCCAAGCAGGCGGCAGCGAACGCTGCAAATGGCATCAGCGCCCCTGCAAAAACAGAATCCAAAGCCAAGGCAAAGAAAGCCACAACTGCACTCTTAAATGACGCCGTCAAAGCAAAAAACAATATCAAAGAAGCCATAACGCCTTCGGCGTAGGTTTCGCGAAACAACATCAAAGCAGTGGTCGCAACAAATTCGGCAATAGAACCTGGAAATGTTGCGACCACCCAATTTAATCAGCAGCAACGCAAATGAGCAGCAGAGCCGACCCTCATGCTTGTGGGCATTTGTTATTTGCTGGCTGACATTAACAATCAATCAATACTCTTGAATTTATGGAAACAGTTCTCGACGATGTCAAAGGTATTGTAGCCAACAATGAACAGGTAGTTTTTGGAAAAACGGTGCTTTATGTGCCATTTGACAGAGATAATAGTTCGCGACAGCTTTTGATTGTAATGAGCGCACACAATCAAGGCGGTAAATATATGGCACTCCGCTCTTTCCTGGAGAACCAAATATGCGATTTGTTGTTTATCACCGACCCCAATAATTCTTGGTATCTTGATGATGATTTTGGCGAAACATATCAAAAAGTGATTAAGCACTTCTCTTCTCGATATGAAGAAGGTTCCGTATGTTTTTTTGGATCGTCAATGTCAGGATATGGCGCCATTTATCATGCGTTGCAAATCAATGCTAATGCAATAGCTTCCAACCCTCAAATTAACCTGAACATTAGCAAGGATTATGCCTGGGATGAGTTGAGATTGCATATTGAGGAGCTGGGTAGGCGCCATGTCAACCTTGATGAAGTTGCCGCCAAATTGTGGCGCGATTCTGCAATTTATTTGATCCATGGTCACGACGATATTGACACAATTAATGCGGACCTGTTCTTGAGGTCAGCCCCACCAAACAAGAAAATAATTATTCAGACGCTGGATCTGGATACTCACGTTATGTTTTTTGGAAAGAAAGTGACCTATGTATATGAGGCAATGGATCTCTTAGGGAGGTTCCGAGATCGACTCGATCTTAAGAAAGTAATCAGCGAATTGATGCCAGAAGATAAAACCAATAAACGACAAAGAAGAATGGAAAGAGCATTGGTCAACATTGCTGACCCGTTTCATTCATTGAAATCAACCGGTGAGGAGGTGCTTTGGCAATACAGATATTTGCACGAAGCACCAGGCAGGCAAGTCTTTTTTTCTAATGTTGGTTTTTACGCCAATGGCTCCCTCACGGGAGCCTATTGTTTCTATGATGGCGAGCGCTGGAGACTGGTATCTCCCCGTCCGACGATAAATGATAATTTAATGGCTCAAAGCCACTGTGAAACGAGAGGCGTCTTGTCTCAAATTGGAAATAATGGTCTTATCAATGATAAATGGTGGATCAGAAATGATAAGGAGTCGGAGATTGATGTGGAAGGCTCAAATAGTGAATTTACTTTGAATCTTCGACTGGTTAATTCTAGGAATATTTTTATTAATTCGTCTTTGAGTCTGAGCGCGGAGTGCTGCAGATCGTTGCACGGAAAATACATGACGCTTTCTGCCGAGATGTTCGTGAGCATCGGGGAGGCTTACCTGACCCTTGGCGGGTATGGGGATTCCGGGTATCACCATAGAAACTCTGGTAAATGCGAACCAGGCGTGTGGAAGAGCATGTTTGTCTGTGAGCAGTTCTTGTCGATAGATTCAGATCATAAAGACGCGGTGTTCGTCAGGGCCAATTTTGCATCTGACGGCAAACCGAAAATGGTACGCCTGCGCAACATTAGATTGAATGTTGGATACTTCCCAATGGGATTGGATTGATGGCTGCCGTACATAGTTCTGAATTTTGCTTGAATCTAGATTTGAGCGCCATTTAGGATCCTCTGCATAAAGCGTTTTTCAACAGTGACATCCTTACAGCCCAAGCAGTTACAAGCGCCGTGGCGCCGAGATTTCGCTTAATGCAAACCATTTTTAAAGAGAAAACACAGCAGAATCCTTAGTAAACCGTGCTCCCTGCGCCCGCTGGAGCTGGGAGCCGACGAGCCGCCGCTGTTGGTGGTGGTGGTGGTGGTCGATGACTAGGCATCTACGACGACGCCGGGCCCTCGCGCTTGGAGCAGCTGATGCAAAGTCCGCAGTTCGGGAAGCCACCCGTTACTACGGAGTGACAAGGGTGCAATCCACCACGATTAGGTCTACCTTTTCCATGTTTTTCTCTACCAATGCAGGCGGGAGGTCAGATCTGATGGCAGATTCACGCCCTTGGTCAACCGACACAAGCCGTCTCCGTCGTCCCACATGAAGCGTTTGCAGTGCCTGCTCACCTGTATGGCGATGGCTATGGCCATGCACGCCGCAGCCATGGCGGCCGATTGCCCCGTTCCGACGGAAGCGGCAATTTCCGCCCAGCCCGCCATGCGTGCATCGCTGACGGACAAATGGCTCAGCGAGCACCAGGCCATCAACAAGCGCATGGTCGGTTCGCCCAAGGCTGAACTGGTACTCGTTGGCGACAGCCTGCTGGCCCGCTTCCGTGCGGAGCAATTGCCACAGCCATTGAGGCAAAGCGCGCTGCTGAATATCGCCGTCGGCGGCGACCAGACCCAGAACATGCTCTGGCGCCTCGAACACCTGCCGCTCGGCAGCATCGAGCCGCGCGAGGTGGTTCTGCTGGCCGGCACCAACAACCTCAGCCATCGCCTGCCCGCCTGCGACGTGCTGGCGGGCATTGAAAAGCTGGTGGCCACGCTGCGCCAGGCCTGGCCGCGGATGCACCTGACGGTGGTCGGCATTCTCCCTCGCGGAAAATCGCTGCGAGTCCACGAGGCCAGCCGCCGACTGGTCAACGACGGTTTGGCTGCAGCCGCACGCCGCGAAAATTTCACTTTCGTGGATCCGACGGAGGCCTTTCTTTGCAATCGGAGCAATGACTGCGGGTACTACCTGGACGACATGCTGCACCTGACACCCACCGGTTATGAACGGCTCTGGAGCCTTTTGCAGCCGATATTGCAACCTGCCCTGGCACGGCCGGGGCCAGGAAAATAGCGCGTAGAACCATCAGGGCCCGCCATTCATGAATGCCGGCGATGGCCGGCAAGCTGTTGATCTGAATGAAGTTCTTGAAAAACCGGACCCTCCGCAGCATGGCGGCCTATTTGGCCCGCCTGCTACCAAAGGATACGCTTGAACAGAAGCAGGATTTATCCCGCAAGTTGATCGTGATGCAGAAAAAAGCAAGGATGCCCGTGAAAACCGCTACCCCGTCCACCAATGAGCTGGTGAGGTTCTACAAGAACATCGACATTGACCGCAAGGCGCAAATCATTTGTGAAGCGCCCGTGGCGCTGGGCGGAAAAATCCTGATGCGCGGCAGGATCGGGGCCTACACCTACATTCGGGGCGACGGGCGCCTGGCCGGCGTCAAACAGATCGGCCGCTATTGTTCGTTCGCGCCCGGCGTCGTGGCGGGCGACGGTCCGCATCCCCTGGACTGGCTCTCCACCCATCCTTTCCAGTGGGGCGATACCCTGGTGCTGCCCAGGCAGGTCCGGTTATCGACTGATTTCCTGGCGCCCAATAACCAAAAGGACCGCGTCGTGATCGGCAACGACGTGTGGCTGGGCGCCGGATGCATCGTGCTCAAGGGCGTCACCGTCGGCGACGGCGCCGTGGTCGCGGCCGGCGCGGTGGTCACCAAGGACGTGCCGCCTTATGCGGTCGTGGGTGGCGTGCCGGCGCGAATCATCAAGTACAGGTTTCCCGAGCCCATCATCGAGCGGCTGAAAAAGCTGGCCTGGTGGAACTACGAGGCCGAAAGCCTGCTGGGCGTACCGTTCGACAACATCGAAAAGGCGATGGACGAAGTCGAAAAACGAATCGCGAACAGGACGCTGAGGCGCATCGCTCCCAGGCGCTTCCTGGTCACCCACGACAGTGTGCAGGAGATATTGTCTCCGAGCGCTTCCGCGGCACAGGCAAAGGCAACGGAAGATGCGCCGTCAACCGAAGCGCCCGATGCCTCTCCGAACTCAGGCACTTGAGTCATTCGTGGCGCCGGTGCTGGCGCGGTCCGGCGGGTCTTCCAGCTCGGCCTGGGCGCCGGCGGCGCTCTGGTCGCGCCACATGTAAAGCTCGGCCTGGGAGAACTCCGGTTTCACGGCGCGATTCCAGGTGACGCCCCGACGAATCGGTACGGCAGGACTTCCAGCGACCACACACTGGCTTTCCTCAATACTCTTCAAAACCACCGATCCGGCGCCGATGATGCAGTCGTCAGCGATCACGACCCCTTTGGAGACGAACACGTTGGCTGCAATCCACACGTGATTTCCAATGGTTACCGATTTCGGCGTATTGGTTCTCCGGCCGGTCTTCACATCGATGACGGAATGAGCGTCGGTTGTGCGGATTTCAATGCCGCGAGAAAACATGCAATGCTCGCCAATTCTGATGTCGCAATTCTCGGCCGCCAGGAGATAGCATTCCGTGAACGTGGTGAAATTGCCTATGGAAACCGTTTGGGCATTGCCTGATACGCGAATCATGCCACGGATTCTGCATTTCTTCCCCACGATCACGGTGTTGTCGTTCCCGTCAATCTTTATTTTGAGATCATTGGCCGAACTCGATTTTCCAAACTTGACAATATTACCGTCACCTTTGATGGCAATAGTGGTTCGCTTCAGGTCCGCCTCGGCGGTATCGATTTCGTTTCGCTGACCTTCAACGCAAGACTGGGGTTGGGCCGGACCTTGAGGCTGGGACCGGAGTTTGGCTCTGATTTTGGGCTGGGCTTGAATTTGGGATTGGGATTGGGATTGGGGTCTAGCCTTGATTTTGGGCTGGAGTGGAGATACAGAGGCGTCAGATACTTTTAATACAACCTCAGAAGACGCTTTCTTTCGATTTTTCTTGAAAATTCCAAAAACCATGTCTTCTTCCAATCAATGTACGGTGAGGGAGCACTCGCAAGCCGGCTGCAACATGATGTCGAATTCGGCCGCTTGGCGGTGGTTCTTGACAAGGCCTGCAATTACGCTTCCAAAATTGAATTGTTACCGTAGGGGCTATAAAAAGTCGCAATTCCAAATCAAATTTCGTGAAATGCATCACAAATTTGCCACCGAGGCGAAGCCTACTGCAGGATGGGCATTGGCCAGGCAGCATGGAAAGTGAAGATACTGCTCCGGCAGTCTTGAAAGTTCGTTGAACCGTGTCCATTACAGCGCCCCGCAGCGGGTTGACTCGCAATTTCAGGGCCGTGATGGCCGCAGCGGCAAGCATATGGCGCTGGTGAGCAGTGGCCCGTCGGGCGCACAGCCCCTGCGCTGTGCCGTGCTGTCCCTGGGCATGCGTCGGCTGCGCACGCTGGCGTTGTTGCTGGACGATGCCGAGGTGGTGCCGCTGTGGCGCAGCCACGACGTGGACGCGGTGCTGGCCTGGGGCCACAAGCGCGCAGCCGCCCGTGCCGAGGCCTGGGCGGCTTGGCACAAGCGGCCGCTGCTGCGGGTCGAGGATGGTTTCCTGCGCTCGCTGGGGCTGGGAGCCGACGAGCCGCCGCTGTCGGTGGTGGTCGATGACCTGGGCATCTACTACGACGCCGCCAGGCCCTCGCGCCTGGAGCAGTTGGCGCAACGCGTGCACTCCGCTGCCGAGCTCGAGCGCGCGGCGGCCCTGGCACGGCAATGGCGGCAGGCGCGCGTGTCCAAGTACAACCACGCGCGCGAGTCGGCACCGCCCGTGGACGGCCCCTTCGTGCTGGTGGTGGACCAGACCGCCGGGGACGCCTCCATCCGGCACGGCCAGGCCGACGCCGGCAGCTTCGCGCGCATGCTGGAAGCGGCGCTGCGGGAGCATCCGCAACGGCCGGTGCTGCTCAAGGTGCACCCGGACGTGGCGGCCGGGCGCAAGCAGGGGCACTTCCCATCGCTGACGCCGGCGCAGGCCGCGCGCGTGACGGTCCTGGCCGACGCGGCCCATCCTTGCGCGCTGCTGGAGGCCTGCGCGGCCGTCTACACCGTCACCTCGCAACTGGGCTTCGAGGCGCTGCTGTGGGGCAAGCCCGTGCGCTGCTTCGGCATGCCCTTCTATGCCGGCTGGGGCCTGACGCGGGACGAGCTGCCCGCGCCCGCGCGCCGCGCCGCCGCGCCGCCGCGCACCCTGGAAGACCTGGTGCACGCGGCACTGATTGAGTACCCGCGCTACATCGACCCCGACACCGGCCGGCGCTGCGAGGTCGAGCGCCTGCTGGAATGGATGGCCTTGCAGCGCCGCATGCGCTCGCGCTTCGCCCCGGAGATCCATGCGCTGGGCTTCTCGCGCTGGAAGCGCCCCATCGTGGAGGCCTTCCTGGCCGGCAGCCGGGTGCGCTTCGTGAAAGAGCTGTCGCAGGTCCCCGCCGGAGCGACGCTGGCCGTCTGGGGCCGGCGCGCGGTGCCCTCGGCGGACCAGCCGCATGCACCGGCGCAGGTGTTGCGGCTGGAGGACGGCTTCCTGCGCTCCGTGGGCCTGGGCGCGGACCTGGTCTGGCCCCTGTCCTGGGTGGTGGATGCCCAGGGCCTGTACTACGACGCTTCCGCCCCCTCGGGACTGGAGCGGTTGCTGGCCACCACCGAATTCACCCCCGCGCTGCTGGCGCGGGCTGCCGCGCTGCGCGAACGCGTCCTCGCGCTGGGCTTGACCAAGTACAACGTCGGCACGGGGCAGTGGCGCCGTCCCGCGGGACAGGCCCGCGTGATCCTCGTGCCCGGGCAGGTCGAGAGCGACGCCTCCATCACCTACGGCGCGCCCATGCTGCGCACCAACATGGCGCTGCTGCAGGCCGTGCGCCGCTCGGCGCCGGACGCATGGGTGGTCTACAAGCCACATCCCGATGTGCTGGCGCAACTGCGCCGCGCCGGCGTGGACGAGCACGAGGCCCGCCAGCATTGCAACGAGGTGGTCACCGACGTGCCGATGCAGTCGCTGCTGGAAGCCGTGGACGAGGTGCATGTGATGACCTCGCTGACGGGCTTCGAAGCCCTGTTGCGTGGCCGCCACGTGCGGACCTACGGCTGCCCCTTCTATGCCGGCTGGGGCCTGACCGAGGACATGGCGCCCGTTGCGCGCCGCACGCGCCGCCTCACGCTGGATGCGCTGGTGGCCGGGGCGCTGATCCTGTATCCCAGCTACATCGACCGGCAAACACGCCACTTTGTCACGCCTGAGCAGGCCCTAGATGCATTGGCGCGGTGGCGCGTCCAGGACACTGGAACTCGGCGACGCACGCACTGGGCATTGCGCCCGCTACTGCAAATTGCCTCGCTGATCAAGAAAAAATAATAAACGCCTTGCACGAAAAGTAACCCTCTGTATAGGCAGAAGCGGCTGCAAATTTTGCACTTTTCAGGGCAAAACTTAGGGTTATCATGTAAAGATTGCAGTTACTTATCAGCCAGATTTCTGCATTTGGTTGCAGATCACCGTGGAAAAGTAAATGAATCGAACGGGATCGAAGGGGGGAGATGCAGCGAGCACGCTGCCGCTGGGAGCCTCGGCAGTGGAAGCCGTTTCCGCTGCCGCGGCGCCGTCCCTGCCCGCCTCGTTCGATTCCCTGCTGGGCTACTCCAGGACGATGCTGCTGCAGGGCCCCATGGGCCCCTTCTTCCGCCGGTTGGCGGACGTGCTGCGCCAGCAGGGGCAGGAAGTCTGGAAGGTCAACTTCAACGGCGGCGACGCCTTCTTTTTCCGCGGCCCCCAGGCGCTGCAGTTCCGTGAGGACGGCGAGCACTGGCCTGCGTGGCTGGAGCAGCGGCTGCGCGAGCTGCGCATCGATGCCATCGTGCTGTTCGGGCAGAGCCGCGACATCCACCGGCAGGCCATTGCCGTGGCGCGCCGTCTGTGCGTGGCGGTGTACGTGTTCGAGGAAGGCTACCTGCGGCCGAACTACGTGACGCTGGAGCCCGGCGGCGTCAATGCGGCGTCGGCGCTGCCGCGCCAGGCCGAGTTCTACCTGGCGCAGGCGGCGTCGCAGCCCGCACGGCCCACGCCCACACGGCAGCGCTTCCCCCTCATGGCGCTGTACGCCACGCTGTACTCCTGGGCCATGCTGCTGCAGCGCAGCCGCTTTCCCCACCATGAGTACCACCGCCCGCTGCATCCGGTGACGCAGGCGCTGAGCTGGATCCGCGGCGGCGCGCGCAAGCTGTGGTACGGCTGGAGCGAGCGCAACGCGCTGCAGCGGCTGTCCGCGCCGGCCCTGGACCGGCAGTGGTTCCTGGTGCCGCTGCAGGTCCACAACGACAGCCAGATCCATTACCACTCGCCCTACCGCAGCATCCCGGCCGTGATCGAGGAGGTGATGTACTCCTTCGCGCTGCATGCGCCGCGTCACCAGCACCTGGTGTTCAAGCACCATCCCATGGACCGCGCCTATTGCGACTTCGGCCGCTTCATCGCCGACAAGGCGCGGGAGCTGGAGGTCGAAGACCGCGTGCATTACGTGCACGACGTGCACCTGCCCTCGCTGCTCAAGCACGCGCGCGGCGTGGTCACCGTCAACAGCACCTCGGGGCTGCAGGCGCTCTACCACGGCACGCCGGTGCACACGCTGGGCGATTGCCTCTACGACATCCCGGGCCTGGTGCATCAGGGCACCCTGGCCGACTTCTGGCACCAGCCCGGCAGCGTGGACCATGAGCTGTACCTGCGCTTCCGCGCGCACCTGGTGCGCCAGACCCAGCTCAACGCCAGCTTCTACGCCGACACCCCGGCCTTCGAGCAGTTGCAGCGCATGGCCGAGGCCCGCACCGCGTACCTGGCGCACGTCAGGCGCATGGCTCACCGGACCTCCGAGGCGCGTCCCGCCCGGAGCTTCGAGCCCACGGACCGGCCGTCCGCGTCCCCCCCGGCACGGCCCATGGCGGGCCTCCCGGCCACCGAGCGGGCCTACACCAGCAGCGACTGAGCACGGGCGCCGCCGCCTTGTGCCGTGGATCGATGCGCGCGAGCGTGCTTCGCGCGTGAGGGGACTCCCCATGGACTCGGGTCAGGGTCGCCCCTAACCTGCTTCGCACCAGCTCACCTGGAGGAAGCGCCATGGCATCCGAACCGTTCAACCAGGGCTCCGTGCCGTCGCCGGCCGGTACGGCCCCGGCCGCCGCCCCTTCCGAGGGTTCCCAGACCCGGCTGCGCACGCTGCGCTGGTCCGATCCGCTGCACTGGCTGGCCCTGGGCTGGCGCGACTTCACCCGCTGCCCCGGCCTGGGCCTGTTCTACGGCGCCGCCTTCGTGGCCATGGGCTACGCGCTCATGAAGGTGTTCGAGGAGGCGCCGGCCTACGTGCTGGCGCTGTCGGCGGGCTTCCTGCTCGTGGGCCCTTTCCTGTGCCTGGGCCTGTACCAGGCCAGCCGCCACCTGGAGCGCGGCGAGCGGCCCGACCTGGGCGACTCGCTGCTGGCCTGGGATACCCGCACCGGCACGCTGGCCCTGTTCGGCGGCGTGCTGCTGGTGCTGGAGATGATCTGGGGCCGCGCCGCGATGGTGGTGTTCGCCGTCAGCTTCGACGGCATGCCCGATTTCAAGGGCTCGCTGCTGATGCTGGCCGACCCGGAGCACCTGGGCTTCACCGTCACGTACCTGGCCGTGGGCGCCGTCTTCGCCGGGCTGATCTACGGCGTGAGCGTGGTCTCGATCCCGATGATCCTGGACCGCCAGACCGACGCCGTCACTGCCGGCCTCACCAGCCTGCGGCTGTGCCTGACCCAGCCGGGCGTGATGATCTTCTGGGGCGCGCTGATCACGCTGCTGGTCGTGGCCGCGATGCTGCCCTTCTTCGCCGGGCTGCTGGTGGTGGGCCCGTGGCTGGGACACGCTTCCTGGCATGCCTACCGCGGCGCCGTGGAGCCTGAGCCCCAGGCCGCGGCGGTGGCAGCGGCGGCGCCGGATCAGAGCGCCGGCGCGGCGCGCGACATCTCGATGTGAGGGATGTCGTCCTCCAGGTAGGTCTGGCCCTCCGCCCGGAAGCCGTGCGCCTCGTAGAAGCGCTGCAGATGCGCCTGCGCCGAGATGCGCAGGCCATGACCCGGGTGGATGAGCGCGCATTCGCGCAGGCCCTGGGCCACCAGCTCGTGGCCCAGCCCCGTGCCCCGGGTCTCGGGTGAGGTGACCACGCGGCCGATCGAGGCCTCCGTGTACTTCAACCCCGGCGGCACCAGGCGCAACGCCGCCTGCAGCGTCCCCGCCGCGTCGAAGCCCAGCAGGTGCAGGCACTGCGGGTCGGCGCCGTCGGGGTCCAGGTAGACGCAGTTCTGCTCCACCACGAACACCCGCGAGCGCAGCTGCAGCAGCGCGTAGAGCGTCGCGGCGTCCAGGGCCGCGAAGGGCACGCAGCGCCAGCGCAGTTGCGGCCCCTCTCCCGTTCGCCCTGATTCCACCCCCGTTCGCCCCGAGCTTGCCGAAGGGCTGGCAGCCTGATCGAGCGACGGGGCTTCGGCGGGCTCGGCCCGGACGGAAGCGCTACTCATGGCAGCAGCACGCTGCAGCCGGTGGTCAGGCGCGCCTCCAGGTCGCGGTGCGCCTGCGCCGCGTCGGCCAGCGCGTAGCGGCGCTCCACCGGGATCGTCACCGCGCCCGAGGCGACGACCTCGAACAGCTCGTCGGCCATGGCCTGCGTGGCCTCGCGGCTGGCCAGGTGGCTGAACAGCGTCGGCCGCGTCAGGTAGAGCGACTTCTTGGCCAGCAGTCCGATGTCCACCGGCGGCACCGGCCCGGAGGAGGCGCCGAACAGCGCCATCAGCCCGAAGGGCCGCAGGCACTGCAGCGAGCGCTCGAAGGTGTCGCGGCCCACCGAGTCGTACACCACCTTCACGCCCGCGCCGCCGGTGATCTCGTTGACGCGCGCAACGAAATCCTCCTTCGTGTAGTCGATGGCGTGCGCCGCGCCGTTGGCCAGCGCCAGCTCGCACTTGGCGGCCGAGCCGGCCGTGCCGATGAGCTGCAACCCCAGCGCCCGCGCCCACTGGCAGGCGATCAGCCCCACCCCGCCGGCCGCTGCGTGGAACAGCACGTGGTCGCCGGGCTGCAGGCCCTGCGCCGGCAGCGTGCGGCGCAGCAGGTACTGCACCGTCAGGCCCTTGAGCATCATGGCCGCGCCGGTCTCGAAGTCGATGCCGTCGGGCAGTTGCACCACGTGGGCCGCGGGCATCACGCGCGCGGTGCAGTACGCGCCCGGGGGCTGGCTGGCGTAGGCGACGCGGTCGCCGGGCTGCAGGTGCTGCACGCCCGCGCCCACGGCCTCGACGACGCCCGCGCCTTCCATGCCCAGGCCGCCGGGCAGCGGCTGGGCATAGGTGCCGTTGCGGAAGTAGACGTCGATGTAGTTGAGCCCGCACGCCTCGTGGCGGATGCGCACCTCGCCCGGGCCGGGCTGGCCGACGCTGACCGGCTGCAGCTCGAGCACCTCGGGGCCGCCGGTGCGGGTGAAACGAATGGCTTGTTCGGAAGAAGTCACGGGGTCTCCAGGTGATTCGGCCGTGGGAGGCGCCGGCAGCGGGCGCCGCAGCCGGTTATGGTGCCATGTCCAGCAGTCACGCCCGCCCCGGCCCGCCCGTCATGCGCCGCCTCACCACCGCTCCCAATCTCGCCATCGCCACGCTGTGGGCCGATCTCCTGAACCAGTCCGGCGTGCCGGCGCAGGTGCAGCGGGCCTGGGCCAGCAGCATTGCTGGCGAGATCCCGGTGGACCAGGCGCTGCCCGAGGTCTGGGTGCTCGACGACGAGCGGCTGGAGGAGGCGCGCGCGCTGCTGCAGGCGCAGCGCGAGCTGCCCGCGCAGCACTGGCGCTGCCCCGCCTGCGGCGAGCACGTGGACGGCCCCTTCGGCCAGTGCTGGAACTGCGGCGCGCTGCGCCCGCGGGAGGACGCGCGATGACGCGCCTGACGCCGCGCACCGCGCTGCTGCTGACGCTGCCGCCGCTGCTGTGGGCCGGCAACGCGGTGGTGGGCCGGCTGATGGTGGGCAGCGTGCCGCCGCTGACGCTGAACTTCCTGCGCTGGCTGCTGGCCGCGCTGCTGCTGCTGCCGCTGGGCTGGCGCGTGCTGCGCGCGCCGGGCCAGCTTCGCGGGCGCTGGCCCTACCTGCTGCTCACGGGCACGCTGGGCGTGGGCATGTACAACGCGCTGCAGTACCTGGCCCTGGTGAGCTCCACGCCCATCAACGTCACGCTCATCGCCTCCAGCATGCCGGTGTGGATGCTGGCGGTGGGCGCCCTCTTCTACCGCGAGCACCCGGGGCCGCGGCAGCTGCTGGGCGCGCTGTTCTCGCTCACGGGCGTGGTGTTCGTCATCGCGCGCGGCGACCCGCACGCGCTGCTGCAGGTGCGCTTCGTGCGCGGCGACCTGTACGTGATCGTGGCCATCATCGCCTGGGCCTTCTACAGCTGGCTGCTGGCGCGCCCGCCACGCTCCATGAGCGGCGAGTTGCGTCCGCAATGGCACTGGGCCGAGGCGCTGCTGCTGCAGGTGCTGTTCGGGCTGCTGGGCGCGGGCGCGGCCGCCGGCCTGGAGCAGGCCGCGGGCACCCACGCCGTGCGCTGGGACAGCCCCTGGACGCTGGCCGCGCTGCTGTACGTGGCCGTGGGCCCGGCGCTGGTGGCCTACCGCTGCTGGGGCCTGGGCGTGGCCACCGCCGGGCCGGCGCTGGCGGCCTTCTTCAGCAACCTCACGCCGCTGTTCGCGGCGCTGATGTCGGCCGCGGTGCTGGGCGAGCCGCCGCGCTGGTACCACGGCGTGGCCTTCGCGCTGATCGTGGCCGGCATCGTGGTGTCGGGCCGGCGCGGCTGAGGGCGCCGGCGTGTCCCCTTCGGGCACGCCGGCCCGGCGCCTCACTCCGTCAGCGACTGCCGCAGCCGCGCGGTCAGCGGCTCCAGCACGTAGGCCAGGAAGCTGCGCTCGCCCACGCGCACCAGCACGTCCACGGGCATGCCCGCGCGCAGCGGCGAGTTCACCGTGGGCAGCTTGGCGCGCTCGGTGTCGGGGATGGTGATGCGCGCCAGCAGGTACGGCGTGCCCGAGCGCGGGTCCTCCAGCGCGTCGGCCGACACCGTCAGCACGTGGCCGGACAGATCGGGCAGCCGCACGCTGTCGCTGGAGGAGAAGTGCAGCTGCGCCGACTGCCCCGGCTTGAGCTTGTTGGCCATGTTCACCGGCAGCCGCGCCTCCACCAGCAGCGCGTTGTCCTGCGGCACGATCTCCATGAGCTTCTCGCCCGGCGCCGCCACGCCGCCCACGGTGTGCACCGCCAGGCCCACCACCTGGCCGGCCACGGGCGCGCGCACCTCGGTCTGCTGCAGCCCCGTGACCAGCGTGGCCACGCGCGCCTGCAGCGTGGCCTCGTCGTGCACGAGGGTGGCGCGCTCGGTCTCGACGTCGCGCACCTGCTCGCGCCGGCGCCGCTGCAGGCTCGCCGCCGCCTCCTCGATGGCGCGCGAGGTGCGCACGGCATCGGACTCGCTGCGCGCGATGTTGGTCCGCAGCTCGGCGATGGAGCGCTCCAGGTCCAGCAGCCGCAGCTTGGGGTAGTTGCCCTCGGCCACCAATTCCACCAGCGCCTCGTGCTGCTGTTTCATGATGGCCAGCTGCTCGCGGTAGCCCACGGCCATGCGGCGGTGGCTTTCGAGCTCGGCTTCGAGCTGCGCCTTGCCGGCCTGGAGCTGCTCCAGCTCGGCCTGGCGCGCGCCCAGTTGCGCGCGCAGCAGCGCCTGCTGCGCCAGGCCGATGGACTGGAAGCGCGCATCGGCCGGCGCCACCGTCGCGGCCGGCAGGCGGTCGCGGCCCTCGGCCGCGGCGTCCACGCGCGCCAGCGCGGCACGCGCCAGCGCCAGCTGCGCCTGCGCGGCATCGAGCTCGGCCTGCAGCTGGCGCGCATCCAGCTTGAGCAGCAGCTGCCCGGCCTGCACGCTGTCGCCCTCGGCCACCTGCAGCGACTCGATGCGCCCGCCACTGACGTGCTGCACCGCCTTGCGCTGGTCGGCCACGGCCACCATGCCCATGCCGGGCACGGCCTGGTCCAGCGGCGCCCAGGCCGCCCAGGCCAGGAAACCGCCAAAGCCGAGCACGCCCACGCCCAGGCCCATGCGGATCGCCGGCCAGGGATTGCCGTCGCGGCGCACTTGGGAGTGGCGCGACAGCGCGTCGATGAATCGGTTCAACATCTCGGATCCCAGATCAAGCGGTGGCGCCCGGACGGGCCACGGTGAGGCCCGGCGCGGCCTGGACGACGGAGGGCCCCTGCGCAGTGGCCACGACCGCGAAGTGGGGCCCGGCGGCCTGCTGGGCCGGCGCCGCCGGCGCGGCGGCGGGTGCCGCCTGGGCCGCCTGCGGGTTCAACGACTGCAGCACCTTGTCGCGCGGGCCGAAGGCCGCGGTCTGGCCGTCACGCAGCAGCAGCATCTTGTCGGTGATGCGCAGCAGCGAGGTGCGGTGCGACACCACCACCACCGTGGCGCCGCGCGCCTTGCAGCCGGCCAGCGCCTGCGCCAGCGCGGCCTCGCCCGCGTCGTCCAGATTGGCGTTGGGCTCGTCGAGGATCAGCAGCTGCGGGCGCCCGTAGAGCGCGCGCGCCAGGCCCACGCGCTGGCGCTGCCCGCCCGAGAGGGCCGCGCCGCCCGGGCCCACCGGGGTGTCGTAGCCCTGGGGCAGGCGCAACACCAGCTCGTGGATGCCCGCGGCCTGCGCCGCGGCCACCACCTCGGTGCTGTCGGGCTCGGCCAGCCGCGCGATGTTCTCCGCCACCGTGCCCTCGAACAGCTCCACGTCCTGCGGCAGGAAGCCGATGTGCGGCGCGAGCTGTTCGCGCGGCCAGGTGGCGAGGTCGGCGCCGTCCAGGCGCACCTTGCCCGCCTGCGGCACCCACACCCCGGCCAGCACCCGCGCCGCGGTGGACTTGCCCGCCCCGCTGGGGCCGATGATGGCCAGCAGCTCGCCCGGCTCGGCGCTGAAGCTCACCTGGCGCAGCAGCGCCTGCTGCGAGCCCGGCGCGGCCACCGACACGCCCTCCACCGTCAGCTTGCCCGTGGGCGCGGGCAGCTCCATGCGCTCCGGCGGCACCGGCGCCACCGCCAGCAGCTGCTCCAGCCGCTTGTGCGCGTCGCGCGCGGCCACGACCTGGCGCCAGCCCGTGATGAGCATCTCCAGCGGCGACAGCGCGCGGCCCAGCAGGATGGAGGCGGCGATCATCATCCCGCCCGACATGCGCCCTTCGAGCACCAGCAGCGCGCCCAGGCCCAGGCTCAGCGACTGCGAGAGGATGCGCACGAACTTCGTCACCGCGCCGATGCGCGCCGCGGCCACGCTGGTTTCGGCCTGCAGGTCCAGCGCCTCGTCGCTGAGCTTGAGCCAGCGCCGCTGCACCGCCGGCAGCATGCCCATGGCCTGGATCACCTCCGCGTTGCGGAAGCTGTTGTTCATGTAGCTGGAGGCTCGGGCGTTGAGGCGGTTGGCCTCCTGCAGCGGGCCGTGGGTGCGTCGCTCGCTCCACCACAGCAGCACCAGCAGCACGGCGCAGGCGCCGATGAGGAACACGCCCAGCCACACGTCGATCATGAAGCCCGCGGCCATGAAGATCACGGCGAAGGGCCCGTCGAACAGCAGGATCAGCCCGGTGCCGGAGACGAACTGGCGCAGCGTGGTCAGGTCGGCGATGGCCAGGCTGGGGTTGCCGCCGCGCGAGCGCGCCGCGTCGCTGAAGGTGGCCTCGAACACGCGCGAGGACAGCTTGATGTCCAGCGCATGGCTGACCTGCTGCAGCACCGCCGAGCGGATGTACTCCAGCGCGGCGTAGATGCCGTAGAGCCCCGCGGCCAGCAGCGTGAGCATCAGCAGCGTCATCTCGTTGCGGCTGCCCAGCACGCGGTCGTAAACCTGCATCATGTAGATCGAAGGCACCAGCAGCAGCATGCTCAGCACGAAGCTGAAGGCGCCGGTGGCCAGCATGCTGCCGCGCAGGGTGCGCAGCACCAGCGTGATCTCGCCCGCAGCGGAGGCATCAGGCAAAGCGGGTCGGTTCATGTGGAGTGGATTTCGAATCAGGCCGGGCCACTGCTGCACGCACGCCAGCTCGGGAAATGACGACAAGAAGGAGGCCCGGCGCCCATACGCCAGGCCTGTTCACGCCGTGCGCGTACACGCCGCGCACGGCTGCGGGCCGTCCCGTGGCAGGACGGCCCGCGGGCTCAGGCCACGAACATCAGGTCCGAAACCCCCAGAGTGGGCGCCACGATCACCCCACCGGGCAAGGACCCGCTGGACTGCAGCTGCACGGTGCCGATGAGCTGCAGCTCGCTGCCCGTCACGCTGGCATCGGCCGCGCCGGACGTGAAGTAGTACAGCGACGCAGTGCTGCTGCTGGCGTAGTAAGTGGGGTGGTTCACGACGAACAGCCGGTGGTCGCCCACCGCGTACTTCGAGGTGGCGCTGCCGATGATGGAGGCGGCCGAGTAGGTGTCGTTGCTATAGAAACTTCCCGGGCTGAACACGACCACCTCCGCCGCGGCGGCAAAGCCACCGGGCGCGGTCTGCGCGGCCGCGGGGGCCGACTCGATGCTCAGGTCGTTGTCGCCGATGCCGAACGCGGCCATCGAGATCGCGATCTTGTCGCCCTTGGCGAAGTCGGTCACGTTGTCCACGTTGTAGTAATAGGAGCCGCTGGACACGGCCTCCTTGGCGTCGAACACGAACCGGTCGTTGCCGTCGCCGCCCGTGAGAATGTCGATGCCTGCGCCGCCGTACAGGACGTCATTGCCGGCACCGCCCTGCAGCGTGTCCGCACCTGCGCCCCCCCAGATGGAGTCAGCACCGTTGCCGCCCGCGATCACGTTGGCGACGGCGTTGCCCTTGAGCGCATCGTTCTTCAGGCCGCCGATGAGGCTCTCGAAGTTGAGCAGCCTGTCGCTGCCGGCGCCGGTGACCTGGGTCGTGGTCAGGCTCAGGTCCACCTTGAGGTTCACCGTCGCGCCCTCGTAGGAAACGGTGTCGCCGGTGAAGCCGGAGTAGCTGTACGCGTCGTGGTCGCCGCCGTCGAGCACGTCGTTGCCGCTGCCGCCCTGGATCACGTCGTTGCCGGCGCCGCCGCTGAGGGAGTCGTTGCCGTCGCCGCCATACAGCGTGTCGGCCCCGGCCTTGCCGTTGAGCACGTTGTTCAGGCTGTTGCCGGTGAGCACGTTGCCGAGGTCGTTGCCGTAGCCCTTGAGCGCGCCCGGCGCCTCCTCCAGGCGCAGGTTCTCGATGTTGGCGCCCAGCGTGTAGGTCGCCAGGCTGGAGACCACGGTGTCGGTGCCGCCGCTCGCAGCCTCGACCACCACGTCGGCGCTGGCATCGACCATGTAGGTGTCGTTGCCCGCGCCGCCGCTCATCGAGTCGTTGCCCGTGCCGCCGGACAGGATGTCGTCCCAGTTGCTGCCGAGCAGCGTGTCGTTGCCCGCACCGCCGTACAGCGCCACCGGCTGGTTGTAGTAGTAGCCGGAGGCCGTGGCGTTCTGGACACTGATCACGTTGTTCAGGCCATTGCCCACCAACGTCGCACGGCCGTAGCTGTAGTAGTTGTTGTCGACGAGGACGACGGCGTTCTCGACGTTGGCCGTCATCTGGTAGCTGCGGCCGACGGTGGAGCCATAGGCGTTGTTGAAGCTCACCTGCACGGTGTCGGTGCCGGCATTGGCCGCTTCGATCACCACGTCGAACTTCGAACCGGAGGAGGACCACTGCACGATGTAGTAGTCGTTGCCCGTGCCACCCTCCAGGGTGTCCACCTCGTCCTGCAACATGTAGGAAGCCACGGCATCGCCCCCGTCGAGCGTGTCGTTGCCCGCGCCACCGACCAGCGAATCGGCCCCCTGGAGCCCGCGCAGCCAGTTGTTGCCCGCGGTGCCGATCAGGGTGTCGCCGGTGTAGGTGCCGATGGCGTTCTCGAACTCCTTGGCCGTCTCGGAATACGCCGTCGTGCCCTTGCCGATGGTCACCTTGCCGCTGGTCAGATCGACGACCACGCCGTACTCGCTGGAAAAGCTCACCGTGTCGTTGCCCGCGCCGCCCGACAGTACATCGATGCCCAGGCCACCCGAGACGAAGTCATCGCCGTCGCCGCCCACGACCGTGTCGTTGCCGTCGTCGCCGTTGAGCACGTCGTTGCCCAGGCCGCCGTTGAGCACATCCTTGCCCAGGCCGCCGTTGAGGGTGTCGTTGCCGGCGCCACCACTGAGCGAATCGTTGCCGCCGCCCCCTTCGAAGTAGTTGTCCACCACGGCGGTACCGTGGCCCGTGATCTTGTCGTTGCCCGACCCGCCGATGACGTTCTCGATGTTGACCAGCGTGTCGATGACACCGTTGATCGTGAGCTTGGAGGCGCCCGTCGCGGCGAAGGCCACGGACAGGGCATTGGTCTGCTCGGCATAGCTGGCGGTGTCGATGCCCTCGCCACCATCGAGCTGATCGGCCCCGTTGCCGCCGACGAGCGTGTCGTTGCCCGCGCCGCCGGAGATCGTGTCGTTGCCGTTGTAGCCCTCCAGCAGGTCGTTGCCCTCGCCGCCGTACACCTTGTCATTGCCGCTGAAGAACACCTCCAGCAGGCTCTTGGACGCGGGCGTGGCGGCCACGTCGAAGCTGATGCCGCTGAGCTTGTAGACCGGCTCGCCCGTGGGCGCGTAGACCGTCAGCGAGGTGATCGTGCCGGTCAGGGGCCGCAGCCAGACCGACGTGCCGTTCAGCTGGAGATCGCCGTAGGTCAGGCCCGTGCCGCGGAACACGGCCCGGGCCTGGGTGTCAAGGTCCATGGTCGTGAGCTGCGTCGCACCGTGGTAACCCACGGCGGTGTCGCCCGCGAACAGGTTGGGCAGCCAGTAATTGAACTGCTCCAGCGACTGCGCCTGCATCTGCACGCCATAGGCGGAAGACCTTGCATCGAAAACGGCCATGAACACCCCTATCAATTTGTTTGTGTGGATGAGCGTCGCTGCAGCAGACATCGGCCACGCAGGCCGCTGCTTGACGCAGCCAATGGCCGGACAAGAGCGCGTTCAGGTCACGCAGACCGCCGCGGAGCAGTGCCGCGGGATTGGAAGTTCCCCTCTCTGCCCCCATGCAGGAGACAAATGACATCCCTGCCGAGCGACGCGCCGGCAGTGTAGTTCTTAACAATTACTAAAAAATTGAGACAACTCCACAAATCATCGGAAGCTGCCACGGACTCCACACGCCGGGTATCGCGCGGGCTCTCAGGACCCGCGCGGCCCGGCCAGGCCCTTAGCGACACTCAGAAGGTGCCCGGATAGGCCCCGCCGTCGATGAGCAGGTTCTGCCCCGTGATGTAGCCCGCGTGCACGCTGCACAGGAAGGCGCAGGCGGCGCCGAACTCCTCGGCCGTGCCGAAGCGCCCGGCCGGGTTCTGGGCGCGGCGGGCCTGGGCGATCTCCTCGATGCCGCGCCCGCTCTGTGCCGCGGCGCCCTGCATGGTCTGGCGCAGCCGGTCGGTGTCGAAGGGGCCGGGCAGCAGGTTGTTGACGGTCACGCCGCGCGCCACGGTCTTGCGCGCCAGCCCGGCCACGAAGCCGGTGAGCCCGCTGCGCGCGCCGTTGGACAGGCCCAGGATGTCGATGGGCGCCTTCACCGCTGCGGAGGTGATGTTGACGACGCGGCCCCAGCCGCGCCCCATCATCGGGTCCACCACCGCCTTCATCAGCTCGATGGGCGTGAGCATGTTGGCGTCCAGCGCGCGGATCCAGGCTTCGCGGTCCCAGTCGCGGAAATCTCCCGGCGGCGGCCCGCCGGCGTTGTTGACCAGGATGTCCACCTGCGGGCAGGCCGCCAGCGCCGCCGCGCGGCCCTCGGCCGTGGTGATGTCCCCGGCCACCGCGCGCACCTCCACGCCCGGCGCCAGCGCGCGCAGCTCCGCGGCCGTGCGCTCCAGTGCCTCGGCGCCGCGCGCGGTGATGACGACATTGACGCCCTCCCGCGCCAGCGCTTGCGCGCAGCCCTTGCCCAGGCCCTTGCTGGCGGCGCACACCAGCGCCCAGCGTCCGCTAATTCCAAGATCCATGAGTGACTTCCAACGGTTGAGCGATGCCATATGCCGGCCCGCCCGGCGCCATGCCGGAGGCCGGTCCCGGCGTGACAGCTTCACCCAGGACCGGCACCCCCGCCGCGGGGGTGGTCGGCGGGCGGATCATGCCCGCCGGCGCCGCAAGCGCCGCGCCGGCTCAGCGCCGTTTGTTCCGCGAAACGGGAGTCCGGCCCGGCCTCAGAACTTGCCCAGCACGTTGAGGAACACGCCGCGGCTGCGGTAGCTCAGGTCGGTGAGGTTGTCGGAGAAGTCCGTGAAGTTGTAGCCGACGCCCACCTTCAGGTTCTCGTTGACGTGGTAGTAGCCGGCGGTCAGGAAACCGCTCTTGCGCTCGGACAGCTCCGCGGCGCGCAGCGTGCGCAGCTCCACCAGCCAGTCCCACTGGCGCACCACCTTCCAGTCCACCCGCAGGATGGCCAGGTCCGCCGTGCTCTTGAACCAGGCGGCGCTGTCGTCGCGGCTGGAGCGCAACTCGCCCACGCGGCGCGCGAGCTTGCCACCCACGCTCCAGCGCGCGCTGAGGTCGTAGGTCAGGTCCACCGCCACCACCTGGCTGCGCTGCTGGTAGTCCACGCCGTAGCCGGTGGCCACGGGCAGCGTGCCGATGCTGGTGACGGGGCCGGTGGTGCCGGCGGCCGTGGCGCTGGACGGGCTGAGCTGCCCGGGCGAGGACAGGTCGTGCAGCCAGGTGTACTTGGCCAGCACGTTGAGCCGGTCGTTGGCCACCGGGCGCCAGGCGTAGCCCAGCATCGCCTCGGTGTACTTGGCGGCGGCCAGCGCGCCGGTGCTGCTGTCGCTGTCGGCCCAGTTGAGCTTGCCCAGCCAGCGCCCGTCGGTGCCGTTCCTGAGCGTGAAGGCGTTCTTGAGCAGCCAGCTGCGCCGCGTCTCCAGCCCGCTGGCGTCGCGCCGGGTCTCGGCGCCGCCGGTGTAGCGCAGGCCGTCGCGCACGTAGCCCACCGTCATGCCCAGCGCCTCGCGCTTGAGCTCGCCGGCGTTCTCCAACTCCAGGCGGCCCTTCTCCGCCGTGACGCCCAGCGTCCAGCGCTCGTCGGGCGCCCACTGCAGCCCGTAGGCGCTGACCAGCCCGGCCTGCGCGCCGGTGGTCTGGCGCTGCTCGGAGTACACGTTGAGCCCGTCGGCCACGCGCGACTTCACGCCGCCCACCAGCACCCCGCCGCGCGCGGCCAGGGTCTCGTCGGTGCGGCCCGTGTCGCGCACGTAGGTCATGTAGAGGTTGGTGCGGTCGTCGAGCCGGTAGTCCACGCCCGCGCGGCCCCCGGTGCCGCCGTCGCCGCCCGACACCTCGCCCTTGAGGCCGAGCCGGTCGTTGACCTGGTAGCTCGCGCCCACGCCCAGGCGGTCGTTGTCCAGCCGCGTGCCGGTGGCCTTGAGCGTCTTCTGCGCGAAACCGTAGAGGCTCCAGCCCTCGGTGCTGGCGTAGTCCACCTTGACCACTGCGTCGGTGCGCTCGCCCTCCACCACGCCCACGGTGGGCAGCAGCGGCGAGGTGTTGAGCGCGTCGGTGCTCTTGCGGTCCAGCCGCGCGCCGCCGCTGAGCGTCCAGTGCTCGTCCAGGCGGTGGCTCACCTGCGCCTCGGCGGCGTCGGTGTCGTAGCCGCGCACCTCGTCCTTGTGGTCGGCCTTCACGCGCACCTCGGTGCGCTCGCCCACCGGCGCCGTGACACTGACGCCGGCCTGGCGCGTCTCGTTGGTGGCGATCTGCCCCGGCGCGGAGAAGCCCGCGCCGCGCTGCTGCGCGTAGGCCGCGACCCGGCCGCCGGCGGCCAGGTCGAAGTCGCGCAGCTCGGCCTGGCCTTCCACGCGCCAGGCGTTGGCGCCCACGGTGCCGTCGGGCAGCACCGCGCCGCCGAAGCTGAAGCCGCCGTCCAGCGACTCCAGCGTCATGGTGCCCGGGCCCTTGCTGCGCGCGCCCTCGACCTTGACGTAGCTCAGCTCGGTCTTGCGCAGCGTCAGGTCCACGCCGGCCAGGCGCTGGTCGCCGCCGGTCTGGTCCTGGCGCGAGGCCGTGACGCCCAGGCGCAGGTGGTCATTGGCCCACCAGGACACGCGGCCGCCCACGGCCATCGTGTCCAGCGAGGTCAGCGGCGCGTACTCGTAGTCCACCACCAGGTACACCGGCTGGCCGGCGTAGCCGCCCACGCTGGCCAGCAGCGCGCCGGCCTCGGCCGTGCTCGCCAGCGGCGAGGTCAGCAGCAGCCGGCCCTGCAGGTAGTCCACCTCGTAGTCGGTGCCGGGGATGAGCGCGCGGCGCTGCAGCACCAGCCCGGAGTCGCGGTCGCGGATCTCGACGTAGGCCTTCTCCGCGCCGCGGCTCAGGTCCTGGTGGCGCAGGTAGTACAGCGAGCCGCCCGTGCCGCGGAACTCCTCGCGCGCGGCCAGCGTGCCGGGCTCGGCGGCGTAGAGGTCCACGCGCACCCGGGCCTCGCCGAACACCGTGGAGTCCTCGCCCACGAAGCGCCCGTGCAGGCCGTAGAGCCCGCGGTTGACCTGCGCCAGCGTGGTTTCCTGGCCCAGCGCGAGCTTGTAGTTGCCCCACATCGCGTGCGAGCGGCCGTCGTCCACGCGCAGGTACATGCGGCCCTGGGTGGGCGCGTCCTCGATGGTGGTGGAGTCGTCGCCGAAGGTGCCCCAGCTGTCCACCGGGTCGATGCGGCGGAACAGCGAGGCGGGGTCCTTGCGGTCGAGGTTCTTGAACAGGTCCTTGAGCGCGCGCTCCTCGGTATCGACGCTGGCCGTGAGGTTCCAGCGCTCGTCGAGCGCGCCCTTGCCGTAGAAGGCGATGCGGCCCTCGCTCCAGACGTCGTTCTGGTAGCGGTTCTTCTCGCCCGTGACCAGCGCCGCCGGGCCGCTGGTGCGGTCGCGGCCCAGCGTGAGGTCGGCCTGGCCGACGAAGAAGAAGTCCGACTTGGGCAGCTCGAAGTCGCGGCGGTAGACCTGCTCGCGGCCATCGGCGTCGATCACGGCGATCTCGCCGCTGCTGACCTGCCGCGGCACCAGCTGCTGCAGCGCGAACTTGCCGTCGAGGTCCACGGGCACGTCGAAGCCCAGCGCGCGCACGCGCTGGTCCTTGCGGATGCCCTCGCCGCTGGCGGTGACGGTGCCGCCGCGCACGGGGATGTTGGTCACCGCCAGGCGCGAGTCGCCGTAGGCGGCCAGCAGCCGCTGCTCCAGCGTGGGCTCGGGCTCGGTGCTGGGCACGTGGCGCTCGGCCAGCGTCAGCGCGATGTCGTCGGTCTCGTCGAAGCGGCCGGCGCGGTCGTAGACGCGCAGCCGGTAGAACAGCCGCGGCGCGGCGCGGCCGGCCGTGAGCAGATCCGCCGGCGCCTGCCACTGCGCGCGCAGGTCGGCGTCCAGCGGCACGGTGGCCAGCAGCTGCGGCTGCAGCGCGCTGTCGGCGCTGAAGATGCGCAGCTCCGCCTTCTCGAAATGGAGCCGGTAGTTGCTGTAGCCGGCGAAGTGCACCGTCTCGCCCGGCACCACCGGCGCGGGCCAGGCGGTGGCGTTGAGCCGGCGCGGCGCGGAGAGGTTGTCGTACTGCAGGCGCAGGTGGTCGCGCTCCAGGCGCACGTCCACGCAGCGCTGGTGGTCGGCGCTGGACATGCCGGCGGCGTCCAGCGGCTCGCCGTCCACGGTGATGCGCAGCGGCACGTCGGCCGCGTCGGGGGCCGTGAGCGCGCCGCACACGGTGGGATCGACGCGCTTTTCCTCCACCACCTTCACGGTGACCGGAGCGGCAGCCTCCTCCCAGTACACGCGCACCTCGACGCGGCGGTTGGCCGCCCAGTTGGCGCGGTCCTCGGCCGGCGTGGCCACGGGCTCGTCGGGACCCCTGGAAGCGGCCTGGTAGGCGCTCTCGGGCAGTCCCAGCTGCTGCGTCAGGTAGCGGCCCACCTGGCGCGCCCGCGACAGGCCCAGCGCGTAGTTGTCCGGGAACCGGGGGCGCAGCTCGCGCGAGATGCGCTGCACGTCGGTGTGGCCGACGATCTCGAAGCGCAGTCCCGGGCGGCCGCGCAACTGCGCCACGATCGCGTCCAGCCGCGCGCGGTCCTCCTCGCGCAGCAGGTCCTCGCCGCTGGCGAAGCGCGGCGTGTGCTGGGCACTGCGCTGCACGGGCGCGCCGGGCTCGGTGCGCTCGCGCTCGGTGCGCTGCACCCGCGGCGCGCGCTCGTCGCCCAGGATCACGGTGAGCCGGGGCAGCTCGCGCTCGCTGGAGGCGGGCACGTGGTCCAGGGCGTCGATCTCGACGGCGCGCGCATCGGCGGCGCAGCGGTCCTCGAAACGGCCGCGCGACTGCGCGGAGCAGTTTTCCTTGTCGCTATCGGCCTCGGTGGCCTCGGCGGCCCGGGCCGCCAGGCCGATGGCCAGGCAGGCGCCGGCCACGGCCAGGGGCAGCGCCGCTTGGCGCAGGAGAACAGTCGTCATGCCAGGGGCGGGACGGAAGCCAGGGAAGGTTTTCATCGCGTGTGCTCCACCGCTCAGCGCCGCGTGGGCGTGGTGGAGGCCGGCACGCGCTCGACCTCGACATCCAGGTTGAACAAGGCCAGGCCCTTGGCCCGGCCGTGCGCCTTCCAGCGCTCCAGCAAGGCCTGGCGCACGGCCGCCACACGCGCCTCGCCCAGCGCGGCGTCCTCGCCGGCGGCGGCCTCGTAGGCCACGCGCACGATGGAGGGCCGGGCCTCCAGCGCCTCGATCACCTGCGCCAGCCGCGCCTCGTGCTCGGCCTTGAGCGTGGCCGCGCCCTCGGCGAAGGCCGCCGACTGCAGCGCCAGCCGCACCACGCGGTGCACCGTGGCGCCGAAGTTCACCTTCACCGCCTTGCCGCGGGTGATGCGCTCGGACGCCGGGTTCTCCGACGTGACGCGGTAGCCCGAGGGCAGCGTGCGCTCGTCGAGCTTGAGCACCAGGTTGGAGCCCGTGCCCTCCTTGGGCACCGCCACGCAGGCGATGTGGTAGCGGCCTTCCGCGTCGGTGCTCACCAGCAGGCCGTTGACCGTGGCGATGCGCACGTTGGGCAGCCCGGGCTCGCCGTCGTCCTGCACGCCGTTGGCGTTGCGGTCGTCGTAGACCTTGCCGATGACGTCCGTGCAGTCCAGCAGCGCGTCGGGCACCACGCGCACGCTGGCGGTGGCGGTGTTGGAGACGTCGGTGCTGCCGCGGCGCGCCACGACGCTGTTGACGTACTCCCCTTCGCCCACACCCATGCCCACGGCCAGGACCATCTGGATCTTCTTGGTTTCGTTGACCGTGAAACCCTGGTCCTGCAGCTGCAGCTGGCGTCCCTGGACCACCGCGCGCGCCGGCTGCGGCGTGCCCACGGGCTGGCCGTTGACCACCGGCTGCACGGTGAGCGAACCCTCCAGGTACTTGAAGCCCGGCGGCAGGGTGTCCACCAGCGTCACGCTGCCCAGCGGCATCGGCCCGGTGTAGCGGGCGCTGATGCTGTAAGGCACCGGCTCGCCCTTCTTCACCGTCAGCTTGGGCGTGGTCTTGTTCAACACGATGAGCGTGTCGTTCAACACCAGCGGGTCCAGCGGGATGTGGTTGTTCACCACCGCCTGCCCCATGTGCTGGCCCTGGGCATCGACACCCGGGTACGCGAAGCTCAGGAAGTACCTGGGCAAGGGCGACGTGGGCTGCTGCTGCGGCGACACCTCGCAAGGCGTCGCGGTGTTGGCGTCCACCACCTCGCCCCTGGCGTTGGTGCAGTCGCTCATGTTCAGCGCCCCGTCCTCGGCCGGGTAATCCACCGAGTTCCGGTAATCCGCCGGCGGCGTGACGCTGAGCGTGTAGGTGCCTGCGGGCGCGCCCGGCAGGAAGAAGAACTGGTAGAGGCCCGTGGCGTCCGTGACCACCGTGTCCGTGCCCGCGAGCAGGTGCGCGGCCGCATTGAAGCCACCGGGGCCGCTGAAGCGCACGGTGGCGCCGGCCACCGGGTCAACGGTGCGGCTGTCGTACACGATGCCACTCGGGTCCAGCGGCAGGTCCTGGTTGATCACCTCCACCGGCAGGCCCTGGTCGAGGTCGATCCAGGCCATGCCCGCCTTGGGTGCGTTGGCACCGGTGTTGAGGTACGGGTCGGTGGGCCACACGCCGCCGACGATCAGCCCGGCCGGGTTGCGGAAGCGCAGCTGGTACTTGCCCGGCGGAATGTCCGTCAGGCGGTAGGTGCCGTCGGCCGCGGTGATGGTCGAGGCCTTCACCAGGAAGCCCGTGGACGTGCAACTCGTGCTGCCGTCGTCGCAGGCTACCAACTGCACCGTCCAGCCGCCCATGGCCGGCTCGTTCGGTTCGAACACGCGGTTGTGGTTGGAGTCGCGCCAGACGCGGCCACTGAGCGTGGAGCGCTCGATGCGCTTCTCGCCGAAGTGGTAGTCGCCCAGCGTCGTCACCACCGTGTCACCGGTGTTCACCAGCACGCCGGTGATGACGTTGCCGTCAGGCTGCGCCTTGCCCGGCTGCCCGTTCACGTTGGCCTTGCCCGGCAGGTACGTTACCGGCTGGGTCTCCGTGATGGTGTAGCCCGCCGCGTCGGACGGCGGCACGTTGGCGAAGCTGTAGCGGCCGAGGTCGCCCGCCACCGCCGTGGCGGCGATGTCCACCGCCTCGCCGTACAGGCTCGTGCCCGTCAGCCGCAGCGCCACGCCGCCGATGCCGGCTTCGCCCGCATCGAGCGCGCCGTCGTCGTCCCGGTCCTCGAACACGCGCACCGTCACCGTGGCGTTCGGGCGCACCACCTCACCGAAGAGGTAGTCGCCCTGCGTCGTCACCGTGGTGGCGCCGTTGTTCAGCGTCACCCCGCTGATGCGGTTGCCCCCGGCCTGCGCCGTGCCCGGCTGGCCGTTGACGCCGGCCTTGCCCGGCAGGTACGCCGTGGGCTGCGTCTCCGTGATCGTGTAGCCCGCCGCGTCGGACGGCGGCACGTTGGCGAAGCTGTAGCGGCCGAGGTCGCCCGCCACCGCCGTGGCGGCGATGTCCACCGCCTCGCCGTACAGGCTCGTGCCCGTCAGCCGCAGCGCCACGCCGCCGATGCCGGCTTCGCCCGCATCGAGCGCGCCGTCGTCGTCCCGGTCCTCGAACACGCGCACCGTCACCGTGGCGTTCGGGCGCACCACCTCACCGAAGAGGTAGTCGCCCTGCGTCGTCACCGTGGTGGCGCCGTTGTTCAGCGTCACCCCGGTGATGCGGTTGCCGCTGGCCTGGGCCACGCCAGGCAGCCCGTTGTTGCCAGCCTTGCCCGGCAGGTACGCCGTGGGCT
>NZ_CALAOH010000251.1 GCF_937926365.1 uncultured Azohydromonas sp. | reverse complement strand
GGCCACGCCCTCGCGGCGCGGCAGGATCAGCGTCAGCGGCCCGGGCCAGAAGGCGTCCATCAGCCGCCGCGCGAGGGGCAGGTCGGCCGCCGGGGTGAAGGCTGGCGCCTCGGCCGCCTCGCTGACGTGCACGATCAGCGGGTGGTCGCTGGGGCGGCCCTTGGCGGCGAAGATCTTCGCCACCGCCGCGTCGTCGTCGGCGCGGGCGCCCAGCCCGTAGACCGTCTCGGTCGGGAAGGCCACGAGCTCGCCCGCGGCCAGCAGCGCGGCGGCCTGCTGCAGGGCCAGGGAATCGGCGCCGTCGAGCAGCGGCATGGTCAGAAGGCCGCCAGGCCCAGCAGCGCCGCAGCCTGCAGCGCCACGTCGCGGGCGCCGTCGGCATCGGCGGCGGTGACGGTCAGGTGGCCCATCTTGCGCCCGGGGCGCGCGCCGGCCTTGCCGTACAGGTGCAGGTGCACGCCGGGCAGCGCCAGCACCTGCGCCCAGGCCGGCGAGCGCTCGCGGCCCTGGGCGTCGAACCACAGGTCGCCCAGCAGGTTGAGCATCACGGCGCAGGAGTGCAGCCGCGGCTCAACCAGCGGCAGCCCGGCCAGCGTGCGCACCTGCAGGTCGAACTGCGACTGGTCGCAGGCGTCGATGCTGTAGTGGCCGGAGTTGTGCGGGCGCGGCGCCATCTCGTTGGCCACCAGCGAGCCGTCCTGCAGCACGAAGAACTCCACGCACAGCACGCCCACGTAGCGCAGCGACTGCGCCACCGCCTGCGCGCACTGCACGGCCTGCTGGCGCAGCGGCTCGGAGACATCGGGCGCGGGCACCTGCGTCACGGCCAGGATGCCGTCGCGGTGCAGATTCTGCTGCACGGGGAAGTGCACGATCGAACCATCGGCGGCGCGCGCCACGATGACGCTGATCTCCAGCGCCAGCGGCAGCATTTTTTCAAGCACGCAAGGCACGCTGCCGAGCTGCGCCCAGGCGGCCGCCAGCGCCGCGCGGTCCGCGACCCGCACCTGGCCCTTGCCGTCGTAGCCCATGCGCGCGGTCTTGAGGATGCCGGGCAGCAGCTCGTCGGACACGGCGGCCAGCGCCTCAGCCGTCTCGATCAGCGCCCAGGGCGCGCAGGGCACGCCGCAGCCTTCGAAATGGCGCTTCTCGGCGGCGCGGTCCTGGCACACGGCCACGGCGTCGGCCGCGGGCGCCACGGGGCGCTGCGCGCCCAGCGTCAGCAGCGCGGCAGCGGGGACGTTCTCGAACTCGGTGGTAATGGCGCTGGCGCGTTGCATCAGCTGCGCCAGGCCCTGCTCGTCGAGGTAATCGGCGCGGATGTGGTGGTGCGCCACCGCGCCGGCGGGGCTGCCGGTGTCGGGATCGAGCACCACGGTGACAAAGCCCATCTCCTGCGCGGCCTGCACGAACATGCGGCCGAGCTGGCCGCCGCCCATCACGCCCAGCGTGGCGGGGCGGCCGTCCTCCAGGAGGGCACCGGGGAGCAGCGCGGCGCTCACGTGAGGTCCGCCGTCATGGCACGGGCGGCTTCGGTCTGGCGGGCGCGGAAGGCTTCCAGCTTCGCGCGCAGCGCCGGGTTCTCGTTGGCCAGCATCGCCACTGCGAACAGCGCCGCGTTGCCGGCGCCGGCGGTGCCGATGGCAAAGGTCGCCACGGGAATGCCCTTGGGCATCTGCACGATGGAGTGCAGCGAGTCCACGCCCTGCAGGTGCCGGCTGGCCACCGGCACGCCCAGCACCGGCACCGTGGTCTTGGCCGCGAGCATGCCGGGCAAGTGTGCCGCGCCGCCCGCGCCGGCGATGATGGCCTTGAGCCCGCGCGCGGCCGCCGTTTCGGCGTACCTGAACATGTCGTCGGGCATGCGGTGGGCGGAGACCACCCGCGCTTCGAAGTCGATGCCGAACTCGGCGAGAATCTGCGTGGCGTGCTTCAGGGTTTCCCAGTCGCTGCTGGACCCCATCACCACGCCCACCGTCACAGGGGCAGTGCTCACTGCTTGCTCCACCGGAAATCAGGGAAACCTTGCATTGTAGGCGGGGCCCTCCTCCCTCCGCCGCGCCACCGACATGACCGACATCACCATCCAGAACTTCGAACAGGAACTCATCACCGAGTCCATGCGCCAGCCCGTGCTGCTGGACATCTGGGCGCCGTGGTGCGGGCCGTGCCGCACGCTGGGTCCGCTGCTGGAAAAACTGGAGATGGCCTACGCCGGGCGCTTCAAGCTCGCCAAGCTCAACAGCGACGACCAGCCCGAGATCGCCGGTCAGCTCAGCCAGGCCTTCGGCGTGCGCTCCATTCCTTTTTGCGTGCTCTTCGACCAGGGCCAGCCGGTGGACGGCTTCGTGGGCGCGCAGCCCGAGGCGCAGATCCGCGCCTTCCTCGACCGCCACGTGCCCAGCGCGGATGAAGTACAGGCCGAGGAGGAAGTGCAGGAGGCGCAAGCCCTGGCCGCCGAAGGTGACGCCGACGCGGCGCTGGACCGGCTGCAGCAGGCCGTGGCCATCGACCCGGCCAACGACGCCGCGCGTTGCGACTACGTCAAGCTGCTGCTGGAGCGCGGCCATGTGGCACAGGCGCGCCAGGCCTGGGAGCCGATGGCGGGCAAAGCGGTGCTGGACGCGCGCATCGCCGCGCTGGGCCACTGGCTCGACGCCGCCGAGAAAGCCGCGACGGCCCGCGGCACCGAGGCGCTCACTGCAGCCATCGCCGCCAACCGGCGCGACTTCGAGGCGCGCTTCGAGCTGGCGCAGACGCACTTCGCCGCCGGACGCTTCACCGAGGCAATGGACGAGTTGCTGGAGATCCTGATGCGCGACAAGGCCTGGAACGGCGAGCTCGCGCGCAAGGCCTACGTCGCCATCCTGGAGCTGATGACCAAGCCGGCTCCGAAACCCGCCGCTGGCGCCGAGGCCGCCAAGAAGGGCACGCTGGAAGTGGCCGGCAAGGCCGCCGTCCAGGCGCCGGCGGACCCGGTGGTGGACCAATACCGGCGCAAGCTCAGCATGGCGCTGTTCTGATTCGGCCCGGCCGGGAGCAAACCCGGCACGGCCTGGAGCGCCATGGAGAAACGGCCCGGAATCCCGGGCCGTTCTTCATTGGGTGCGCGCTGCGCTCAGAAGCTGAAGCCGATGCGCAGGCCGCCCCAGTGGCGTCCGCCGACGCTGATGGGCGCCGAGACCTCCTTGAGCAGCACATGCTGGCCGCCGCCCATGTCGCGGCGGTAGGTCTGCAGCAGGAACGGGCGCTGGTTGCGCGCCGAGGCCAGGCCGGTTCGGTCGTTGAAGATGCGGCGGTAGCGGCTGTTGGCCGTGTCCCAGACCACGTCGCCGCGCTGGGGCAGCGAGTACTTCTTGTTGTGCATCGGGCAGTAGCCGTTGCGGTCCACGGCAATGCAGTAGCTCACGCGCGGCGACAGCGCCAGGAAGCGCTCCTGTACCTGCGGGAACACCCGGTCGGCCACGTCCACGAAGCGCGTGAGGTACTGCGGCGGGTTGGTTTTCGGGATGCCCCGGTACTGCTCGTCGAACAGGTCACTGAGCTTCACGCTGCCCTGGCGCACCGCGTTCTCCAGCAGCGTGGAGATTTCGTTGGCGGCCTGCTGTGCGGCCTGGATGAAGGGTGTGTCCTCGGTCTCGATGCCGAAGCCCGCCACCTGCTCGATCATGGCCTCCGACACCTTGAGGAAGCGGTCACTGCACGCCAGCGCGGTGTTGAGCCGGGCGGAAGCCTGCTGCACCTCGCTCTCCAGCTCCTGGGTGTGTTCGTTGAGCCGAGCGCAAATGTTGCGGCTCTGGTCCGCAGCCTGGCTGATGCGCTCCACGTCCGCCTCGACGCTGCTGAAGGCCACGTGCACGGCGCTGCGGGCGCTGACGTCGGCGCTGTCGTCGAAGCGCAGGTCGCGGCTGAAGCTCTCGATGCGCTCGTCGAGCTGGCCCACGGTGCGCATGATGGTCTTGGAGGTGGTTTCGACCTGGCCGGCAAGGTCCTTGACCGCGTCGGCCACCACGCCGAAGCCGCGGCCGGCGTCGCCGGCGCGCTTGGCCTCCACCGAGGCGTTGAAAGCCACCAGCCGTGTCTGCAGCGCGATCTGCGTGATCTGCCCGGCCGCGTCCGAAACCTGGTGCAGCGTCTCCACGATGCCCTGTACCTCGCGGCTCACCGCCTGCAGCGCCTCGCGCGCATGGGCCACCGCCTGCAGCGTCTCCAGCGTCGCCGTGGCGATGGAGCCCTGCGCCCGCTGCACCTCGTCGAGCTGCTGGGCCACCTGCTGCATGGCCTGCCCCTGGGCGTGGACGATCTTCTGCGTGTCCTCCATGGCGCCGCGCACCTCGGCGGCATCGCGCCCGACGTTGGAGGCCTGGGTGGACATCGCCCTGACCACCGCCACCGCATCGGTGCTGCCTGCCACGGATACGTTCGGCGGTGCGGCGCCTTGATCAGGCTTGGCGCCAGCACCGCCCTCGGAACGGCGGAAAAGTCTGAGCATGGGATCGTCTCCAAAACAGCGGGTCCACGCTCCAAAGGAGCGACTACAGGACATCACAGTCTTATCGGGTGGAAGTGCGCTGCGTTTGAGGAGGGATTACACGCAGAAATACTTACACCAATCCACCTTCCGATGTGTCAGGAAGGAGCACTATTCCCGATTCAGCCCGCCTGTTTCGGTCGTTCCGACTCAGGCTGTGAGCCGCTGCAGCGCCTCGCGGTACTTGTCGGCGGTTTTCTGCACCACGTCCGCGGGCAGCGCCGGCGCAGGGGCCTTCTTGTTCCAGGGCTGGCCATCCACCTGGGCCGCTTCCAGCCAGTCGCGCACGAACTGCTTGTCGTAGCTGGGCGGGTTGTCGCCGCGGGCCACTGCGTCGGCGTAGCTCTCCACAGGCCAGTAGCGCGAGGAGTCGGGCGTGAGCACCTCGTCCATCAGCGTCAGCTGCCCGGCTTCGTCCAGCCCGAACTCGAATTTGGTGTCCGCGATGATGATGCCCTTGGTCAGCGCGAAGTCCGCGGCCTCGCGGTAGAGCCGGACCGACACCGCGCGCACCTGCTCGGCGAGGTCCCGGCCAACGATCTCGACCATGCGCTCGAAGCTGATGTTCTCGTCGTGCTCGCCCATCTCGGCCTTGGTCGCGGGCGTGAAGATGGGCTCGGCGAGCTTGGCCGCGTTGTGCAGGCCCGCGGGCAGTGCCACGCCGCAGACCGTGCCACTTTGCTGGTATTCCTTCCAGCCGCTGCCGGCCAGGTAGCCACGCACCACGGCCTCCACGGGCAGCGGCTTCAGGCGTTTGACCAGCATGGAGCGGCCGCGCACCTGCTCACGCTCGGCCTCGGTCACGACGGATTCGGGATCCTCGCCAGTGAGGTGGTTAGGCACCACGTGGCCCAGGCGCTCGAACCAGAACAGCGCCATCTTCGTCAGCAACTCTCCCTTGCCCGGAATGGGCTCGCCCATCACCACGTCGAAGGCCGAGAGCCGGTCGCTGGCCACCATCAGTAGCCGGTCGGCGCCAACGGCGTAGTTGTCGCGCACCTTGCCGCGGGCCAGCAGCGGCAGTGAGGTGATGGAGCTCTCGTGCAGGGCAGTGGTCATGGCGGTCAGGCGGTGCTGTGCAAAAAAATGAGGCGGGATTGTAGGAGCAGCAAAAAGGCCCGCCGAAGCGGGCCTGGTGCGTCATGCGGTGGGTTCACGGGCCGGGCGGCCCAGGGAGATCACTGCACGACCTGGGCCAGCGCGCCGCTGGCGTACTTGGCAGCCATCTCGTCCAGCGACACCGCCTTGATCTTGGAGCCCTGGCCCTCGCAGCCGAACTCCAGGTAGCGCTGCTTGCAGATCTGCTTGGCGGCTTCGCGCGCGGGCTTCATCCACTCGCGCATGTCGAACTTGTCGGGGTTCTCGGCCTGGAACTTGCGCACCGCGCCCGTCATCGCCAGGCGGATGTCGGTGTCGATGTTGATTTTGCGCACGCCGTACTTGATGGCTTCCTGGATCTCCTCGACCGGTACCCCGTAGGTTTCCTTCATCTTGCCGCCGTACTGGTTGATGATGGCCAGCAGGTCCTGCGGCACCGACGAGGAGCCATGCATCACCAGGTGCGTGTTGGGGATGCGGGCGTGGATTTCCTTGACGCGCGAGATGGCCAGGATGTCGCCGGTGGGCTTGCGGGAGAACTTGTAGGCGCCGTGGCTGGTGCCGATGGCGATGGCCAGTGCGTCGAGTTGCGTCTGCTTGACGAAGTCGGCGGCCTGCTCCGGGTCGGTCAGCAGCGCCGAGTGGTCTAGCTTGCCCACCGCGCCGATGCCGTCCTCCTCGCCGGCCTCACCGGTTTCCAGCGAGCCCAGGCAGCCAAGCTCGCCCTCGACGGTCACGCCCACCTTGTGGGCCATCTGGACCACCTTGCGGGTGACGTCCACGTTGTACTCGTAGCTGGACGGCGTCTTGCCGTCTTCCATCAGCGAGCCGTCCATCATCACCGAGCCGAAGCCCAGGTCGATGGCGCCCTGGCAGATGGCCGGGCTCTGGCCGTGGTCCTGGTGCATGACCAGCGGAATCTGCGGATAGGCCTCGATGGCGGCCTGGATCAGGTGCTTGATGAAGCTCTCGCCCGCGTACTTCCGCGCCCCGGCGCTGGCCTGCAGGATCACCGGCGCGCCGGTCTCCTTGGCCGCCTCCATCACGGCCTGCACCTGCTCCAGGTTGTTGACGTTGAAAGCCGGAATGCCGTAGCCGTTTTCGGCGGCATGGTCCAGCAGCTGGCGCATCGAGACGAGAGGCATGGTGAAAGTCCCCGGGAAGTGATGAGAAGAAAGCTTGAGCAGACGGCGTGCTCGCCGCCGCGCGGGCGAAATTTTACCGGCGCGCCCAGGGCCGCCCACCCGGGCGGCACACGCCCGAACCGGGCCTTCCTCGATCCATGTCAAGAGTGCACGGGCTCACGGCGTGAGCCCGTGCCCACGGCGGCGGGCCAGCGTGGGCGGGTCTTTGTCAGCGCACCTCGACGACCTTGAGCATGTTGGTGCCACCGGGGTGGCCCATGGGCTCGCCGCAGGTGATGGCGTAGGTATCGCCAGGCATCAGCACGCCGCGCGCCACCAGCAGCGCCTCGGCCTGGCGCAGGGCCTCGTCGCGGTCGTTCAGTCGTGGCATGAGCAGCGGCTGCACGTTGCGGTAGAGCGCCATGCGGCGCTGCGTCAGCGGCTGCGAGGTCAGGCCGTAGATGGGCGTGTGGATGCGATGGCGGCTCATCCACAGCGCGGTGGAGCCGCTCTCGGTGAGCGCCAGGATGGCCTTGCAGCCCAGGTGGTGCGCGGTGAAGAGCGCCCCCATGGCGATGCTTTGGTCGATGCGCGCGAAGCTGCGCCCGGTCAGGTCACCGTCCAGCCGCCCGTCCTCGGCGCGCTCGGCCTCGACGCAGATGGCGGCCATGTACGAGACGGTCTCCACAGGGAAGCGCCCTGCGGCCGTCTCGGCGCTGAGCATCACGGCGTCGGTACCGTCGAGCACAGCGTTGGCCACGTCGGAAACCTCGGCGCGCGTGGGCACCGGGTTGACGATCATGCTCTCCATCATCTGTGTGGCAGTGATGGCGACCTTGTCCATGGCGCGAGCCATGCGGATCATCTTTTTCTGCAAGGCCGGCACCGCGGCGTTGCCTACCTCCACCGCCAAGTCGCCGCGCGCAACCATGATGCCGTCGCTGGCCTTGAGGATGGCTTCGAGTTGCGGGATGGCCTCGCTGCGCTCGATCTTGGCGATCATCCCCGGCTTGTGGCGCCAGGGCTCGCCAGCCACGTTGGCCAGCTGGCGCGCCATCTCCATGTCGGTGGCGTTCTTGGGGAAGCTCACCGCCAGGTACTCGCACTGGAAGCTCATCGCGGTGCGGATGTCTTCCATGTCCTTGCCCGTGAGCGCGGGCGCCGTCAGCCCCCCGCCCTGCTTGTTGATGCCCTTGTTGTTGGAGAGCTCGCCGCCGATCTTCACCAGCGTGTGCACCGCCTCGCCCTGCACGCGGTCCACGGTCAGCACGATCAGCCCGTCATTGAGCAGCAGCACGTCGCCGGGCTTCACGTCGCGCGGCAGCTCCTTGTAGTCCAGGCCCACGCGCTCGGCGTTGCCCAGTTCCTTCAGGCCGGCATCCAGCACGAAGGGCTGGCCGGCTTCGAGCATCACGCGCCCGTTCTCGAACTTGCCGACGCGGATCTTGGGGCCCTGCAGGTCGGCCATGATCGCCACCGACTTGCCCGCGCGCTCCGCGGCGGCGCGCACCAGGGCAGCGCGGTCGATGTGGTCCTGCGCCGTGCCGTGCGAAAAATTCAACCGCACCACGTCCACGCCAGCGCGGATCAAGGCCTCCAGCGTTTCCGGCGAGGACGAGGCGGGGCCCAGGGTGGCGACGATCTTGGTCTGGCGCGACATGCAGTCTCCGAAAGGAAAACAGGATCCAAAAAGCACAAAGGCGGCGGCGCATTATCCGCGCCGCCGCCGACCCACCCGGGGTCGTGGCCGGTCACGGGCGGCGCGCGCCGCCCGTGACCTGAGACAGCTCGCTCAGGAAGCCGCTACCACGTCCGCCACGGCCAGGGCCGTCATGTTGATGACGCGGCGCACGGTGGCCGA
>NZ_CALAOH010000250.1 GCF_937926365.1 uncultured Azohydromonas sp. | reverse complement strand
GGGGCTCGCTGACCTTCACGGTCTTGATGCGCGGCGTGACATCGACGCCCAGGTCGGCCGGCTTGACGGTCTCCAGCGGCTTCTTCTTGGCCTTCATGATGTTGGGCAGCGTCACGTAGCGCGGCTCGTTCAGGCGCAGGTCGGTCGTGACCACGGCCGGCAGCGTGACCTCGATGGTCTCCAGGCCGCCGTCCACCTCGCGCGTCACCTTGGCCTTGCCGTCCGCCACTTCGACCTTGGAGGCGAAGGTGGCCTGCGGCAGGTCGGCCAGCGCGGCGAGCATCTGGCCGGTCTGGTTGTTGTCGTCATCGATGGCCTGCTTGCCCAGGATCACCAGGCCCGGCTGCTCCTTGTCCACCAGCGCCTTGAGGATCTTGGCCACGGCCAGCGGCTGCAGCTCGGCGTCGGTCTCGACCAGGATGGCGCGGTCCGCGCCGATGGCGAGAGCCGTGCGCAGCGTCTCCTGGCACTGCGCCACACCGCAGGAGACCACGACGATCTCGCTGGCGACGCCCTTCTCCTTGAGCCGAACCGCTTCCTCGACGGCGATCTCGTCGAAGGGGTTCATGCTCATCTTCACGCCGGCGAGGTCCATGCCCGAGCCGTCGCTTTTCACGCGCACCTTCACGTTGTAGTCCACCACCCGTTTCACGGGCACGAGAATCTTCATGGCTGCTCCTGCTTGCGGTTCTGCTTGCGGCACCGGCAATGGTCACTCGGTGCGGCGGATGGAAATCAGGCCGGCTCGGCTTCGACGCGGTTCTCGATGTGTCCCAGACCGTCGATCGCCACACGCACCACGTCGCCGGGCTGCAGCAGCTTGCCCAGTGCGATGCCGACGTTGGCGCAGGTGCCGGTGGCGATCAGGTCGCCCGGCTCCAATGTCATGACCTGCGAGAGATGGTGGATCTGCTGCCAGATGTTGAAGATCATCCCGCCGGTGCTGGCCTGCTGGCGCAGCTCGCCGTTGACCCAGAGCCGCATCTGCAGCGCATGCGGATCCTCGATCTCGTCCGCGGTGGTGATCCACGGGCCCGTCGGCCCGTGCGTGTCGAAGGACTTGCCCAAGGTGAACGTCGGGCTCTGACGCTGCCAGTCGCGGGCCGACACGTCGTTGGCCACGAAATAGCCGCCTACGACATGGCGGGCCTCGGCCTCGCTGACGTAGCGGCAGCGCGTGCCGATCACCACGCCCAGCTCGGCTTCATAGTCGAGTTGCTCCGACACGCGCGGCTTGTAGACCGGGTCAAAGGGGCCGGTGATGCACGACACCTGCTTGTTGAACCAGAGTTGACTGGTCGGCACCGGCACGCCGGCGCGTCGTGCCTCCTCGGCATGGTCGCGGTAATTCATGCCGATGGCCAGGTACTTCTGCGCGTCAGGAACGGGCGCCAGAAGTCGGACGCTGGACAACGCACGGCCCGCGGGCGGCTGCCGCAGCGCGGCCTGGATGCGCTGGCGCAGGCCGGAGCCGGCGGCGAGCACCTCCCGGATCGTGGCGGGTGCTTGCGCAACCAGCGTGGAGAGTTCGAACACCCGGTCGTCCTGGACGATGCCGATGGCGGTGCGGCCCTCGGCGGTGAAGCGGGCAACTTTCATGTCGGTCTTGGTCTGGGATGCGGAAAGAGAACGGCGTCAGAGCAGGCCGGCGCTCGCGCCGCCGTCCAGGCTCAAGTTCTGGCCGGTGATGAAGCCCGCGTGCACGCTGCACAGGAACGCACAGGCCGCCCCGAATTCCTCGGGGCGCCCCAGGCGCCGCGCGGGCAGGGTGTCGGCGATGCGCTGGCGTGCCTCTTCGCGCGTGATGCCTTGCTCCCGTACCAGGCGCTGCGCCATGGCTTCCTGGCGCGGCGTGTCGAAGCGCTCGGGCAGCAGGTTGTTGAGCGTCACGTTGTCGATCGCGGCCTCGCGCGACACCGCCTTGGACAGCGCCGTCAGGGCCGAGCGCGCCGCGGTGGACAGGCCCATCTCCGGATGGGGCGACTTCACCATGGCCGAGGTGATGTTCACGATGCGGCCGAAGCGCCGCCGGCGCATGCCGGGCACGACGGCCCGGATCAGCAGCGCCGCCGGCAGGAAGTTGGCCTCCAGGGCGTCCAGCCAGGCCGCATGGTCCCAGTCGGCCAGCCGGCCCGGCGGCGGGCCGGCGTTGTTGTTGACCAGGATGTCGGGCTCGGGGCAGGCCGCCAGCAGCCGCGCCCGGCCCTCCTCGGTGCGCAGGTCGGCCGCCACGGCCGTCACGCGGGCGCCGCTGGCCGCGCGCAGGGCCTGCGCGGCGGCCTGCAGCTTGTCCTCGTGGCGGCCGTTGAGGAACACCGCGCAGCCTTCCGCGGCCAGCGCCTGCGCGCAGGCATGGCCCAGCCCCTGCGAGGAGGCGCACACGATGGCCTGGCGGCCCTGGAGTCCGAGATCCATGCGTCGTCCCGTGGTCGTTGAAGGGTCAGGCCCGGGCCTGCAGGTCGGCGAAACGCCCCCCCTCGCGCGCCAGCCGCTCCAGCAGCGGCGCGGGCTGCCACCAGTAGCCGTGCTCCGCATGCAGGCGCTGGATGTCGGCGTACACCCGGTCCAGGCCGATGCGGTCGGCCATGAACATCGGGCCGCCCTGGTGCGCCGGGAAGCCGTAGCCCGTGACGTAGACGATGTCGATGTCGCTGGGCCGCAGCGCGATGCCCTGCTCCAGCAGCCGCGCGCCCTCGTTGACCATGCCGTAGAGGCAGCGCTTGAGGATCTCCTCCTCCGACACCGGCCGGCGCTCGATGCCCATGCGCGCCGATTCCTCGACGATGAACTGCTCGACCACCGGGTCGCGCTGCGGCTCGCGGCTGCCCGCTTCGTAGCGGTACCAGCCGGCGCCGCTCTTCTGGCCCAGGCGGCCCAGGTCCACCAGCTTCAGGATCAGGTCGTTCCAGCGCCGGTCCGTGGGCCGGGTCGCCATCTGCGCCTTGCGCGTCTGGTAGCCCACGTCGTTGCCGGCCATGTCGTGCACCGCGAAGATGCCCATGGCGTAGCCGAAGCGCTTGAGCGCGGCATCCACCTCGTGCGGCAGCGCGCCGTCCTCCACCAGGAAGTGGGCTTCGCGCGTGTAGTTGCGGAACAGCGCGTTGCCGATGAAGCCCGGGTAGATGCGCGCGAGCACCGCCACCTTGCCCATGCGCCGGCCCAAGTCCATCAGCGTGGCGATCACGTCGGGCGCGGTGTGCTTGGCCTGCACCACCTCCAGCAGCTTCATCACGTGCGCCGGGCTGAAGAAGTGCGCGCCCGCCACGTCCTGCGGCCGCGAGGTCACGGCGGCGATCTCGTCGATGTCCAGCCCGGACGTGTTGGTGGCCAGGATCGTTCCCGGTCGCGCCGCGGCGTCGAGCTCGCGGAACAGGCGCTGCTTGAGCGCCATGTCCTCGAACACGGCCTCGATGACGACGTCGGCGTCGCGCACGCCCTCGGCCAGCGACACGCTGCCGTCGATCAGCGCCAGGCGCTGCGCCATGGCGTCGGCGTCGAGCCGGCCGCGCGCCACGCTGCCGGCGTAGTTGTCGCGCACGCGGGCCAGGCCGCGGTCCAGCGCCTTGGCATCGGCGTCGATCAGCGTCACGGGGATGCCAATGTTGGCCAGCGCCATGGCAATGCCGCCCCCCATGGTGCCCGCGCCGATCACGGCCACGCGCCTGATCGGGCGCGGCTGCACGCCCGGGGGCAGGCCGATGTCGGCCGCCAGCGTGCGTGCGGCGGCGATGTGGGCAGCGGCCTGCTCACGCTCGGCCGGGCTGGGATTCATCAGGTCGGTGCTCATGTGGTTCCCTCTCGTCTCACTCAGCCTTGCCCGGTGCCGCCAGCGGCGCCGCGCGGCCTTCAACGAACTCGCGCAGCCGCTCGGCGGTCTCGGGCGAGCGCTGCAGGTTGGAGTTGAGGTACTCCATGAACAGGCCGTCGTCGTGGGACAGGTCGTTGATGCGCGGCAGCACGCTGGTGATGCGCCAGTTGGTGTCGGGCGTGTTGCGGGCGATCTTGGCGGCCAGCTCCATGGCCTTGGCCAGCGCCTGGCCCGGCGGCACGACGTAGCGCACGATGTGCTCGCGCTCGCCCTCGGCGGCCGACAGCAGCCGGCCGGTGAGCATCATGTCGGCCATCACGGTGTAGCCCACCACGCGCTGGATGCGCACGGTGCCGCCGCCGCCCACGAAGATGCCGCGCTGCCCCTCGGGCAGCCCGAAGAAGGCGGTCTCGTCGCACACGCGCACATGCGCCGCGGTGGCCAGCTCCAGCCCGCCGCCCACGACCGCGCCGTGCAGCGCGGCCACGTAGGGGATGGGGCCGCGCGCGATCTGGTCGAACACCTCGTGCCAGCTGTGGCGCTTGCGCTTCCTGGGCGGCTGGACCTGGCCCGTGGCGCGCGCCAGCGCCTCGGCCAGGTCGAGGCCCGCGCAGAAGTTGCTGCCGTGACCATGCAGTACCGCCACGTCGGCCTCGTCGGCCGCGCGGGCCACGGCCGCGCGCAGCTCGTCGATCACGGCCTCGTTGATCGCATTGCGCTTGGCGGGACGGTTCAGGCCGATGACCGCGATCGGGCCTTCGAGCTGGTAGGTGATGAGGGCTTCGCTCATGGGAGTCTCCTTGGGGCGTGTTCAGGCCCGCCGCGCTGCGGACAGCGCAAGCGGCAGGGGTAGAGGAACGTGTGGGTGCGAGGAGAGTGCTAGAGGTCCAGCACCAGCTTGCTGCTGCACGCGCCGGAGCAGCAGATCAGCATGCGGTCGTTGGCCGCCTTCTCGGCGGCGCTGAGCACGAGGTCGCGGTGGTCGGGCGTGCCGTCGATGACGCGCACCTCGCAGGTGCCGCAGACGCCCTCGCGGCAGGAGTAGGGCGGCTCCACGCCGATCTCCAGCAGGCTGTCGAGGATGGTGTGGCCGGGCTGCACCACCAGGCTGCGGCCGCTGCGGGCGAGCTCCACCGTGAAACCGCCCTCGGTGGCGGCCGCCTCGCGCGCGGCGAAGTACTCCACGTGCACCTGCCGCGGCGGCAGCCCGGCGGTGGCACGCTCGAAGGCTTCCAGCATCGGCAGCGGGCCGCAGCAGTACACATGGGCATCGGCCGGCAGCGCGGCCACGATGGCGCCCAGGTCCAGCATCCGGCCGCCGTTCTCGCGGTCGAAGCAGAACTGCACGGCGGCGCCGGTGGCGTCGCGCAGCCGCTGCAGCTCGTCCACGAAGGCCGCGCCCTGGCGTGTGCGCGCGGCGTAGAACAGCTGCCACGGCCGCCCCAGCGACTGCAGGCGGCGGATCATGCCCAGCAGCGGCGTGATGCCGATGCCCCCGGCGATGAACACGCTGTGCGCGGCTTCCTCGTCGAGCGCGAAGTTGTTGCGCGGCTCACCGATGGTCAGCACGTCGCCGGGGCGCAGCGTCTCGTGCAGGTAGCGCGAGCCGCCGCGGCTGGCCGCGTCGCGGTTGACGCCGATGACGTAGCGGTGCGTCTCGTCCTGCGAATTCAGCAGCGAGTAGCTGCGGATCAGCCCGTTGGGCAGGTGCAGGTCGATGTGCGCGCCGGCGCTGAAGGGCGGCAGCGACTTGCGCGGAGGCAGCGGTACCAGCTCGAAGCCGAGGATGCCCTCGGCCTCCCAGGTGACGGCGCGCACGCGCACCTCGATGCTTTGCGGAAGGCTCATGTTTCGTTCTCGTCAGATGTCCACCACGTCCACGGCCCGGATCGCCACACCGGTGGCTTCCTCGCAGGCACGCTGCACCGCCTCGGGCTGGCCGGCGTGGAAGATGAAGTGGTGCAGCAGCTTGCTCCACTTGGGATGGCGCTCGTACTCGGCGCGCGGCAGCCCGCGCAGGAAGAACTCGCGCGAGTCGCTGGGCAGGAACACGCGCCGGTTGCGCTCGGGATCGCGGATCAGGCCCTTGGGGTCGAGCCCCTGCGCCACGGCGTCCATGTCGTCGAAGAGACGCCGCCGCAGCAGCGCGATGCCGCGGTCGCTGGCGCCCAGGTTCTCCTGGCTGCGGTCCGTCACCGGCCCCTGGCCCACCCAGGCCACGATGTCCTGGTTGATCACGTGAGTGGTGATCCAGCGCCCGGTCGCCGCATCCTTGATCGGGCTGGTCCACGAGGGGATGGAGCGCTGCACGTAAGGCTCGGCCTCGCGCGGCACGCGGATGAAGCTCCACGTGACACTGAGCATGTGGGTGTCGTCCACCGGCACGCGCCATTCGAAATGGTCGCCCAGGAAGAAGCCGTTGGGCCACAGGCACACCCGCCCGATGGTCCACAGCGGGTGCTGCTCGTCGGTGTCCTCGCTGATGCGCCGGTACGTGAAGCCGAACTCGAACTCCTCGAAGCCCAGCCTCAGGTGCCTGGGCGCATGGCCGCCCGCGCCGCGCAGCCGCCGCCCCCAGTTGGCATGCATCCACTCGAAATGCACCGGGTCGATGGAGTTCTCCTGCGCCTGCAGCCAGTTGCAGGGCACCTCGGAAAACACCACCTGCACGAACCCGTTGGCCCAGCTGAAGGCCTCCCAGTCGGGCAGCAGCGGCGCGGGCTCGGGGCCCATGTAGGCCCACAGCATCCCGGCCAGGGGTTGCACGCGGTAGGCCTTGAGCCGCACCTTGCACTTCGCGCGCGCCTGCGGGTCGGCCGCCTCCTCGAAGGGCTGGTGCACGCAGCGGCCTTGCACGTCGAACTGCCAGCCGTGGTAGTTGCAGCGCAGGCCGCCTGGCTCGACGAAGCCGTAGGACAGGTCCGCGCGCCGGTGCGCGCAGTGCCGGTCCACCAGGCCATAGGCCCCCTCGGCGTCCTTGAACAGCACCAGGTCCTCGCCCATCAGGCGCACGGCCTTGACCGGATGGCGCTCAAGCTCGTCGATACCCGCCACCGGATGCCAGTAGCGGCGCAGCAGCTCGCCCATCGGGGTGCCGGGGCCGACCTCGGTGAGCCGGCGGTTCTTCTCGGCGCTCAGCATCTCGGCGTCCTCACTCCGGCTTGAAGCCCGAGGCCTTGATGATGGGCTCCCAGGCGGCGAGCTCGTCGCGCTGGCGCTGGGCCATCTGCGCGCCGTCGAGGTAGCCCGGCACCACCGACAGCCGCGTGGTGAGCAGCTCGCGCACCGTGGGCGTCTCCAGCACCTTGCGCAGCGCCTGCTGCATGCGCGCGATCTCGGCCGGCGGCGTCTTGGCCGGCGCCCACATCGCGGTCCAGCCCTCGCTGGCGAGCATCTTCACGCCCTGCTCGGCCATGGTCGGGATGTCGGGCATCAGCTCCGAGCGCTTGTCGCTGAAGATGCCGATGACGCGCGCGCGGCCGCTGCGGTGGTGCTTGAGCATCTCGTCCATCAGCGTCACGGCCGCCGGCACGTGGCCGCCCACCAGGTCCGTGATGAGCGGCGGCGTGCCCTTGTAAGGCGTCACCGGCAAGTCAATGCCCATGGCCTTGGCGAACTGCGCACCCAGGAAGTGGTTCTGGCCGCCCAGCCCCGGCACGCCGAAGCTGGCCTCCTTCGGATGCTCGCGCACCCACTGCACGAACTCGCGCACGTTGGTCACGCCCGTGGCGGTGCTCACGGCCATGCCCAGCGGGTAGCTCACCAGGGCGGCCACCGGCGCGAAGTCGCGGAACAGATTCCACTTGAGCTGTGATCCGAACACCAGCGTCTGGAAGGTGGGCGTGGCGTTGGGCGCGATCATCCAGGTCAGCCCATCGGGCTTGGACGCCATCAGCGCGTCGCAGGCCAGGCGCCCGCCCACGCCCACGCGGTTGTCGATCATCACCGGCTGGCCCAGGTGCTCGTGCAGCCGGTCGGCGATGGCGCGCGCGATGGCGTCGGTGCCGCCGCCCGGCGGCAGCCCGACCAGGATGCGCAGCACCGGCTTGTCCGGCTGCGCCCGCAGCAGGCCCGGCGCCAGGCCGGCAGCCGCGGACAGCAGCAGCCGTCGGCGCGTGGGGGAGGTCATGCGGTAGTCCACGTCGGGTTGCCTTCTCAATCGGCCTTGGTGAGGGCGCGCCAGTCGGCGCCCGCGTTGATCACGCCGCCGACCGAGACGGCCTGGGCGTAGTCGAGCTCGGGGTTGTCGGCGAGCCTGGGCGTCTGCCCGGCCATGAACTCGCGCACCGAGCGCAGCAGTTGCGCGCGCACGCGCAGCACCGCGCCGTCGGCCGAGCACAGCTGTTCGTCGGTGCGGTCGTAGATCGGGCCCTGGCTGAGGAACATCGCGAAATCCTCGGTGCCCAGGTGCTGCGGGAAGCCCGTGGCATGGCCGCGCTTCATCAGGTCGCGGTTCTGGCCCCAGTTGTCCGCGGGGCTGCCCGGGGGCAGCGGCGGGAAGTTCCACACGTCGGGCGAGGCCGACATCACCGTCATGCCCAGCGGCCGATGCGGGTTGAAGTGCACGAACCAGGCGCGGTGCGTCACGTCGTCCACCGGCGTGGAGAAGAACACCGTGCTGGGACCCTTGGCATCGGGCGGGCAGATGATGCCGTACCAGGGCATCACGAAGTTGTTGACGCGCGCATACACCTTGTCATCGGGCAGCGCGCGCAGCGCGGCGTAGCGGTAGCCGTAGGGCCGCTCCTCGAACTCCAGCTTCGGCGCCAGCGCCTTGGTCATGTGCAGCCGCTCGTTGCCCGAGCCGGCGGTGAGCTGCGTGGTGGACTCGTGCAGCACCCCCACGTGCGAGCTGTCCATCGACGCTTCCACGCCCTGCACCCAGTTGGTGGGCACCTCCTGGCTGGTGACGGCGCGCTGGTTCTCCGGCAGGTCCACGAAGGGCAGGTTGGGGAACTTGGGCGGCTGCTCGCCCTGGCCCAGCCAGACCCAGACGATGCCGCCGCGCTCGGCCACCGTGTAGCGGTTGACGCGCACGTGGCTGCAGAACTGGCGCTGGTCGCCGGTGTGGTTGGGCGCCTCCACCACCTCGCCGCGCACGTTGAACTTCCAGCCGTGGAAGAGGCAGCGCAGGCCGTTGTCCTCGTTGCGCGCCAGCGCCAGCGAGGCCTTGCGGTGCGGGCACTGCTCGTCCACCACGCCCACGCTGCCGTCCGTCACGCGGAAGGCCACGTAGTTGCGGCCCAGCAGCCGCACGCGTACCGGCGCGCCGTCAGCCACGAGCTTGGCCGCCGGCACGGCCGGGATCCAGTAGTGCTGGCGGATCATCTCGCCCATGGGCGCGCCGTTCTCGACGCGGGTCAGCAGCTCGTTGTCTTCCCTAGTCATGGCCATGGTGGTCTCCTCGGTGTGTGGGTATGGTGGCCGGGCGCCTTACTCGCCGTCCTTGCGGAAGGCGCGGCTGTACACGCGCCGGCAGTTGCATTCGAAGATGTTGGTGCGCTGCTGCGAGGTCAGCCACTCGATGCTCTCGATCACGGGCTTCATGTCGTCGTAGTCGCGGCCGCTCACCGGGTCGCGCGCGCTGCCGGTGCCCGGCTTCTCGGTGCCGAAGAGCACGTTGTCGGTGCCGGCCACCTTGATCAGCAGCTCGATGGCTTCCTTGGAGTAGTTGCAGGTGTCGAAATAGAGCTTGCGCAGTTGCTCGTCGAAGCTCACGGCCTCGCCCTTGCGCGCGTTCCAGGAGCGGAAGCGGCCCATCTGGTAGGGGATCGCGCCGCCGCCGTGGGCCACCACGATCTTGAGCGCGGGGAACTTGTCGAAGACCTTGGCGCCCAGCAGCGAGACGATGGCGATGCTCTCCTCGTTGATGAACTTGAGCGTGTAGCTCTCGCGCGTGCTGCAGCTGCCCGCCGAGTGGATCAGGCCCGGCACGTCAAGCTCCACCATGGCCTGGTACAGCGGGTGCCAGAACTCCTCGCCCAGCCCCGGCGGCGTGGGGCCGGCGCCCTCGGTGGGATCGGGGTTGATCAGGCAACCCACGAAGCCCAGCTGCTCGACGCAGCGGCGCAGCTCGGGAATGGCGCGCTGCTCCAGCGGCTCGTCCATGTACTGCGGCAGGCCGGCCACGCCGCGGAAGCGGTCGGGGAACAGCTCGACGAAGCGCGCGATGAGGTCGTTGCAGTGGCGTGACCACAGCTCCGTGACCTTGCCCGGCTTGACCGAGTGCATCTGCAGGTACGGGCGCGGCGAGATGAACTGCACGTCGGTGCCCACGCTGTCCATGGTGCGCACCAGCTCCTCGGCCACCTTGCGCACCGAGGCTTCGGGGATCTTGGGCAGCGTGTGGGGGTTGGCCCGGCCGCCGATGAGTTCCGCCATGAAGCGGAAGCTCTCGGGAGGCATGACGATGTGGGCGTGCGAGTCGATGATCATGAAAGGCTCTCTCAGCGGTCAGGGGAGTGGACGAAGGCCAGGAATTCCAGCTGCAGCGCCATGCCGTGCTGCAGGTCGTGTTCGAGGATGTGCCGCGCCGGGCGGTCGTGCGGGTCCGGGAAGCGCCGCAGCCACTGGGCGTTGACCGCCTCGCGCGCCGCCGGGTCCTTGAGGTAGACGGTGAGCTTGGCCACGTCTTCCAGGCGCGCTCCGCCGGCCTCCAGCAGCCGGTCCATGTTGGCGAAGGCGTTGGCCGCCTGCGCCGCGGCGTCCGCCGGCAGCTCCCCGGTGGTGGGGTCCTTGCCGGCAATGCCCGAGGAGCACAGCAGCGGGCCGACGCGGGCGGCTTGAGGAATGGGCGCCTTGTGGGCCAGGCCCGGGAGGTCGATGGAGCGGGGCGAGCGGTTCATGGTGGGGCGGCGCGTCAGGCGCCTTCGTTGTCGAAGAAGCTCATCGGCACGGTGGCCAGGAACTCGGAAAAGCCGGTGGAGCCCATGGGCACGTGCAGCAACATGGCCTGCGCCGCACCCGCCTCGTCGCCCGCCTGGATGGCGCGCGCGATCTTCAGGTGCTCCTGCAACGACTTGCTGATCTGCGCCTTGCTCTGGAAGTCCTTGGCGCGGTAGCGCTGCACGAGGCGGCGCGCCTGGCGGATCTGCTCGGCCACGTACTCGTTGCGGCTGCCGGCGTAGATCGTCTCGTGGAAGAAGGTGTTGGCCAGCGCGTACTCGGCCGAGCCGCCGTTGATGGCGGCGTCCTGGCAGCGGGCGACGGCCTCGTCCAGGCGCTGGCGCAGCTCGTCGTCGATGCGGCGCGCCGCGAGCTTGGCGCACACCGCCTCCAGCTCGCCCAGCGCTTCCATCATCCCGCGCACCTTGCCGATGGACAGCCGCGCCACCGTGACGCCCTGGCGCGGCGCGATGCGCACCAAGTCCCGTGCGGCGAGCTGCTGCAGCGCCTCGCGCACCGGAGTGCGCGAGACATCGAAGCGCGCGGCCAGCGCACGCTCGTCCAGTACCGCGCCGGGCGGGAGCTTGCCGCTCTCGATCTCGTCCTGCAGCGCGGCCCGGATCTCGTTGGCCCGGCCGGCGCGGGGGCGCAGTTCTTCGGTGCTGAGGGCGCTGTCCATGGGAGTGGGAGTGCTGGGTTCGTTGGTCGTGCTCATGGCGTGGAAGCAAATATACGTTTGATGTGTCGTGGCATGCAAGCAATGGATTACCCGGATACCACGATGTGTTTCCACTGAAGTTGTTCTTCTGTGGTGTCCGCAGCTTAGCGTCCTGCCGCCGTTCTGGCCGGGCAGGATGTCGCGCTGACGCCAAGTCGCTCTCTATATAGGGAGAAGAGGTGAGCCGGGCCTCACGGGCAGACGGCGCTGCGCACCGTGCGGGCCAGCAAACCGCTTGACGTGTTCGGGAAAACACCGACCATAAAACGCCAGAACTGCTCTTCTGGTGTATTTACAAGATGCTTTGGCATGCCAGAGAATCCGCTCCATCGACACCACGCTTGTTGCGAGAGGACTTGAGATGACGGATTCCGCCCCGCGTACCGACCTGCAGCCGGTTGGCCGCGTGCTCCAGCCGCGATCGATCGCCATCGTCGGCGCCTCGGCCGACCCCCGTTCCTTCGGCGGCTTCGTGCTGGCCAACCTGGAGCGCTTCGGCTGGCAGGGCCAGCTGCATCTGGTCAGCCGCAGCAGCAGCGAGATCAACGGCCGCCCCTGCGTCAAGACGGTGGACGAGTTGCCCGAAGGCATCGACCTCGCCGTGCTGGCGATTCCCGAAGCCGGTGTGATGGACGCCATGCGCGCCCTGGCCGCGCGCCGCACCCACGCCGCGGTGCTCTTCGCCTCGGGCTATGCCGAGACCGGCGACGAGGGCCGCACCCGCCAGGAGCAGCTCGCCGCGCTGGCGCGCGAGGCCGGCATGCTGCTGGTGGGCCCCAACTGCATGGGCTTCACCAACTTCGAGGCCGGCGTGCCGCTGACCTTCGAGCCCGTGTCGCCCTATCCCTGCAACGGCCGCCCCGGCATCGGCGTGGTGGCGCAGAGCGGCGCGATGGCCGCGTGCCTGCGCGACGCCTTCATCGGCCGCGGCCTGCCGCTCACGGCGGTGTTCTCCACCGGCAACGAGGCCGGCGTGGGTGTGGAGGACCTGCTGGCCCACTACATCGCCGATGCGCAGACGCGCGTCATCGCCGCCTATGTCGAGCAGGTGCGCCGTCCGCGGCAGTTCCTGGCGCTGGCGCGCCAGGCGCGCGAGGCCGGCAAGCCGCTGGTGCTGCTGATGCCGGGCAAGAGCGAGCGTGCCCGCGAGGCCGCGGCTTCGCACACCGGCGCGCTGGCCGGCGACCACGCCACGGCCACGGCGCTGCTGGCGCGCGAGGCGGTGGTGCAGGTGGATTCGCTGGACGAACTGTTTGACACCACCGCCATCCTGCTGCGCCACCCGGCACCGCAGGTCGGCGGCGTGGCCTTCATGACCGGCTCGGGCGCGATGAAGAACATCGCGCTGGACTTCGCCGACGACATCGGGCTGCCCATGCCGGCCTTGGCACCGGCCACGGTCGAGGCGCTGCAGGCCAAGCTGCCGAGCTACGCCGTGGCCGAGAACCCGCTGGACTACACCACCATCGGCGTGCGCCAGCCGGGGCTGGTGGGCGAGATCGCCGACACGCTGCTGGCCGACCCGAACATCGCCAGCCTGGTGCTGGCCATTCCCGTGGGCCCCGCGGTGGCGCAGCGCGACAAGGCCGAGCACCTGCTGCCCGCGCTGGCGCGCTCGAACAAGCCCGCGGTGCTGGTGCTCAACGGCGACAACGGCCCGATCGAGCCTTTCTTCGTCGAGGCCATCCAGGCCAGCGGCGTGCCGATGTTCCGCTCCGGCGACCGCGCCCTGCGCGCCCTGCGCCGCGTGGCGATCTACGGCGAGAACGTGGCCCGCGCCGGCCGCGCCGCCGCCGCCGCGGCGAGCATGGTGAAGCTGCCCGGTCCCGTCCCGGCCAACGGCATCTTCGCGGAGTACCAGGGCAAGGTCTGGCTGGCCGAGGCCGGCATCGAGGCGCCTCGCGGCGCGCTGGCCCGCAGCCTTGACGAGGCCCTGCGCACCGCCGGCGAGATCGGCTGGCCGGTGGTGCTCAAGGCGCAGGCCAGCGCGCTGCCGCACAAGAGCGACGTTGGCGGCGTGATCGTCGGCGTGGCCGACGAGGCGGCGCTGCGCACGGCCTGGCGGCAACTGCACGAAAGCGTGAAGCGCCACCGCCCCGAGCTGGAACTCGACGGCGTGCTGGTCGAGGCCATGGGCGCGCGCGGGCTGGAGCTCGTCGTGGGCGCGCGGCGCGATGCCGAGTGGGGCCCGGTGGTGCTGGTCGGCCTGGGCGGCGTGTGGATCGAGGCGCTCAAGGACGTGCGCCTGATCCCGGCCGACCTGGCCGAGGACGACATCGTCGAGGAGCTCTCGCGCCTGAAGGCGGCCTCGCTGCTGCGCGGCGTGCGTGGCGCCAGCGCCGTGGACGTGCGCGCGGTGGCGCGCGTGGTCGCCCGCGTGGGCGCGCAGATGCGCGCCAACCCGCAGATCACCGAGATCGACATCAACCCGCTGGTGGCCTACCCCGAGCGCGCCCTCGCGCTGGACGCGCTGCTGGTGTGCAAGCCCTGAAGGACGCAGAGCATGAAGCTGGAGTTTTCCCCCGCCGACGAGGCCTTCCGCCAGGAGGTGCGCCGCTTCGTGCAGGAGCGGCTGCCCGCGCGCATCAAGCGCAAGGTGGAGCTGGGCCTGCGCCTGGAGCATGAGGACTACGTGACCTGGTTCCGCATCCTGGAGGAGCGCGGCTGGATCACGCCGGGCTGGCCGGTGGAGCACGGCGGCCCGGGCTGGACGCCGCTGCAGCGCTACATCTTCGACGAGGAGACGCTGCTCGGCGGCGCGCCGCGCATCATTGCCAGCGGCATCCAGATGCTGGGCCCGGTGCTCATCGCCTTCGGTACCGCCGAGCAGAAGGCGAAGTACCTGCCCGACATCCGCCACAGCAACACCTGGTGGGCGCAGGGCTTCTCCGAGCCCGGCGCGGGCTCGGACCTGGCGTCGCTGCGCACCACCGCCGTGCTGGAGCCCGACGGCCGCCACTTCGTCGTCAACGGCCACAAGGTGTGGACCTCCTACGCGCAGTGGTGCTCGATGATGTTCGCGCTGGTGCGCACCGACCCGAACGCGGCCAAGCCGCAGGAAGGGATCAGTTTCCTGCTCATCGACATGGCCTCGCCCGGCGTGCAGGTGCGCCCGATCCGCATGCTCGAAGGCGGCGAGGACCTCAACGAGGTGTTCCTCGACAACGTGCGCGTGCCGGTCGAGAACCTGGTGGGCGAGCTGCACAAGGGCTGGACCTGCGGCAAGTACCTGCTGGGCCACGAGCGCACCGGCATCGCCGGCATCGGCTCGTGCAAGCAGCAGCTCGCCCGTGCCCGGCGCCTGGCGCAGCAGCAGGGCCTGGCCGAGGACCCGCTGCTGCAGGCGCGGCTGGCGCAGTTCGAGATCGAGCTGCTGGCGCTGGAGTTCACGGCGCTGCGCCTGCTCAGCCCCAACCAGGGCAGCCGCGTGCCGGCGGTGGAGGCCTCGATGCTCAAGGTGCGCGGCACCGAGCTGCGCCAGGCCATCTACGAGTTGCTGGTGGACATCGCCGGGCCGCACGCCGTGCCCTTCGACGCCGAACTGCAGCGGCTGGAAGCGCTGGAGGCCCTGGACGAGCCGCCGGCCCCGGCCGAGCTGGGTTCGCTGGCGGCCAACTGCCTGGACGCGCGCAAGTTGTCCATCTACGGCGGCGCCAACGAGGTGCAACGCAACCTGATCGCCAAGGCCGTGCTGTCGGCCTGAGGAGTATCACCATGGATTTCGCGCTCAACGACGACCACCTGGCGCTGCGCGAGGCGGTGCAGCGCTTCTGCGACGGCGAGTACCCCGCGCACGAGCGCGGCAACGCGCCGGCGCCCGAGACGGCCGCCCGGCGCCACGCGGCGATGGCCGAGATGGGCCTGCTGGGCCTGCCTTTCGACCCCGAGCTCGGCGGCAGTGGCCAAGGCCCGGTGGAGACGATGCTGGTGGCGCAGGAGCTGGGCCGCGCGCTCGGCGGCGGCGCCTGGTTCTCCAGCGTCGTGCTGGCCGGGCAGCTGCTGGCGCGGGCGGGCTCGCCCGAGCAGTGCTCGCAATGGCTGCCGCGCGTGGCCAGCGGCGAGCTGCGGCTGGCCCTGGCCTGCAGCGAGCCCCAGGCGCGCTACCACTTCGACGACGTGCAGACGCGTGCCCGCCGCGACGGTGAAGGCTGGGTGCTCGACGGCCGCAAGAGCCTGGTGCTCGACGGCGACAGTGCCGACCTGCTGCTGGTGGTGGCGCGCACCGCGGGCGAGCGCCACGGCCCCGAGGGCCTGAGCCTGTTCGCGCTGGATGCCAAGGCGCCGGGCCTGCGCCTGCACGGCTTCAACACGCTGGACGGCCGCCGCGCCGCCCACGTGGAGCTGCGCGGCGTTCGGGTGGAGCCCGGGCGCTTGGTCGGGACCGAGGGCGCGGCGCACGTGCTGCTGGACGAGACGCTGGACCGCGCCAACGCGGCGCTGTGCGCCGAGGCCGCCGGCGCCATCGAGGCCCTGGTCGAGCTCACGACGGAGCAGCTGCGCACGCGCAAGCAGTTCGGCGCGCCGCTGGCGAAATTCCAGGTGCTGCAGCACCGCCTGGCCGACATGGTGATCGCGCTGGAGCAGGCCAAGTCGATGGCTTGCGCCGCGGCCATGGCACTGGAGGCGGACTCGGTGCCGCAGCGCCGGCGCCTGGTGTCGGCGGCCAAGGTGATGACGGCGCAACTGGGCCGCCAGGTCAGCCTGGCCGCGATCCAGATGCACGGCGCCATGGGCATGACCGAGGAGTGCCGCGTCGGCCACTACGCCAAGCGGCTGATGGCCATCGGCCAGATCCTGGGCGACGCGCACCACCACCTGCGCCGCTTCGGCGAGCAGGCCCACTGATCGGCCCCGCAAGCTCGACAACGACAGGAGACACAGATGAACCGATGCCATTTCATGAAGACGCTGCTGGCCGCCGCGATCCTGGGCCTGGGCGCCGGCGCCCAGGCCGAGGACAAGCCGCCCATGCGCATCATCGTGGGCTTCGCGCCCGGCGGGTCCACCGACATGGTCGCGCGGGTGCTGGCGGAGAAGCTGCGCCAGCCGCTGGGCCAGACCGTCATCGTCGAGAACAAGCCCGGTGCCGGCGGGCGCCTGGCGGCCGAGGCGCTCAAGAACGCCGCGCCCGACGGGCAGACGTACATGCTTGCACCCAATGCCACCGGCGTGTTCCAGTACGTGCTCTATCCGACCTCGGTGCTGAAGTACGACCTGCTGACCGACCTGGCGCCGGTGGCGATGGTGGTGTCGTACCCGCTGGCGCTGGCCGTCAACAGCCGCACCGGCGTGTCCAGCGTCAAGGACTACATCGGCTGGGTCAAGGCGCATCCCAAGGAGGCCACCTTCGGCTCGGCGGGGCTGGGCGGCCACACGCACTTCAGCGGCCTGCAACTGGCCAAGGCCGCGGGCGTGACGCTCAACGTCGTGCCCTACCGGGGCAACGGCCCGCTGGTGACGGACCTGGTGGGCGGGCAGGTGGCTGCCGGGATCATGACCGCCGGTGACATCGCGCCGCACCAGCGCGGCGGACAGGTGAAGGTGATCAGCGTGTTCGGCGCCAAGCGCTCGCCGCTGCTGCCCGACGTGCCCACGCTCATGGAGCAGGGCTTCAACGTGGACACCGGCGACGCCTGGACGGCGCTGTGGGCGCCGGCCAAGACGCCCAAGGCCGAGATGGAGCGCATGCAGGCCGCCGTCAAGCAGGTGCTCGCCATGCCCGAGGTGCGCGACATCCTCACCAACAAGCAGACCATGACGCCGGACTTCCGTACCGCCGGCGAGGTCGATGCGCTGCTGCGCAAGGAAATCGGCTACTGGGGCGCGGTCGTCAAGGCCACCGGCTTCCGGCCCGAGCAGTGAGCGCGAGGAACACCATGAGTCTCAACGGAAAAGCCTACATCGTCGGTGCCTACGAGCACCCGACCCGCCAGGCCGACGACCTCTCGGTCGTGCGGCTGCATGCCGACGTGGCGCGCGGCGCGCTGGAAGACGCCGGGCTGAGCAAGTCCGACATCGACGGCTACTTCTGCGCCGGCGACGCCCCGGGCCTGGGCACCACCACGGTGGCCGAGTACCTGGGCCTGAAGCTGCGCCACGTGGACAGCACCGAGTGCGGCGGCTCCGCGCCCATCCTGCACGTGGCGCATGCCGCGGAGGCGATTGCCGCGGGCCGCTGCAACGTGGCGCTGATCACGCTGGCCGGGCGCCCGCGCGCGGCCTCGGCCGCGCTGGCCAAGGCCGGCAAGCCGCCGCAGCTCGCGCTCAAGGCGCCCGACCCCGACGCGCCCGAGCTGGCCTTCGAGCTGCCCTACGGCCCGGCCACGCAGAACCTCTACGCCATGGTGGCGCGGCGCCACATGCACGAGTTCGGCACCACGTCCGAGCAACTGGCCTGGATCAAGGTCGCGGCCTCGCACCACGCCCAGCACAACCCGCATGCGCTGCTGCGCAAGGTGGTGACGGTGGAGGAGGTGCTGGCCTCGCCGCTGGTGGCCGATCCGCTGCACCGGCTCGACTGCTGCGTGATGACGGACGGCGGCGGCGCGCTGATCGTGGCGCGGCCGGAGATCGCGCGCGACATCGCCGCGCAGCAGAAGCGGCCGCTGGTGAAGGTGCGCGGCACCGGCGAGGCGCCCAAGCATTCGATGGCCGGCAAGGTGGACCTGAGCTATTCCGCCGCCGCCTGGTCCGGGCCGCTGGCCTTTGCCGAGGCCGGGGTGACGCCGGCGGACATCAAGTACGCCTCGCTCTACGACAGCTTCACCATCACCGTGCTGATGCAGCTGGAGGACCTGGGCTTCTGCCGCAAGGGCGAGGGCGGGCGCTTCGTGCAGGACGGCGGCCTGATCTCCGGCGTGGGACGGCTGCCCTTCAACACCGACGGCGGCGGGCTGTGCAGCAACCACCCCGCCAACCGCGGCGGCGTCACCAAGGTGATCGAGGCCGTGCGCCAGCTGCGCGGCGAGGCGCACCCGGCCGTGCAGGTGCCCAACTGCGACCTCGCGCTGGCCAACGGCATCGGCGGCGCGCTGGCCTCGCGCCACACCGCGGCCACGCTGATTCTGGAAAGGGTTTGAGATGAGCTCTCCACAAGACAAGGGCGCGCAGCCGCGCCGCATCCCCGCGCCGCGCGTGCTGCCGGAGTCGCAGGCCTACTGGAGCGCCGCCGACGAGGGCCGGCTGCTGCTCAAGCAATGCGACGACTGCGGCGAGGTGCACCACTACCCGCGCGACATCTGCCCGCACTGCCTCAGCGCCAATACCCGCTGGGTGCAGGCCAGCGGTTTCGGCCGCATCTACAGCCACAGCACCATGGGCCGGGGCGAGGCCGCCTACACGCTGGCCCTGGTCACGCTCGACGAGGGCGTCACGCTGATGACGAACCTGGTCGACTGCGATCCCGCCGCGCTGGCGATCGACCAGCGGGTGCGCGTGGTGTTCAAACCCAGCGACGGCGGCCACGCCGTCCCGATGTTCACGCCCGCCTGAAGGAGCGACCCATGTCCACCACCCCCCGCAAGGGCGCGCTCTCGCGCTTCACCATCCTCGACGCCACCCGGGTGCGCGCCGGCCCCACCGCCGTGCGGCTGTTCGCCGACATGGGTGCGCGCGTCATCAAGCTCGAAATCCCGCCGGGTGCGCCCGGTGGCGACGACATGATCGGCGGGCGCGACCACAACCGCGCCGACTACGAGAACCTGCACCGCAACAAGGAAAGTCTCACGCTCAACATGAAGACGCCCGAGGGCGTGGCGATCCTGCACGAGCTGGTGCGCAAGGCGGACGTGTTCATCGAGAACTACCGCCCCGACGTGAAGGACCGCCTGGGCATCGGCCCCGAGCAGCTGCGCGCCATCAACCCGCGCCTGGTGTACGCCAGCATCTCGGGCTTCGGCCAGGACGGGCCCTATGCCAAGTGGCCCGGCTTCGACTCGATCGCGCAGGGCATGGGCGGGCTCATGAGCGTCACCGGCAAGCCGGGCGACGGCCCGATGCGCGTGGGCATCCCCATCGCCGACCTGTGCGCGGGCCACTTCTGCGCCCAGGGCGTGCTGGCCGCGCTGCTGGAGCGCGAGGCCACCGGCGAGGGGCAGTGGGTGCAGACCTCGCTGCTGGAGTCGCAGATCGCCATGCTGGACTTCCAGGCCGCGCAGTGGCTCATCGACCGCAAGGTGCCGGGCCAGCACGGCAACGAGCACCCGCTGACCGTGCCCACCGGCGTGTTCCGCACGGCCGACGGCTACCTCAACGTCGCGGCCATCGGCCAGACGATGTGGACGCGGCTGTGCGAGGCGCTGGAGGTGCCGCACCTGGTGGACGAGCCCGGCTTCGGCTCCGACCCCGAGCGCTGCGCCAACCGCGACCGCGTCAACGCCGCCGTGGGCGAGGCCTTCGCGCGCCGCAGCACCGCCGAGTGGACCGAGCGGCTGCTCAAGGCCGGCGTGCCCTGTGGCCCCATCCACCGCATCGACCAGGTGTTCGAGGACCCGCAGGTGCGCCACCTCGGCATCACCTGGCCCATGCAGCATCCCGAGCTGGGCGAGGTCTCGCTCATCGGCCAGCCCATGCGGCTGTCGGCCCACCCGCGCACCGAGCCGCCGCGGCCCGCGCCGCAGCAGGGCCAGGACACCGACGCGATCCTCCAGGAGCTTGGCTACGGCGAGCAGCGCATCGCCGAGCTGCGCGCCGCCTTCATCGTCTGAGACAGGAACCCGTCATGGCCCGAATCGTTGCCGCCTTCGGCTCCTCGCACAGCATCATGCTGGCCTCGCAGCGCGAGGACTGGCAGCACGGCTTCCGCGAGGTCGATCCGAAGAACCCCCACTACTACGACCGCGCCGGCGAGCGCACGAACTACGAGGCGCTGCTGGCCCAGGCGCCGGCGCAGGCCGAGTCGATGGTGACGCCCGAAGAGATGGGCCGCCGCTTCGACGAGACGCAGGAGGCGATGGCCGAACTGCGCCGCCGCATCCAGGCGGCCCGGCTGGACGTGCTGCTGGTGGTCGGGGACGACCAGCACGAGCTGTTCCGCACCACCAACAACCCGGCCTTCGCCATCTACTACGGCGCCACCATCCGCAACGCCAAGGCCGAGCTCTCGCCCGGCGACGGCTGGTACAAGCAAGCGCGCATGGCGCGGCAGGAACCCGGGGCCGACCGCGACTATCCGGTCAAGGCCGACATGGCCGAGTGGCTCATCCGCCAGCTCTGCGACCGCGACTTCGACATCACCGCCATGGACGGGCTGGAGCGCGGCCAGTACGAGGGCCACGCCTTCAGCTTCATCCACCGCTGGTTCCTGCAGGGCACCGAGCTGCCGGTGATCCCGGTGATCGTCAACACCTTCGATCCGCCCAACCAGCCCACGCCGCGGCGCTGCATCCAGCTCGGCGCGGCGCTGCGCGAGCTGGTCCAGGCCTACCCCGAGGACCTGCGCGTGGGCGTGCTGGCCTCCGGCGGCCTGAGCCACTTCGTGGTGGACGAGGAGCTGGACCACGGAATCATCCAGGCGCTGCGCGAGAAGGACATGCAGTGGCTCGCCGGCCTGGACCCCAAGCAGCTGCAGGCCGGCAGCTCCGAGATCCGCAACTGGCTCATCGCCGCCGAGGCCGTGAAGGAGCTGGACCTGGAATGGGTGTCCTACGTGCCGGGCTACCGCAGCCCCGCGCTCACCGGCACCGGACTGTGCTTCGCCGCCTGGCGCACCCTGGACTGAGAACCACCATGAGCAATCCCTACGTGCAACGCCTGCGCCGGCTCGATGCCTGCGCGGTATCCGACGCCCTGGACAAGCTGGGCCTGCCCGGCGCCGTCACCGGGCTGCCGCAACGCTCGGGGCGCGGGCGCATCGCCGGCCAGGCCGTGACCATGAAGGTCGGCCCCGGCACGCCGCCGCCCGGGCCGCCGCGCCACCTCGGCTGCACCGCCATCGAGGCCGCGGGGCCCGACGACATCATCGTCGTCGAGCAGCGCAGCGGCATCGAGGCGGGCTGCTGGGGCGGGCTGCTGACGCTGGGCGCCAAGGTGCGCGGCGTGGCCGGCGTGATCGCCGACGGCCCGCTGCGCGACGTGGACGAGGCCGTCGCCTACGAGTTCCCCATCTTCAGCTGCAGCCTCACCGCGCTGACCGCGCGCGGCCGCGTGGTCGAGCTCGGCACGCAGGTGCCGGTGCAGGTCGGCAGCGTCGAGGTCACGCCCGGCGACTACGTGCTCGCGGACCAGAGCGCCGTCATCTTCATCGCCGCGCGCGACATCGAGCGTGTGCTCGAAACGGCGGAAACCATCGTCGCCAAGGAGGCCGCCATGGCCAAGGCCATCGCCGCCGGCACGCCCATCGGCCAGGTCATGGGCGGCAACTACGAACACATGCTCAAGGACTGAACACCATGGAACAGGACAAGAACGTCGCGCGCGCCGCGCGCCTGGACACCGCCACGCTGAGCGACGCGCTCGACAAGCTCGGCCTCAACGGCCAGTGCTACCGCATCAAGCCGCGCGACAACGGCTTCCGCATGGCCGGGCGCGCCTGGACGCTGCTGTACGGCCCGGCCGGCAACCCGGCCGGCACGGTGGGCGACTACATCGACGACGTGCCCCCGGGCAGCGTGGTGGTGCTGGACAACGGCGGGCGCGACAACGCCACCGTCTGGGGCGACATCCTCACCGAGATCGCGCACCGCCGCGGCATCGCCGGCACCGTCATCGACGGCGTGTGCCGCGACGTGGCGATGTGCCTGAAGCTGGGCTACCCGGTGTTCGCCAAGGACCACTGGATGCGCACCGGCAAGGACCGCGTGCAGGTGGAAGCCACCGGCGTGCCGGTCAACATCGGCGACGTGCGCGTGGCCCCGGGCGACCTGCTGCGCGGCGACGCCGACGGCGTGGTCGTGATCCCGAAGGACTTCGAGGACCGCGTGCTGGACACGGCCGAGGGCATCGAGCGGGCCGAGGAGGCCATCCGCGAGGCCGTGCGCGGCGGCATGCGTCTGGACGAGGCGCGGCGCCAGTTCAAGTACCACCAGCTGCAGACGAAGGTGTGAGCGCCATGGCCCGTGAACACGATGCCGCGAGCACGACGCGGCTGGACTTCGAGCGCGTTGCCCCGGCCGTGGTGGCCGCCGCCCGCGAACTGCCCACGGCCACGCTGCACGAGGCCGGCGGCAAGATCGGCGCGCTGCCCTCGGCGCTCAAGCCCGTGGGGCGCGCGATGCGCGCCTGCGGGCCGGCGCTGACGGTGCATTCGCCGCCGGGCGACAACCTGTGGCTGCACCGCGCGCTGGCCGTGGCCCGGCCGGGCGACGTGCTGGTGGTGCACACCAGCGGCGCCTTCGAGCACGGCTACTGGGGCGAGATCATGAGCACCATGGCCCAGGCGCGCGGCCTGGCCGGGCTGGTGATCGACGGCTGCGTGCGCGACGGCGTGCTGCTGGAGCAGATCGGCTTCCCGGTGTTCGCGCGCGGCCTGTGCATCCGCGGCACGGGCAAGGACTACGGTGCCATCGGCTGGATCGGCGCGCCGCTGCTCATCGGCGACGTGGTGGTCAGCGCCGGGGACCTGGTGGTGGCCGACGGCGACGGCGTGTGCGCGCTGCCGCGCGAGCGTGCCGCCGAGGTGGTGGATCGCTCGCGCCGGCGCGAGGCCGACGAGGCCGCGATCCTGGAGCGGCTGCGTGCGGGCGAAAGCACCATGCAGGTCTACGGGTTCCGGTGAGGAGGACGCCATGAGCCATTCACCCACCGGGCTGCCGCCCGAGCTGGCGATCAAGGGCCGCATCGCCACCATCACGCTGCGCCGGCCCGAGGTCGGCAACCGGCTGGAGCTGGAGGACCTGGAGCTGTTGCGCTCGCAACTGCGCGAGGTCAACGCCGCGCCCGGCGTGCTGGTGCTGCGCCTGCGCGGGCAGGGGCGGCATTTCTGCAGCGGCTTCAACCTGGCGCAGGCGGCCGAGCGCGGGGCGGTGGCCGCGGCCGGCGAGTCCTTCGAGGCCCTGGCCGGCGAGATCGAGCAGGCGAGGCCGGTCACGATCGCGGCCATCAACGGCGGCTTCCACGGCGGCGCCACCGACCTGGCGCTGGCCTGCGACTTCCGCATCGGCGTGGCCGAGGCGCGCATGTTCGTGCCGGCGGCGCAGATCGGCATCCTGTTCTATCGCGGCGGCATGGAGCGCTACGTGCGGCAGCTGGGCCTGCGCGTGGCCCGGCGCGTGCTGCTGGCGGCCGAGACGCTGGATGCCCGGCAGATGCTGGAATGCGGCTTCCTGGACCGGGTGGTCGAGGCCGGTGCGCTGGCGCCGGCGGTGGACGATTTCAGTGAACACCTGGCCGGCATGGCGCCGCTGGCGCTGCTGGGCATGAAGAAGCACCTCAACCGCATCGCCGCCGGCACGCTGGACGCCGCCGAGCTGCGGCGCGACATCGCGCAGGCCGACGCCTCGCAGGACCAGCGCGAGGGCATCGCCGCGCGCGTGCAGAAACGAAAGCCCGAGTTCCATGGCTGCTGACACCACTCCCGCCGCCGACGGCTACTTCGCGCGCGTGCGCCGCGGCGAGCTGGCGCCGCCGCCCGTGAGCACCACGCTGGGCGGGCGCATCACGGCCGTGGACCTGGAGGCCGGCACGCTCGAATCCGACTACCACGCCGGCGAGGGCTTCCTGAACCCGGCCGGCCAGGTGCAGGGCGGCGTGCTGGGCGCGATGCTGGACGACGTGACGGCCTTCCTCGTCACCGCCACGCTGGCGCCGGGCGAGCACTGCGCCACGCTCAACCTGAACCTGTCCTTCCTGAAACCCGCGCGCGCCGGTGCGCTGCAGGGCCGCTCGCGGCTGGTGCGCCGCGGCCGCGGGGTCTGCCACGTGGTGGGCGAGCTGCTGCAGGAGGGCCAGCTCATCGCCACCGCCACGGCCGTCTGCACGGTGGTGCCCGGCCGCTGACCGCGCGCGCCGCGCGCGGCGCTTCGCTTTCCGAGGCTTTGCCGATGCCGGGCTTGGCGCCCGGCCGGGCGGAGCCTTGCCTTCAAGGGCCTGCATCCGAACGGGCCCGCCTCAACCGCAAGGAGACATCCAGTGAACAAGACCTGCATCACCGCCGCCATGCTCGCGGCCTGCGCCGGCGGCGCGATCGCGCAAAGCAACGTCACGCTCTACGGCATTGCCGACGCGTACGTGGAATCCACCCGCATCTCCGGTCGCGGCTCGATGGCCCGGCTGTCCAACGGCGGCATGCAGCCCTCGCGCTGGGGCATCCGCGGCTCGGAAGACCTGGGCGACGGGCTCAAGGCGGGCTTCGTGCTGGAAAGCGGCCTGTCCATCGACACCGGGACCTCGCTGCAGGGCGGGCGGCTGTTCGGGCGCCAGGCCTACGTGTCGCTGTACTCGCCGCGCGCCGGCGAGATCCGGCTGGGGCGGCAGTACGCGCCCATCCATTACTCGATGGTGTTCAGCGACGTCGATCCCTTCTCGGCCTTCTCGCCGGTGCTGTCGATGTACGTCTCCAACGGCGACCAGAGCCGCCAGGACAACCAGGTGAGCTACTGGACGCCGTCCTTCGGCGGCTTCAGCGCCATGGTGGCCGTGGCCGCGGGCGAGCGCGCCGCCACCGCGCCCGGCGTGGCCACGCCCTGGGTGGCGGCCGGCACGATGAAGCGCAACGTCGGGGGCCTGCTGCGCTACCAGGGCGGTGGGCTGGACGCCACGGTGGCCTACCACCAGGGCGGGCAGGCGACGGCCGCAGGAGACGTGGACCAGAAGGCCTTCAACGTCGGTGCGACCTACAAGCTGGGCGGCTACGTGCTGGGCGGCAACTTCTGGGAGCACCGCAACGAGCTGGTCGGCGGCGCCACGCCCAAGACGCGCGGCCTGGCGCTGGGCGTGAAGGTGCCCATCGGCACCGCCTGGAGCGCCGTGGCGCAGGTGGCGCGGGTGGAGGACAACGGCCTGGCCTACGCCACCGGCGCGGCCAAGGCCGAGGGCCGCAACACCTACCTCAACGTCGGCATGAACTACCGGCTGTCCAAGCGCACGGACGTGTACCTGCGCTACGCCCGCATCGAGGACGACAACGGCGGCTACAACGGCCGTGCCACCACGGCGCTGTACGGCATCTTCGGCCCCGGCAACACGCTGCCCGCCGGCGGCTCGGCCAGCTCGCTGGGGGTGGGGGTGCGGCACGTGTTCTGACGCGGGCCTGATCTCCGGGGAGGCCGCTGCTTGAGTGGCGCGGCGGCTTGCGGCGCTGGTGTGGGTCACCAGCGCCGCTTTTTCGTGCGCCTATTCCGGTTCGATACCCGCGGCCTTGACCAGCCGGCCCCGCGTGGCGAGCTCCTCGCGCACCAGCTCGGCCAGCGCCTGCGGCGTGCCGCCCGAGGGCACCAGGCCGGCCTGCTCCAGGGCCGAGCGCACGGTCTCGTCCGCCAGGGCCTTGTTGATCTCGGTATGGAGCCGGGCCTGGATCGGCGCGGGCAGCCCGGCCGGCGCGAAGAAGCCCAGCCAGCCCGCGAGCACGTAGCCGGGCAGCGTTTCGGCGATGGTCGGCACCTGGGGCAGGCCGCTGAGGCGCTGGGCCTGCGTCACGGCCAGCGCCCGCACCTGCCCGTTGCGGATGTGGGGCAGCGCGGTGGCCAGGCTGGCGAACAGCACGTTGATGCTGCCGCCCAGCAGGTCCGACATGGCCGGCGCGCCGCCCTTGTAAGGCACGTGGAGCATGGCGATGCCGGCCCGCTCGTTGAGCAGCTCGCCGGCCAGGTGGTGCGGCGTGCCGAGCCCCGAGCTGCCGTAGCTCAGCGCGCGCGGATGCGCCTTGGCGTACTGGATCAGCTCGGCCAGGCTGTGCACCGGCAGCGAGGGATGGACCAGCAGCACGATCGGGTTGAAGGCCGCGGACGCCAGCGGCGTGAAGTGCCGCAGCGGGTCATAGGGAAACTTGCGGGTGAGATGGAGGTTGGTCGCCTGGGTGGCGTCGGTACCCAGCAGCAGCGTGTAGCCGTCCGCGCTCGCCTTGGCAACCATGTCGGCGCCCAGCGTGCCGCCGGCGCCGGCGCGGTTGTCGATCACCACCGGCTGCCCCAGCGCCTGAGCCAGCGGCCGGGCCAGCACGCGGGCGAGCTGGTCCGCCGCGGCGCCGGGCGCGTAGGGCACCACGAGGTGGATGGGGCGGTACGGGTAGCCTTGTGCCAGCGCGCCGCGAGCGGCCAGCAGCGGCAGGCTTGCCAGCAGCGCCAGGGCGCCGCGACGGCGCAGCGTTGTCGAACTCATGGGCGTGTTTGCTGCAAAACGACGACAGCGCCATCGCTGCCAGGGAGGGCCTGGGCGCGATGGCACTTGCGAATTGAAGGGAAAGGCGCAGTGTGACTCGCTGCCGTTCAGTGCGCCAGGAAGTCCAGCACCATGCGGTTGAACTTGTCAGCATGCTCCCACTGCGCCCAGTGGCCGCAGCGGCTGAAGACGTGCAGCTCGGCGTTCTGCAGCCCCGCCACCAGGCGCAGGCCCGTGTCCAGCGGCACGAAGCGGTCGTCGCGGCCCCAGATCACCAGCGCAGGCGCCTTGATCTCGCCCAGCCGGTGGCCCACGTCGGGGAACTGCTTCGGATTCGCCTCGGCGCTCTTGACGAAGTTCTCCAGGTGGTCGCGGCGCGTGAGCATGTTGTCCAGGCGGGCCTGGAACAGCTCTTCCGTGAGGCTGCTCGTGTCATACACGAACACGCTCATCATGCGCTTGAGGTTCTCGATGGTGGGCTGGCGGTACAGCGCCCCGATGAGCTTGATGCCCTCGGTGGGCATGGGCACGAAGGAGCTCACGCCGCCGGTGCCGCCGCCCATGAGGATGAGTTTCCCTACCCGCTCAGGGTTGGCCAGCGCGAAGGCCACGGCGCTGTGCCCGCCCATGGAGTTGCCGATCAGGTGCGCCTTGTCCAGCCCGATGGCGTCCATCAGGCCCTTGAGGGCGCGGGCGTTGAGCTCGGAGCGCGAGCCGGTGCACACGATGGGGTCGCTCTTGCTCCAGCCCGGGCAGTCCATGAGGATGACGCGGTAGCCGGCCGCCACCAGCGGCTCGATGTTGCGGTTGAAGTTGGCCCAGCCGCTGGCGCCGGGGCCCGAGCCGTGCAGCATGACGACGGTCTCGTCGCCGCTGCCGCAGTCGTTGTAGTGGAGCTGCAGCGCCAGGTCGCCTTCCTGGATGCGGACGAAACGGCTGGTGGAGGCCTCGGTGAGGGTGGTGTTGCTCATGGCGTGTCTTTCAAAACGTGGATAGGGGAAGCCATTAGGCGGCTTGCGCGGTGGTGCGCTCCTCGTCCCGTCTCTTGAGCAGGTCCAGCGCCACGTCCACGATCATGTCCTCCTGCCCGCCGACCATGCGCCGGCGGCCCAGCTCGACCAGGATGTCCACGGTGCTGATGCCGTACTTCTTCGCGGCGGCTTCCGAGTGGCGCAGGAAGCTGGAGTACACGCCGGCATAACCCAGGGCCAGGGTCTCGCGGTCCACGCGCACCGGCCGGTCCTGCAACGGGCGCACGATGTCGTCGGCCGCGTCCATCAGCCGCATCAGGTCCGTGCCGTGGTTCCAGCCCAGGCGCTCCGCCGCGGCGATGAACACCTCCAGCGGCGCGTTGCCCGCGCCAGCGCCCATGCCGGCCAGGCTGGCGTCGATGCGGTCGCACCCTTCCTCCACCGCGACGATGGAGTTGGCCACGCCCAGGCTCAGGTTGTGGTGCGCGTGCATGCCCGTCTGCGTCTCGGGCTTCAAGACGTCCTTGAAGGCGCGGAAGCGCTCGCGCACGTCCTGCATGCCCAAGGCGCCGCCGGAGTCCACGACGTAGCAGCAGGTGGCGCCGTAGCTCTCCATGAGCTTGGCCTGCTCCGCGAGCTTCTGCGGCGTGGTCATGTGGCTCATCATCAGGAAGCCCACGGCCTCCATGCCCAGGTGGCGGGCGTACTCGATGTGCTGCTTCGAGATGTCGGCCTCGGTGCAGTGCGTGGCCACGCGCACGACGCGCGCGCCGGCGTCAAACGCGGCTTTGAGGTCGTGCACGGTGCCGATGCCCGGCAGCAGCAGCGTGGCGATCTTCGCGTGCTTGACGACACTCGCCACGGCCTCGATCCATTCCAGGTCCGTATGGGCGCCGAAGCCGTAGTTGAAGCTGCCGCCTTGCAGCCCGTCGCCATGGGCGACCTCGATGGAGTCCACCTTGGCGTCATCGAGCGCCTTGGCGATCTGCGCGGCCTGCGCCACGCTGTACTGGTGGCGGATGGCGTGGCTGCCGTCGCGCAGCGTCACGTCGGAGATGTAGAGCTTCTTGCCGTTCATGGTGTTGGTCTCCTTCAGGCCGTGAGCGGCTGCAGCAGCTTGGCCGCCATGCTCTCGGCGGTGCGCAGCGCGGCGCTGGTCATGATGTCGAGGTTGCCGGCGTAGGCGGGCAGGTAGTGCGCGGCGCCTTCGACCTCCAGGAAGATGCTGGTTTTCAGGCCCGCGATGCGTCCCACGCCCGGGATCAGGATGGGCTGCTCGATGCGGTCGAACTGCACGCGCTGCTTGAGCCGGTAGCCCGGCACGTAGGCCTGCACGTCGGCGGCCATGCGCTCCACCGAGGCGGCAATCGCGTCCTCGTCGGCGAAGTCGGAGAGCGTGTAGACCGTGTCGCGCATCATCAGCGGCGGCTCGGCCGGGTTGAGCACGATGATGGCCTTGCCCTTGGCGGCACCCCCGACGGCCTCGATGGCCTTGGAGGTCGTCTCGGTGAACTCGTCGATGTTGGCGCGCGTGCCCGGGCCCGCGCTCTTGCTGGAGATGGAGGCCACGATCTCGCCGTAGTGCACCTTGGCCACGCGGCTCACCGCCGCCACCATCGGGATGGTGGCCTGGCCGCCGCAGGTGACCATGTTCAGGTTATGCGCGTCCAGGTGCTGCTCGCCGTTGACCACGGGAATGCAGTACGGGCCGATGGCCGCGGGCGTGAGGTCCACCATGCGGATGCCGGGTTTCAGGGCCCGCAGGAAGGCGTCGTTCTTCACGTGCGCGCCGGCGGAGGTGGCGTCGAACACGATGTCGATGTCCTCGAACACCGGCAACCGCGCCAGGCCTTCCACGCCCTCGTGCGTGGTCGCCACGCCCAGGCGTTGAGCACGTGCCAGGCCGTCGGAGGCCGGGTCGATGCCGACCATGGCGCCCATCTCGATGTGCTTGCCGTGGCGCAGGATCTTGATCATCAGATCCGTGCCGATGTTGCCGCTGCCGATGATGGCGGCCTTGAGTTTGGTGCTGCTCATGGGTGGGTTCCTCATTCGACGGATGCGCCGCTCGTCTTGACCAGCGCGCTCCAGCGCGTGATCTCTTTCTTCATGAAGTCGCCGAAGGCCTCCGGGCTCATCGGCATGGGCTGCAGGCCCTGGTCGCTGAAGCGCTTGACCACGTCCGGGCTGCGCAGCGCCTTGGTCAGCGACTCGTTGAGCCGGGCAACGGCCGGTGCCGGCGTGCCCGCCTTGACCACGGCGCCGAACCACACGCTGGCGTCCACGCCCGCGGTGCCCAGTTCCTCCAGCGTGCGTACCTCGGGCAGTTGCGCCGCGCGCCTGGTCGCGGCGATGGCCAAGGGTTTGAGCTTGCCGCCCTGGATCAGCGGCGCGGTGGTGATGACGGGGTCGAACATCAGGTCCACCTGGCCGCCCATCAGGTCCTGCAGCGCCGGCGCCGAGCCCTTGTAGGCGACGTGATGGAACGCGCCGCTGGTGCGGCTGCGGTAGAGCTCGCCCAGCAGGTGGCCGATGGAGCCCACGCCCTGCGAGGCGAAGTTCAAGCCGCCGTTGCTCTTGCTGGCGGCCACCAGGTCGGCCACCGAGTTGACCGGGCTGTTCTTGGGCACCACCAGCACCAGCGGCGAGGAGATCAGCGCCGTGACGGGATGGAAGTCCTTGAGCGGGTCGTAGCTGAACTTGCGGAACAGCGTGGGGTTGATCGCGAACATCTCCGTGGCGGCGACGAAGAGCGTGTGCCCGTCGGCGGGCGCGCTCTTGACGGCCTGCGCGGCGATCTGGCCACCGGCGCCGGGCTTGTTGTCCACGATCACGGTCTGGCGCAGGTCCTCCTGCAGCTTGCCGGCCAGCACGCGGGCGATCTGGTCCGTGACGCCGCCGGGCGGGAAGGGCACGACCAGCGTGACGGGTTTGCTGGGGAAATCCTGGGCGACGGCCGCACCGGCCAGCGACAGGGCAGCGGCCGCGGCCGCGGCCAGCGCGCCCAGGGTGAAGCGACGGGTGATGTTCATGGCGAATCCTTTGGGGGATCTGAAGGCATGTCAGGCCGCGGAAAAGCGCGCACGCACGCTGCCCACGCCTTCGATGCGGGCCTCGAAGCGGTCGCCCGGCTGCACGGCGACCATGGGCCCCAGCGCCCCGGTGAGCACGAGGTCCCCGGCACGCAGCGGCTGTCCCAGCGCGGCGAGCTTGCGCGCCAGCCAGACGGCGGCATTGAGCGGATGCCCCAGGCAGGCCGCGCCGCTGCCGCTGGAAACCGTCTCCTCGCCGCGCGTCATCGACATCGCGCACAGCTTGAGGTCCAGGCCGTCGAGCTTCGTGGGCACGCCGCCCAGCACCACCAGGCCGCTGGAGGCGTTGTCGGCGACGGTGTCGGTGAAGCGGATGTTCCAGCGCGCGATGCGGCTGCCCACGATCTCGATGGCCGGCAGCACGTAGGCCGTGGCGTTGATCAGCTCGACCAGCGTGGTGTCGGCCGCGGGCAGGTCGCGCGAGAGCACCAGCGCCACCTCGGCTTCGACCTTGGGCTGCAGCGTGCGCGACAGCGGCACCTCCTCGTCGTCGCCGTAGAGCATGTCGGCGAAGAGGGCGCCGAAGTCGGGCTGGTCCACGCCCAGCTGCTGCTGCACGGCGGGCGAGGTCAGGCCGATCTTGCGGCCGACGATGCGCCGGCCCTGCGCCAGCGCATGCTCCACATTGGCTTGCTGGATGGCGTAGGCGATGCGGCCGTCGGGGTCGGAGCCGATCTCGTCGCGCAGCGGCTCCACGGGCTCGCGCTGGGCCTCGGCCTGGCGCAGTCGCTGCGCCCATTCGGTGATGCGGGGATTCATGTTGTCTCCAGGGTGGGTTCAGGCCTGCAGGCACAGCAGCCCGAAGCCGGCGATGTATTCGGGAATGGCCTGGTAGTGGCGCAGGGTGCAGCGCGGCGAGCGGCCGGCAGGCAGCGCGCTGCGCGCCACCAGCCAGCTCTTGGACTCGTGGGCCGAGAGGCCGGCCTCGCGCTCGATGCTGTCCTCGCTCAGCGCGCACAGCGCGTCGAGCGCGGCGCCGCCCGTTTCCAGCGCATCCATCCAGCGCGCATCCCAGGCCGGGTTGAGCGGCTTCATGGCCGGGTCGCCGGCGGCCAGCGCGCGGCCCGCGGCCATCACGCGCTGGGTCTTGGCGTCGCGCTCGGACGGCGTGGGCTCGCGGCGGAAGGTGATGCGCTCGCGCACGGCCGGGTCCGGGTGCGCCAGCGTGGGCACCGGCGGCTCGTGCGAAAGGCCGCCCGAGCCGATGAGCAGCGTGCGCTGCGGGACGTTGTCCAGGAAACGGCCGATGGCCGCGCCAAGCTGGCGGCAGCGGCGCAGGCGCGGGATGCCCGGCTGTGCCACCGCGTTGAGGAAGATCGGCACCACCGGCGGCGTGTCCAGGCTGCCCCACAGCAGTTGCAGCGCCTGCGCAAAGCCGTGGTCCACCACCATGCGGCGCGAGATGGCGATGTCGAAGTCCTCGTCCATCAGCCGCTGGGCCATCGCCAGCGCCGTGTCGCCGTCCACGTGCAGCTCGCCGGGCGGCGTGAGGTAGTCGCCCACCGAGCAGGCGGCCGTGCCGATGCACAACGGCGGCATCAGCTCGTTGAAGAAGCCGTTGTAGTGATCGGGGGCCACCAGCACCACGAGCTCCGGCTTGAAGGCCTGCACCTGCTCTCGGGCCTGCGCGATGGCGCCCAGCAGCGCGGCCTCGACCGGCGCCGCCACGGGGTTGAGCCCCATCAGCGGCGAATGGGACATGCCCAGGAATGCGCGTTCCATGCTCATGCGGCCTCCGCGAGCTCGAACACCGGTGCGGCGCTGGCCTGCGCGGCCAGCGGCATGGCCATGACCTCGGCCAGTGCGCGCGTGGTGGCGTCCACCTCCTGCGGCGAGCACAGCGCGGCCACGAAGCGGTCGGGGCGGACGAAGACCACGGAGCTGGGCTGCTGCGCGAACCAGGCCTTGAGCCGGTTGCCCAGGTCGCCGATGCTGATCACACCGCGGCGGTGGTCGTCGCGGTGCGCCATCTGCACCGCGGGCTTGACGGTGATGAAACGCGCACCCAGCCGCTCCCAGAAAGCGCGCGCCTGCGCGCTCATGCCGAAGGTCGGGTCGGTACCCCAGGCCACGATGGCGAAGTTCAGGCCGACCACCTCGTCGAGCAGCCGCGTCTGCCCGTCCTCGCACAGCACGCGGGGCTGGATGAACATGCGGCCCACGGCGGTGCCTTCGTCGCTCTGCCGGCCGTGGACGAGGCGGTGCACCGGCGAGCCTTCCTTCTCGGCCATCAGTCCGAGCAGCCGGCCCAGGGCCGAGCCGCCCGAGCGCTCCAGCATCCGCGCCAGCAACCCGTGGCGCGGGGCCGCGCCGTTCGTCAGCACGGCACCCTGCCGGTAGCGCGGCATGGGCTTGAAGCGCATCTCGACGATGTAGCGCTTGGCCGAGGGCAGCCGGTTGAGCGCCAGCGTCAGGCCATCGCGCAACTTCGTGCCCCAGCGGCTGGCGGGCGCGAAGATGTCGCCCGCAACTTCCGAGAGATGGATCATCGAGCGCGCGTGGCTGCGCCGCTCCTGGGTGTAGCTGTCGAGCAGCCGGTCGCTGGCCAGGCCCTTGACCACGTGCGCCAGCTTCCACGCCAGGTTGCTGGCGTCGCGCAGGCCGCTGTTGTAGCCCTGGCCCTGCCACACCGGCATGATGTGCGCGGCGTCGCCCGCCAGCAGGACGCGCTGCACGCGGAAGGTCTGTGCCAGCCGGGCGTTGTGCGTGTAGACGCGCTTGCGGATGTAGTCCACCTTGTCAGGGTCGGCCACGACCTTGCGCATGAGGCGCGCCATGTTCTCGGGCCTGGAGAGCTCCTCCTCGGTCTCGCCGGGCATCACCATGAACTCGAAGCGCCGGATGCCGTGCGGCAGTGCCGCGGAGACGTAGGGACGCTCGGGGTCGCAGTGCATGTAGACATGGGGCGTTCCCAACGGGTCGTTGCGCACGTCCACCACGATCCACTGGTTGGGCTTGGTGCGGCCTTCGAACGGCACGTTCAGGCTGCGGCGGATGAAGCTGTTGCCGCCGTCGCAGGCCACGAGGTAGCGGCCGCGCGCCTGCCGCGTTGCCTCGGCACCCTTGAGCTGCAGCGTCACGCCGGCCTCGTCCTGCGTGAAGGAATCGACCTCGTGGCCGAACAGCACCTGCACGTGCGAGAAGCGCGCCAGGCCCCGGTACAGGATGTTGTCGATCTGCGGCTGGATGAAGGCGTTGCGGCGCGCCCAGCCGAACTCGTCGGTGCGCGGATCGATGTCGGCGAAGCAGCGGCCGCTGGCCGTGACGAAACGCATGGCGTGGTCGGGCGTGATGTGCGCCTGCACCTCGGTGGCCAGGCCGGTGGCCTGCAGCGTGCGCAGCGACTCGTCATCGATGCCGATGGCGCGGGGATAGTCGATGATGCGGTCGAGCTTCTCCACCACCAGCACCCGCACGCCGTAGAGGCCCAGGGTGTTGGCGATGGTCAGCCCGACCGGGCCGGCGCCGACGATCAGCACGTCGGCATCGAGGCGGTGTGGGATGGTGGACACGGCTGTCTCCTTCGGGATCCGAGCGGCGTCGTGCCGCGATGGCCGCAATGTCCTTGTGCTGGGTCAAAGCGTAAACTGCGTGCACCTGGTGCACGTTTGCGCCTGGGTTAACCCGGACCAAGACCTGCCATGCCCGCACCCAGCCGCGACAGCGACGAAGGCGTCTACAAGGAGGTGCGCGGACTCGCGCGCGGGCTGACCGTGCTCAGGGCCTTGAACCGGCTGCCCGGGGGCATCGGCAGCACCAGTGAACTGGCTCGGCTGTGCGGGCTGGACCGCACCACCACCAAGCGGCTGCTGGAGACGCTGCGCGCGCAAGGCTTCGTGCGCCAGGGCGAGAAGGAGGGGCAGTACTACCTGACCTTCGAAGTGCGGCGGCTGAGCGAGGGCTTCGAGGACGAGGCCTGGGTGGCGCGCATCGCCTCGCCGGCCATGCAGGCGGCCGTGCGCGAGCTGGTGTGGCCTTGCGACCTGGGCACGGCCGAGGCGGGTTTCATGGTGGTGCGCGAGTCCACCCACCGCTGGAGCGCGCTGTCCCAGCACCGGGCCATGATCGGCGAGAAGATGCCGCTGCTGGAGACGGCCATCGGCCGCGCCTACCTGGCCGCTGCCGACGAGGCCGAGCGCGAGGCCATGCTGGAGCTGCTGCGCCGCCGTGGCGACCGCCTGGGCGAACTCGCACGCGACGCCGCTCACGTGCGGAGCCTGATCGCCCAGACACTGGAGCGTGGTTACGCCGTCAACGAGGGCGAATGGCTGCAGGAAGCGGACTTTGCCGCCGTGGCCGTGCCGGTGCATGCCGGCCAGCGGCTGCTGGCCGCGCTGAACCTGGTGTTTCCGAAGGCCGCGGTATCGGAGCGTGATCTGCAGCAGCGCTTCGTGCCGGCGCTGCGGCGCCTGGCGGATGCGATCGGGCGCGGCAGCCGGGCCTGGATCGAGAGCTGAACCAGGGTCTACCCCTATCCGGCATGGCTCAGGCGATCCGGACTGCGCAGCGGCGGGGAGGCGGCATCACCCCAGCCCCTGCGCCTCGCGGTAAGCGCGCGCCTCATCCCTCAGCCAGTCCCGGAACAGCATCAGCGAGCGATTCCCAGCCATGCGCTCCGGCCACATCAGGTGGTAGCTGCGGTCACCGGGGTGCTGGTGAGGCGAAGCCCGCACCAGTACCCCGCGCCGCAGCTCGTCCTCCACCAGCGTGCGCGGCACCAGCGCCACGCCCAGCCCGTGGATGGCGGCCTCGACCAGCATTGAGAACAACTCCAGGCGCGGGCCGGTCATGTCCCCGTCCACCTGCACGCCCCGGGAGGCGAACCATTGGCGCCACGCGTAGGGCCGGGTGCTTTGCTGCAGCAGCGTGCACCGGGCCCAGTCGGCTTCGTCGATGCGCGGGCAACGGTGCGCCGCCAGGTAGGACGGACTGGCCAGCGGGAAGAGCTCCTCGTGCATCAGGAACTCGGCCTCGGTGCCGGGCCAGGTCCGTTCGCCCGCGCTGATGGCGGCATCGAAGGGCGTTTCGTCGAACAGGAACGGGCGCGACCGGGCATTGAGGTTCACGGTGATGCCCGGATGCTGGGCGCTGAATCGCGGCAGCCGCGGCAGCAGCCACTTGGTGGCGAACGTGGGCACGACGCCCAGCTCCAGCGTGCCGCCCTGGCTCCCCTTGGCCATCAGGTCCAGCGTGTCGCGTTCGACCTCGTCCAGCCGGGCTGCAACCTGGCGGCTGTACGTCGCACCGGCATCGGTCAGCGCCACGCCGCGCCGGTCGCGGCGGAACAGCTTCACGCCGAGGAAGTCCTCGAGCGAAGCAATCTGTCGGCACACGGCGCTCTGCGTCACGGACAACTCGTCCGCGGCCTTGGTGAAGCTCTGGTGGCGCGCGGCGGACTCGAAGGCGGCCAGCGCCGCGGTGGAGGGCAAGGTACGTCGCATGGCGTCTTATCTGTGCGTTGACGGAACAAGTCAGTGCAAATAAATCGTTTGTGATCCATGCTTTGCTTGCGTAGAGTGCTCATCCACCCCCTCACCAAGCAGGTGCACAAATGAGTTCTTCGCACAAGTATGCCGCCTTCCAATGGGACGATCCTCTGCTGCTGAATTCGCAGCTGACCGAAGAGGAGCGCATGGTGCGCGACTCGGCGCACGCGTACTGCCAGGAACGGCTGGCTCCGCGTGTGCTCGATGCCTTCCGTCATGAGCGGACGGACGCTGTCATCTTCCGTGAGATGGGCGAGCTGGGCCTGCTGGGCATCACCATCCCGGAAGCCTACGGCGGTGCCGGGCTCAACTACGTGAGCTACGGCCTGGTGGCGCGCGAGGTGGAGCGCGTCGACTCGGGCTACCGCTCGATGATGAGCGTGCAGTCCTCGCTGGTGATGGTGCCCATCAACGAGTTCGGCACCGAGGCGCAGAAGCAGAAGTACCTGCCCAAGCTCGCCAGCGGCGAGTGGATCGGCTGCTTCGGCCTGACCGAGCCCAACCACGGCTCCGACCCGGGCAGCATGATCACGCGAGCCCGCAAGGTGCCCGGTGGTTACAGCCTCACCGGCAGCAAGATGTGGATCACCAACAGCCCGATCGCCGACGTGTTCGTGGTCTGGGCCAAGGACGACGAAGGCAAGATCCGCGGTTTCGTGCTGGAAAAGGGCTTCAAAGGGCTGTCCGCGCCCGCCATCCACGGCAAGGTGGGGCTGCGCGCTTCCATCACCGGGGAGATCGTGATGGACGAGGTGTTCTGCCCCGAGGAGAACGCCTTTCCCGAGGTGCGCGGCCTCAAGGGCCCGTTCACCTGCCTCAACAGCGCGCGCTTCGGCATCGCCTGGGGGGCGCTGGGCGCGGCCGAGGACTGCTTCCACCGCGCACGGCAGTACGTGCTGGACCGCAAGCAGTTCGGCAAGCCGCTGGCGGCCAACCAGCTGGTGCAGAAGAAGCTCGCCGACATGCTCACCGAGATCACGCTGGGCCTGCAGGGCTGCCTGCAGCTGGGGCGCATGAAGGACGAGGGCACGGCCGCGGTGGAGATCACCTCGATCATGAAGCGCAACAGCTGCGGCAAGGCGCTGGACATCGCCCGCGTGGCGCGCGACATGATGGGCGGCAACGGCATCAGCGACGAGTTCGGCGTGGCGCGCCACCTGGTGAACCTGGAGGTGGTCAACACCTACGAGGGCACGCACGACATCCACGCGCTGATCCTGGGCCGCGCGATCACCGGCATCCCGGCCTTCTGAGCCACCATGGACGCTTCGATTCCCGCACCGGCCATGCAGCCCGGCGCCTTGGCCGGCCTGCGCGTGCTGGACCTTTCGCGCGTGCTGGCCGGCCCCTGGTCGGGCCAGCTGCTGGCTGATCTTGGCGCCGACGTGGTCAAGGTCGAGCGGCCCGGCGCCGGCGACGACACCCGGGCCTGGGGCCCGCCGTGGCTGCCCGATGAGAGCGGAGCCACCACCAGCGAGTCGGCCTACTTCCTCAGCGCCAACCGCAACAAGCGCTCGGTCACCGTCGACCTGGGCCAACCCGAAGGGCAGCGCCTCGTGGCCCGCCTGGCCGCGCAGGCCGACGTGCTGATCGAGAACTTCAAGGTGGGCGGCCTGGCGCAGTACGGACTCGACTACGAGACGCTGAAGGCCGCGAATCCGCGGCTGATCTACTGCTCGATCACGGGTTTCGGGCAGACCGGCCCGTATTCCTCGCGTCCGGGCTATGACTTCCTGATGCAGGGCATGGGCGGCTTGATGAGCATCACCGGCCGGCCGGACGGCACCGAGGGAGGAGGGCCGCTCAAGGTGGGCGTGGCCTTGACCGACGTGCTGACGGGCCTGTATGCCACCGTCGCCATCCTTGCCGCGCTCGCCCGGCGTGAGCGCAGCGGCCAGGGCCAGCACATCGACCTCGCGCTGCTCGACGTGCAGATCGCATCGCTGGCCAACCAGGCGGCCAGCTACCTGGTGAGCGGCAGGCCGCCCCAGCGCATGGGCAACGCCCATCCGAGCATCGTCCCGTACCAGGACTTCCCGACGGCCGATGGACACATGATCGTGACGGTCGGCAACGACGGGCAGTTCGCGCGTTTCTGCGCCACGCTGGGCCATGCCGAATGGGCGAGCGACGAGCGCTTCGCCACCAATCCGCAGCGGGTTGCGAACCGGGATCTCCTGGTCGGAATGATCCGGTCCGCCACGGTCACTCGCACGACCGACGAATGGGTGACGGCCATGGAGGAGGCAGGCGTGCCGTGCGGGCCGATCAACACGCTGGACAAGGTATTCGACCATCCCCAGGTGCGGGCGCGCGGCATGCGGGTGGACATGGAGCATTCCCTGGGCGGCACGGCGCCGCTGGTGGCCAACCCGATCCGCCTGTCCGAGTCGCCCGTGGCCTATAGGAACGCGCCGCCCACGTTGGGCCAGCACACGTCGCAGGTGCTGGAAGACTGGCTGGCCATGAGCGATGCCGATGTGGCCTCGCTGCGTCAGCGCAGCGTCGTCTGAACACAGTACCGCAAAGGCTCAGGGACGAAGGGCTGGATGCGGCGCGCGCTTGCGCCGGGCTGCAAGGTCGCCCGGACGAGCCTGCCAAGTGAACGGCACAGGCCGTCAGCAACTGCGAACCCGCCGAAGCAACTCCAGCACGGTTCGACGCCGCGCTGGAGCGCCGTAGGAATCCCCGCCCTTTCCGCTCTTTGAGCGGCGAGCGTCAGCGAGAGGACGGGGTGGACGTCAAACCGTGGCCAATAGGCGCCGTGATGATCCGCCAGGACCCTTGTCATGCACCCTTGCGGCATTCGTGATGCGCATTGAACGCCAAGCCGCCGGTGCTGGGGCGCCAGCTGTTCAACCTGTTCACGAAATCTGGGTGCTGCTGGGCGGCGCCCTCGTCATCCTGGTGCTCACGGCCGCGGCCGTGCTGGTGCTGTGGCGCAGCCGTCAGGAAAGCCTGGACACGTGGCAGCGCTACCTGGACAACTTTTCCATCACGACTGCCGAGCACGCATCGCAGACGTTTCGCTCGGTGGATTTCGTGCTCGGCCGCGTCGTGGACCGGCTCCAGGCTGCGGGACTGAACGACAGGCAGGCACTGGAGCGCGCCCTGAACACGCCAGCCATGCATGCCTTCCTGCGAGAGCGCGTGGCCGAGGTGCCCGTGATCGACGGCATCGCGATCTACGGGGTGGACGGCTGGCTCCTCAGCAACACCTGGACCTCTCCACCGCCCAAGCTCAGTGTGAACATGCGGGAATTCTTCCAGGCTCATGTGGCCGATCCGGCGCGCGAGCTCCACGTGTCCCCTGTGGCGATCAACCGCATCACCGGACGCTGGACCTTCGCCCTCTCCCGGAAGCTGCGTTCGCCTTCGGGCCAGTTGCTTGGCATAGCCTTGATCAGCATCGAGCTGAGCTACTTCGAGCAGTTCTACCGCGCGATCAACTTCAGCGATGGCGTCATCCTGCTGTTGCGCCGCGACGGGACGCTGCTGATGCGCTACCCCTTGCGCACCGAGGTGCTGGGCCGCTCCTTTCACGACGCGCCCGCGATGCGAGCGCTTGAGGACGCCCTCGCGCAGGGTCGTTCGGGCGCCACTGTGCGGACCTCCGCACCTCGGATTGCCAATCCGCTCGATACACAGGCTCGCATGGAGACGGCGTATGCCGTCGCCGGTTTTCCACTGGTCGTGGGCATCGCCACGACGGAAAGCTTCGCGCTGCGCGACTGGCGCGCCATGGCGGTTTCTGTCGCTGCCGGCATGCTGGTGACGGACGCGCTGATCGCCGCGCTGACGCTGTGGATCCACCGCCTGCTGCGCCGCCGCCGTGCGGCGCTGCTGCAGCTCCAGGAGGCTCGCGAGGCCGCGGAGAGCGCCAGTGTCGTGAAGTCGCAGTTCCTGGCCAACATGAGCCACGAGATCCGCACGCCGCTCAACGCCGTCATCGGATTGACCGAGCTGCTGCGCCGCGACCAGCCCACGCTCACACAGGTCCAGCGGCTGGAGCAGATCGACAGGGCCGGCCGGCACCTGCTGTCCACCATCAACGACATCCTCGACATTTCCAAGATCGAAGCGGGCCGGCTGCAACTCGAACAGCTGGATTTCCGTCTTTCGGCCGTCCTGGGCGATGTCCACTCGATCGTTGCCGAGCAGGCGCGCGGCAAGGGGCTTGCCCTGACGATGGATGGCGATGCCGTGCCCGTGTGGCTGCGCGGCGATCCGACCCGGCTGCGCCAGGCGCTGCTCAACTACGCCAGCAATGCCGTCAAGTTCACGCAGCAGGGCACCATCGCCATTCGTGTCCGGCTGCTCGAGGACGGCGAAGACCAGTTGCTCGTGCGCTTCGAGGTACAGGACAGCGGCATCGGCATACCGGCAGACAAGCTGTCCGGTCTTTTCAAGCAGTTCAAGCAGGCCGACGCCTCGACAACGCGCGAGTACGGCGGCACGGGGCTGGGACTCGCGATCACGCAGAGCCTGGCCCGGATGATGCGCGGGGAGGCTGGCGCCACCAGCACCCCAGGCAACGGCTCGACCTTCTGGTTCACGGCAAGGCTCGGCCGCGGGCACGGTCCGGTCCCGTCCTCGCAGACGGAGCCCGATGCTGCCGAGGTACTGCGGGCCGAGCATTGCGGCAAACGGCTGCTGCTGGTCGAGGACAACCCCGTCAACCTCGAGGTGGCCAAGGCTTTGCTGAACGCCGTTGGGCTGGTGGTCGAAACGGCGGCCAACGGGCAGGAAGCCGTTGAGAAGGCCACGGCGCACGGCTATGACGCCATCCTGATGGACATGCAGATGCCCGTCATGGACGGGATGCAGGCCACGCGTGTGATTCGCACACTGCCAGGCTGGGACTCCAGGCCCATCCTGGCATTCACCGCGGCCGCCCTCAATGAAGACCAAGCAGCCTGCATCAGGGCCGGCATGAACGACTTCATCACCAAGCCGGTCGAAGCCAGCACGTTGTACCGCACCCTCCTGAGATGGCTGAGCACCTGATCGGAAATTGCCAGTCTGGTCACTGGACGCGCTCAACTTGGCCTGCACCGGGAGCTGTAGATCCCACCTTCATGGCCTGTTGAAGACAGGTCATACCTTCGTGCCTCTATGCCAGCCCGTACCAGAGGCCTGTGGCGATGAGTGCCAGCGCCGTGCAGCGGCGCAACACCAGGACATCGATAAGCGGCACCGCCCGCCGGCCCGCCCAGGCACCGGCCAGCAGCGCCATGCCGACGAGCGTCGAGAGTCCCAGATCGAGCCGGCCGGAAGCCCAATGTGCCGCGCTGGCGGCCAGCGCGATGGGCAATTGCACCGCCTGTGCGGTGGCCACCGCCGCGAGCGTCGGCACGCCCAGCAGCATGAGCACCGGCATCAGCAGCACCGGGCCACCGGTGCCCGACAGGGCCGAGCCACAGCCTACGGCCGCACCCAGGACAGCCAGGGAGCCGCGGCCCAGCGCCGCCAGGCTGGCCGAGGGGGCGCTGTGCAGCGTGATCAGCGAATAGACGCCGGAACCCAGCGCCAGCAACGCCACCCAGCCCCGCACCAGACCGGGCGGGACCTGGTGCACCAGCACCGCGCCGGCGACCGCCCCCGGCAACGCCGCCGCGTGCAGCGGCCAGGTCGCGGCCAGCGCGGCGCCGGGTGACGGCGCGCGCCGCCAGCCAAGCAGCCCGGTGAGCAGGAAGCCGAAGCTCGACGCCGCCACGGCTGCGCCCAGCGGCAGCCCCGCCAAGCCGGCGAGCGCCGGCACCACCAGCACACCGCCGATGGACGTCGCGCCGATCGCCGCCCCGGCCAGCAGCACCAGCATCCCGGATACGAGCAGCATCATTCGCCCTCGGCTCGGCCAGGCAAGCTCAAGAAACCACCTGGTAGTACAGGTTCTGCGGATGGCGCGCCTGCGCGAAGAACAGCCAGCGCTCGGCCAGCAGCCCCAGGAACTGCAGCGGCAGCGCCACCAGCCATGCCAGCGGCGGGCCGCCGCCCAGGGCCCACATCAGCAGTGCGGCCGGCAGCACGAAGCCCCACAGCAGCATGAAGAGCTGGATGCGCCGCAGCGCGGGTATCGATGCATGGGCAAAGAACTCGCGCGTGTTGAAGGACCCGCCCGAGAAGCCCATGGACTTCTGCACCAGCCGCTCGGCGCGTATGCCCGTGGCCGTCTGCTGCGTGGAGCGAGGGACGAGCCGGGCATTGCGCAGCAGCGCCAGCGCACGCGTGCTCAAGGCCGCCAGCGTCAGTGCGAGCGCCCACGGGCCCAGCAGCCGCACGAAGCCGTCCTCGCCGCCCAGCACCGCCAGGGCCCCGGCCAGCACCCAGCCCGAACTCAGGCCGATGAGCGTGTAGTTCACCACGGTCAGCGGGTGCGCCCACTCCTGGAGGAAGCGCAGGCAGGCGTAGATCATGGCCGTGCACAGCCACAACAGCGCGCATAGCAGCAGCGCCAGCAGCGGCAGCAGGAGCCCCGGTTCTTTTCCAAGCGCCAGCGTCAGCCACCAGGCCCCCACCACGGCCATGAACGCCGGCAGCACGATCACCTCCCGCGACATCCAGGACGTGCGCCACATGCGCACCGCGCGCCAGGCGCGCGCCGGTCGGCCCAGGTGCAGGAACGAGGCGGCCAGCGCGGCCAGCAGCAGCGCCTGTGCCACGCCGAGGGCCTGGACCGTGAAGCCGGCGGAAGGAGCCCTGTCCGCCAGCGTCGCCACGACCAGCGCCACGACCAAGCCCTGCGCGCTGCCAGCCAGCGTGGTGAAGAAGACGATGGAGAAGGCTGGGTGCATGTCAGGCTCCCATGCGCAGCAGGCGCGCGAACCACCCCAGTGCGGGCTCCGCGGGCCGTGTCTCCTGCGGCCGCGCCGCGGGGGCGCTCGCCGGCGCGGCACGCGTGTCCTGGTGCGTCGGTTCCGCAGCCTCGGTGATGCGCCGTGGCAGGTAGCGGTTGGCGGGCCGCGTCTCCCACTCCGGCATCAGTTCGTAGCCGCCATGCTCGCGGATGGCCTGGGACACCTCGGAGGCCGGGTCGTTGACGTCGCCGAACAGCCGCGCCCCGGTGGGGCAGGCCTTGACGCACGCGGGCCGGCGGTCCTCCAGCGGCAGCAGCTCGTCGTGGATGCGGTCCACGCACAGCGTGCACTTGGTCATCACCCCGCGCGACTCGTCGTACTCGCGCGCACCGTAGGGGCAGGCCCAGCTGCAGTACTTGCAGCCGATGCACTTGTCGTAGTCCACCAGCACGATGCCGTCCTCGGCGCGCTTGTAGCTCGCTCCCGTGGGGCACACCGGCACGCACGGCGGTTCCTGGCAATGCAGGCAGCTCTTGGGAAAGTGGATGGTCTGCGTGCCGGGGAAGCGGCCCGCCTCGTAGGTCTGGACCCGGTTGAAGAAGGTGCCCGTGGGCGACGCGTCGAACGCACCGGGGTCCGGCGGCAGGGCGGCGGCGCCGGCGCTGTTCCATTCCTTGCACGAGGTGACGCAGGCATGGCAGCCCACGCACACGTTGAGATCGATGACCAGCGCGAGCTGTCGCGCCAGCGTTTCGCGGGACTCGATGGGCGTCATCACTTGCGGCTCCTGAAGAAGGCGGTCACGGCCTGGCCCAGTACGCCGGGCACGCTCGCAACGGCGGCGGCCCGGGGATGGCTTTCCTGCGGCTCGTCGGGCGCGGCCGGACGGATCCGCACGCGCACGTCGTACCAGCCGGCCTGGCCCGTCACGGGGTCCGAATTGCTGATGGTCTTCTGCCCCATCGGAAGCTCCTCGCTGATGAGGTGGTTGAGCAGAAAACCCTTGCGCGACTCGTCGGCCCCGGGCGCGAGCTGCCAGGCGCCGTCGGCCTTGCCGATGGCGTTCCAGGTCCACACCGTGCCCGGCTCCACCGCGTCGCTGTAGCGCGCCATGCAGCGCACCCGGCCCCATCGGCTCTCCACCCAGCACCAGCCCCCATCGCTGACCCCCGCGGCCATCGCGGTGACCGGGTTGACGTGCAGGTAGTTGTGGCTGTGGATCTGGCGCAGCCAGGCGTTCTGCGAGTCCCAGGAGTGGTACATCGCCATCGGCCGCTGCGTCACGGCCGCCAGCGGGAAGGCGTCCGTGTCGGTGCAGGCCTGCTCCAGCGGCTCGTACCAGAAGGGCAGGGGGTCGAAATAGGTGGCCACGCGCTCGCGCAGCGCCTCGGGCGGCTGCCGCCCGCGCCGCTTGCCCTGCGCCGCCAGGCGGAACGCCTGCAACGTGTCGGAGTACAGCGCCAGCTGCACCGGGTCGTTGCGCTGGCGCCAGCCCTTGTCCTTGGCGAAGTCGAGATACGCCCGATTCCAGTTGCGCATGTACTGCTGCTCGGGGGGCATGTGGTACTGGAAGACGCAGTTGTTCTTCTCGTACATCTCCCACTGCCGCGGATTGGGCGCGCCGCGCAGGTGCTCCGTGCCGTCCTTCCCCCTCCAGCCCATGAGGAAGCCGATGCCGGACTGGACCTCGTAGTTGACGATGAAGTCCGGATAGTCCTTGTACTTGCGCGTGCCGTCCGGGTGCGTGAAGGCTGGCAGCTTCAACCGCGAGCCCAGCTCGATGAGCACCTCCTGGAACGGCCGGCACTCGCCCGTGGGCGGCACCACCGGCACGCGCACCGAGTCCACCGGGCCGTCGTACTCCGAGATGGGCCGGTCGAGCATGCTCATCACGTCGTGCCGCTCCAGGTACGTGGTATCCGGCAGCACCAGGTCGGCGAAGGCCACCATCTCGCTCTGGAACGCATCGCACACCACCAGGAAGGGAATCTTGTACTTCCCGTCCTCGCCCTTGGCGTTGAGCATCTCCCGCACGGCCATCGTGTTCATGGTCGAGTTCCACGCCATGTTGGCCATGAAGATGAGCAGCGTGTCGATCGGGTACGGGTCGCCCCGCGTGGCATTGGTGATGACGTTGTGCATCAGCCCGTGCGCGGACAGCGGGTGCTCCCAGGAGAAGGCGTGGTCGATGCGGATCGGGGAGCCGTCCGGATTGATCGCCAGCTCCTCGGGGCTCGCCGGGAAGCCCAGCGGCGCGGCGTTGAGCGGCGTGTTGGGCTGGATCAGCTCCGGGTCGTTGAAGGCACGGTAGTTCGGCACGATGTGGCGCGGGTACGGCGCCTTGTGCCGGAAGCCGCCCGGCCGGTCGATGGTGCCCAGCACGCTCATGAGCACGGCCAGCGCGCGCACGGTCTGGAAGCCGTTGGAATGCGCCGCCAGGCCGCGCATGGCATGGAAAGCCACCGGGCGCGCCGTCGTGGTGGGATGGCGCTTGCCCCAGGCGTCGGTCCAGGCGATGGGCAGTTCGAACGCCTGCCGCAGCGCCGTCTCGCCCAGCTCCCGTGCCAGCTTGCGAATGCGCCCGGCCGGGATGCCCGTGATGGCCTCGGCCCATTCGGGCGTCGTGCTGGCCACGCGCTCGCGCAGCAGCTGGAACGAGGGCGCCACCCGCGTGCCGTCCGCCAGCACGTAGTGGCCCTCGAGCGCCAGGTCCCGGCCCTCTTCCACCCCCTGCGGATACGCGGCCACGACGCACCCGGCGGCCTTGTCCCAGGCCAGCTTGTTGTGCGGGTTGCGCCCATCGGCGGGCGCTCCCGCGTCAGGGTCGAAGGCGAACAGGCCCTCGCGCTCGCCCTCGTCCAGCACCACCAGCTGAGGCGCATTGGTATGGCGCTGCAGGAACGCGCGGTCGATGAGGTCGTCCTGGATCAGCTCGTGCAGCAGCGCCATGAAGAGCGCGCCGTCGGTACCGGGCCGAATCGGGATCCACTCGTCGGCGATGGCCGAGTAGCCGGTGCGTACCGGGTTGATCGAGATGAAGCGGCCGCCCGCGCGCTTGAACTTGCCCAGCGCAATCTTCATCGGATTGCTGTGGTGGTCCTCCGCGGTGCCGATCATCACGAAGAGGCGCGCGTGGTCCAGGTCGGGCCCGCCGAACTCCCAGAAGCTGCCGCCGATCGTGTAGATCATGCCGGCGGCCATGTTCACCGAGCAGAAGCCGCCGTGCGCGGCGTAGTTGGGCGTGCCGAACTGGCGTGCGAACAGCCCGGTCAGGGCCTGCATCTGGTCGCGCCCGGTGAACAGGGCGAAGCGCTTGGGGTCGGTGGCCCGGATATGCGCCAGACGTTGTGAAAGCAACGAATAGGCCTCGTCCCAGGAAATCGGCTCGAACTCGCCCGCGCCGCGCTCGGCGCCGGGCTTGCGCCGCAGCGGCTGGGTCAGCCGCGCCGGTGACACCTGCTTCATGATCCCCGAGCTGCCCTTGGCGCAGATCACCCCCTTGTTGAGCGGGTGCGCCGGGTTGCCGTCGATGTAGCGCACCTGCCCCTCGCGCAGATGCACCCGGATGCCGCAGCGGCACGCGCACATGTAGCAGGTGGTGGTCTTCACTTCCGTGTGCGCCGTGGCGGACGCGATCGGATCGTGCAGCGGCTGATTGGAGAGGAATTTCAGCATGGTGAGGCCATCCTAGGCTTCGCATCCTGACCGATGAAGCTCATAATTTCTCTTGTCATGAACGAAAAAACCGATCAGAGACTGAAGTTGACCCTGCGCCAGCTGGAGGTGTTCGCCGCGACCGCCAGGGCGGGTTCGACCCGTGCCGCAGCGGAGCGCGTGGCGCGCTCCCAATCCGCGGCCAGCACGGCGCTGGCCGAGCTGGAGGCCACGCTGGGCGCGCAGCTCTTCGACCGCGTGGGGCGCCGTCTGGTACTCAACGAGAACGGCCGCGCGCTGTTGCCGCGCGCGGCGTCGCTGCTGGAGCAGGCGGCCGAGCTGCAGGCGCTGTTCGATTCGGAGCATGCGGCGCCGCTGCGCGTGGCCGCGAGCTTCACCATCGGCGAGTACCTGCTGCCGCCGCTGATCTCGCAGTGGAAGCAGATGCACCCGCTCAGCCAGGTGCGGCTGGACATCGCCAACACGCGGGAGGTGCTTGACGCGGTGGCCGCCTTCGATGTGGACGTGGGCTTCATCGAGGGCACGGGGTCCCATCCGGAGCTCCGGGTGCGGCGCTGGCTCAGCGACGAGCTGGTGATCTTCGCGGCGCCGGGCCATCCACTGGCAACGCGCGGCGCGGGCACACGGCGCCTTGCCGACGCGCGCTGGGTGCTGCGGGAGCAGGGGTCGGGCACGCGCGAGGCCTCCGACCGGTGGCTGACGGCGCAACTCGATCGCGTGGACATCGGCCTCGAACTGGGCAGCAACGAGGCGGTCAAGCGCGCGGTGGCCTCCGGGCTGGGCGTGGGCTGCCTCTCACGCCATGCGGTGGCCGAGGCGCTGGCGCAGGGCACGCTGGTGGACCTGTCCGCGGCATTGCCGCCCATGCGCCGCGCCTTGTCGATCGTGGTGCACCGCGCCAAGCGGCTGGGTTCGGCCGCGCAGGATTTCATGCGGCACTGCCTGGAAAGTCACGCGCAGCCCCGCAGCGCACGGGGGGCTTGAGGGCGGTGCGGGCGCGCTGCCTTGCGGCGCAGCCACCGTGGCATGCGCATCGGCAATCCCAAGCGGCAGCTTTGCATCAGGGCTTGTTGCGGACCACTTCCTGCAGAAGCCGGCGATCGAGTATCAGGTCGGCCACCAGGCGCCTGAGCCGCGCGTTCTCCTGTTCCAGCACGCGCAGCCGTTGCGTCCCGGTGGCGTCAAGGTCTGCATGGCTCATGGCCTGGGCCTCCAGCGTCGCGTCCGTGAGGTCGTTGTGCCGCCATCCTTGCGCCGCCGGCATACCGGCCTTCAGGCACAGCCTCACGGCGGCCTGGACGTCGGTGTAGCGGAACTTCCTCATCGCTCCTTGTTGCCCTCCCGGGCCGAATCGGAAGCGACCGGATGACGGTGCTCGACCGGCGTCCTGGCGCCGGGGCCCGGTCACGCGCCGAGCTTGAGCACGCGCTCGGCGTTGCGGTACATCACGCACTCCAGCACCTCGGGCCGCAAGCCGAGCTCACGGTAGTCCGCCACGGACTGCTTCATGGCCCGGAACGGATAGGAGCTGCCGAACATGAGCTGCTCCTTCATGAAGCCGTTGGCCGCCTCGACGTACAGGCGCCCGCCGGGCATGAAGATGTACATGTCCGCCACGACGCTCACGTTCTCGTAGCGGAACGCCACCCCCACCATCTCCTGCACGTGCGGCCAGAACCCGTGGTAGCAGACGATCTGCAGCTTCGGGAAGGCCCGCGCCACGTGGCCGACATGGGTGGGATCGCTCAGCGACAGGCTCGGCGAGGTCGGGCCGGACATGAGGCACACGGGAACGCCAAGCTGCTCGCAGGCGTCGTAGACGGGAAACAGCATCGGGTCGTCGCAGTGGCGCGGCGGATTGCAGAAACCCGGCTCCAGGTTGATGGCCTTGAGGCCGAGCTTGCCCACTGCGCGCTCGACTTCCGCAATGGAGCCGCGCACGCCCCGGGCGTAGGGATCGACCGAACCGACGCCGACCAGTTCGCGGTGGCCCTTGACCATCTTGTGGATCTCGTCGTTGCTGTGGCTGACGCCGGGGGTCTCGCGGCCCACCACCACCGCCATCGAGATGTCGCTGTCCCGAATCTCGTCGATGAAGCCATCGAGCGTGGCCGAGCGCGTGAAGTGCTCGTCCTCGTGCGAACCCACCCGGCGGTTGAGCCACTTCACCACCTCGTAGGATGGCGTGCCCGGTGTGGCGCCATAGAAGTCGTGCAGGAACGCAGGGCGGCTGCGCATGTCGATCACGGTGTTGGACGTCTTGCTGGGCATTTCCATCTCTCCTGTGGCAGTCAAGATAGGCAGGCGTGGCCTGTTCAGGGCCGCACATGCGCACGAGTTACACGTTGCGGCGCGTCAGGCCGTGGCGCCCTTGCCGGTGCGCCGGGCATACGCTTCGACGAAGTCCGAGGCGGCCTTGCTGCCCCCGGAGAAGGACTTCATGGCCTCCTCGTGCAGCAATGACAGCACCGTCATCTTCACGTCGTTGGCATGCTCGTTGTCGAAGATGTCGGCCAATCGGCGCGGTCTGGGCAATTCCAGGTCGATGACCGTACGCACCCGCATGGGGATGTTGGTCATGACGATGAGGCGGTCAGCGAGGTAGATCGCCTCGTCGATGTCGGTGGTGATGAAGAAGTTGGTGCGGTGCGATTCCTCGAACAGGGCCGCGTAGTACTCCCACATCAATTCCTTGGACATCGCGTCGAGCCCGCGGAACGGCTCGTCGAGGATCATGACCTTGGGGTTGTTGATCATCGCGCGCGCGAGCTCGGCGCGCCGCTGCATCCCGCCGGAGAGCTGGGAGGGGTACTTGTCGCGAAAGGCCTCCAGGCCGACCTTCTTCAGCAGGAAGCCGGCGTGCTCGCGGGTGTTGGGCCCCATCTCGCCGCGCGCACGCGGCCCGTAGAGGATGTTGTCCATCGACGTCATCCAGGGGAACAGCGCCGATTCCTGGAACACCACCAGGCGGTCCTTGCCCGGAGCGGTGACGATCTCCCCGTCGATCCTGATCTCGCCCACGGTCGGCCGTTCGAAGCCCGCCAGCAGCCGGATGAGCGTGCTCTTGCCGCAGCCCGAGGGACCGATCATCACCGTGAGCTTGCCGCTCTCGATGGTGAAACTGCAGTTGCGCATCACGCACTTGCTGAAGGCGCCTGCGCCGTAGTCCTTGCCAACGCCTTGCACCACGATCTCGCCGCTGTTGCCCGCCTGGGGCGCGGCCGCGGGCCGACCAGAGATAGTCATGAGCGCCTCCGTTTCAACGCTTGCGCAGCCACGGCGTGGCCAGGCCGCCCAGCCGGCGCAGTGCCTCGCTGCACGCGTAACCGGCGATGCCGATGCTGATCATCCCGACGACGATCTGCTCGTACGAGCCGCCGACGTAGGAGTTCCAGATGAAGAAGCCCAGCCCGCCACCCGAGCCGCTGCTGCCGCCGCCGGAGATCATCTCCGCGGCAACGACCACGTTCCAGGTGATGCCCATGCCCACCGAGGAGCCCACCACGATGGACGGCAGCGTGGCAGGCAGCACGACGCGCCGGAAGATGTCCCACTGCGACGCGCCCATGGCCCGAGCCGCATGGAAGAACCTGGTGTCGATGGACTTGGCCCCTCCCACCACGTTGATCACCACCGCGAAGAACGCGCCCAGGAAGGTCACGAAGCCGATCGAGAGCTCCTGCGTGGGCCAGAAGATGATGGACGCGGGCACCCAGGCCAGTGGCGGTATGGGCCGCAGCACCTCGAAGCTGGGAAACCACATGTCGTTGAACACGCGGCTCACGGCCATGAGCAGGCCCAGCGGGATGCCCACGAGCATGGCCGCCGTGAACCCCATGAGCACGCGCATGAGGCTCAGGTACCAGCTCTGCCAGTACCCCGGGTCCGTCAGCAGGCCGCCCCACACCTGCAGCACCGCGCTGGGTGCGGGCACCATGCCGATCCACGGCAAGGCGGTCCCGAGCCATTCCTTGGAACGGGAGCCGGCCTCCCAGAACACGATGAACAGCAATATCGACACGACGGCCCGGCGCGTCGCCTGGCTGGGCATGGGCAACTGCAAAGACGCTCTGGAAAACACGGCGGCCTGCATGGCTTCAGCCCTCCTTCTCGCCGGCGGCGAACGACTTCCTGGCCTCTTCGTGCACCACTTCGCTGGTTTCATCCATGATCTGGCGGAAACGCGAACTGGTGAGCACGCCGTAGTCGCGCGGATGCGCGATGTCGACCTCGATCACCTTCTTGGGGCGACATGGGCGCGAGGTCATGATGACGAGCTTGTGGCCCAGGAAGACGGCTTCTTCCAGGTCGTGCGTGATGAAGAAGATCGTGACCTTGTTGCGGTAGTAGATCTCCAGCAGCGCCTCGTGCATGACCGACTTGGTCAGCGAGTCCAGGGCCCGGTACGGCTCGTCGAACAGCAGCACCTTGGGGTCGTTCATCAACGCGCGCACGATTTCCACCCGGCGGCGCAGGCCCGATGACAGCTCGCCCGGATAGTTGTGCTCCATGCCACTGAGGCCCGCGTCGGCCATCATGCCGCGCGCCTTCTCGTAGACCTCCTTGCGGCTCATGCGCCCCTGCATCATGGGGCCGAAGGCGACGTTGTCGAGGTTCGTCTTCCAGGGAAACAGGGCGCCGTTCTGGAACACCACGACGCGGTCGGAGCCCGGGTCCGCCAACGGCTTCTCCGGTCCGCACAGCAGCTGGTCGTCGAGCCATATCCGCCCGGAGGTGATGCTGTGGAACCCCGCGATGGCGTTGAGCAGGGTGGTCTTTCCGCAGCCGGAGGGGCCCACGATCATGCAGATCTCGCCGGCTGCGATGTCGAGCGAGCAATGGTCCACGGCCATGACGGCGGCGCCCCCCGGGTCGTAGACCTTGACCACGTCCTCGATGCGTATCGCGCCCTGGGCCGCCGCCGTGCGGCCCGACACGGCTCGCGCCGGCGTTGTCTCCATTACGGCAGCCATCAACGACCTCCCATGGTGAGTTCCCGCACACGCCACTGCATCAGCCAGTCGCCGGCCACGCGCACCATCGCGCTCGTGACATAGCCCACCAGGCCCAGCGTCACCATGCCGATGATGATGGTGGGGTAGCGCACCATCGTGTACGAGGTGTTGATCACGTAACCCAGGCCGAACTCGCCTGACACCATCTCGCCGGCCACGAGGGAGAACCAGGCCACGCCGATGGAGATCTGCAAGCCGGTGAAGATGAACGGCATGGCCCCCGGCACGATCACCTCGCGGAAGACCTGCCACTTCGACGCGCCCAGGCAGTACGCCGCGCGGCTGTAGGACTCGTCGATGGACTCGACCCCGAGCATCGTGTTGAGCGCCGTGGCGTAGAAGGACGCCAGGAAGGTCAGGAAGATGACCGGCGACTCCGTTCCGCTGAACATCAGGATGGCCAGCGGCACCCAGGCCAGGATGGGAATGGGGCGCAGGGTCTCGAACACCGGGAAGACGTACTCCCTGAAGGTCTTGGACCAGCCCAGGAACAGCCCCAGCGGCACCCCCAGCGCGGTGGCCAGCACGAAGGCGATGCCCACCCGGCGCACGCTGGCCCAGATGTGCTGGTAGTACTCCGGCGTGTAGACCGACAGGCCGTAGGTGGGGTCCTGGCTGAACATCTCCTTGACCACGACCGTGAGCCCGGGCATGTCCGCGAACCGCGGCAGCTTCCAGACCTCCACCGTCAGGTACCACAGGGTCAGCAGGATGCCGAACCCGGTCACCATCAGGTACGGTCGCGGGCTCTTGAGCCACTGCGCCAAGCGGTACATGGTCAGCGCCCAGCCCGTCGGGACGCCCGCCGGCCCCGCGCTGCGCCCGTTCAGATGCCGTACGCGCGCAGCCACGGAAGCCGGCGCCGAGAACTCCCGCGTGATCATGGCGGCAAAGCGGCTCATCACGACGCTGCCCGCGGCCGGGTCCCGCTCGATCACCTGCAGCAGCTGCTCGCCGTCGATCTGCAGGACCTCGGTACGCTCCAGGGCGGTGGTCTCGGCCAGCCGCTGGCGCGGCGCCTCCAGCACGGCCGCCCAGCCGAACACGTCGCCGCTGTGCATGGTGCGCTCCAGCCGCTCCTGGCCGGGCGCCAGCAGCTCGTGCCGTACCCGCCCGCTGGCCACGATGTGGATGTCGTCGGCCTCTTCGCCACGCCGGTAGATCACCTGGCCCGCGGCGTAGGAGCGCACGCGCGCCAGACGGGCCACCGCGTGCAGCAGTTCCTCGGGCAAGGTCTGGAAGGGAAGGGTGCTGCGCAGCAGGGCGCAGATCCACTCCTGGGAATAGGTTTCGACACCCGGCACCTCAAGGGCCCGGGACGATGACGCGGACCCCGGAACGGTGGTCGGCGCATTCGCGGCGCCACGCCAGGGCGGCGCGCCGGCGGCGGTGCTGCTAGCGGGCGTATTCACGGTCTTCCAGTGCGGTGACTTGGCCAATGGGCGACTTCATGCCGCGCTCGTTGAGCACGGCTTGAGCCAGTTCCGGCATGACGGCGTCGGGCCGGAGCGTGTCGACGTTGATGCTCTTGATCGAATGCAGGAACTTGGTGGCACTGTTGATGAGGGCCATCGAGTCCGCGTCCACGACGTAGGGCAGGCGCAGCCGGATCGGGGCACCGCCCTGGGCCTGCGCGTACTTGCCGTACATGGATGACCACAGCATCTTCTCGGTGAAGCCCGTGGCCTGCTGCGCCGCCATGGACGCCACCTCCATGGCGTTCTTCGGGTCGGCCAGGAAGAGCTGCGCATCGAGCTCGGCGTTGAGCCAGGCCTTGGCAATGTCGGGACGCTGCTTGACGAGATCGGCCCGCATGGTCAGGAAGCCGCCGTCGATCTCGCCCACCGAGGCGCCAGAAGCGATGCGCTTGGCCAGGCCCTCCTGCACCAGGCGCGACGCGGTGGGCTCCCATACCACGGCCGCGTCGAGCTTGCCGGCGCGAAAGCCGCTGGTGATGACCTCGATGGTCTGGTTCAGGTAGGCGCTGGGCGCCACGCCTTCCTTCTTCAAGGCCGCCTGCCCGAAGCGGTCGGCACAGCTGCCCAGGGGCACGGCCACCCGCTTTCCGCCCAGCCAGCTCAGCGCCTGCTTCGCGTCGGCGAACCCGGGCGCATCCGGGCGCGCGAGGAACACGTTGCACTGGTCGCTGCCCAAGCCCAGCGTCGCGACGATGCGGATGTCGGCCACGTTGTGCTTGGTCGTGGAGACGATGGCCGGCATGTCGCCGACGTAGCCGATGTGCTGCTTGCCGGCGAGCATCGCGTTGACCACCACGGCGCCCTGCAGGCCCACCGCGAACTCCACCTTGGAGCCCTTGGGAAGGTATTTCTCGTAGAGCTTCTTGCCGCGCATCACCACGCCCGACCACGACTGGGTGTAGTAGGGCTGGTAGCCCACCACGAGGTTCACGGGCTCACCGGGCTTGCCGTACTGCAGATCACCGGCCACCGCGGCCGATAGCGCTCCAAGCGCCAACGCGCATGCGACACCAAGGCGTGCTGCGGGAGCCGCGCGCGCGCAGCCAATTCCGACGGGGTTCATTACTGTCTCCTGTTGTCGTGTTGGCGTGAGTCACCGGCCAGCGGACCAGTGACGTGCACATGGCGTCGTCTGGGACCCTTGGGCCGACGCCCCACCCGTTAGCGTCCAGCCGCGGAAGTGAGCTGGTAGGCGATGAGGTGCGAGAGCTGCCGCATGACCTCGAAGCCCGACACCGGGTCGCTCCTGAGCAGCTCCAGCGTGTGCCGCCCGTCCAGGCGCAGCACCTGCGAGGGCTCCATGCATGTCGCGCGGGCAATGCGCACGGGATGGTCGTCCAGCAGCGCCGCCCAGCCGAACGCCTCGCCCTTGCGCAGCATGAACCCGGCCCGGCGCGTGCGGTCCTCGCGCCCGACCACGAACTCCACCCGCCCGGATTCGAGCACGTAGATGTCCGTGGCCGGGTCGCCCACGTCGTAGATCACGTCGGGGCTGGCGTGGCATTCGCGCCGGGCCAGCGCCTCGAGCGCATGCAGCGTCGGCTCGGCCACGTCCTTGAACAGCTGCGAGGCCCGCAGCGCGCTGCCGCGCACCAGGAACAGTTCATCGTCCACCTGCTCCAGCGCATAACGCTCCAGGGGCGCTTCCGCCAGCCCCATGGCCTCGCCGGTGCTGGCATCCCACTGCCACAGGTGCTGGTGACAGGTGAGCGTCCTGCCGTCGAAGAAGCCCTCGTCCAGGCAGACGTCCTGGTGCGGGCACAGCCCCTGGAATGCCCTGAAGCCATCGACCGAGCGCAATACCAGCACCTTCTGGCCATCGCTCCCGTCATAGCACTTCATGCCCTGCGGCGGCACATCGCCCGCCTTGCACAGTCGAATCCTGCTCATGCCGCGGCTCCTTAGGCGAACTTGTCGTAGCGGATGTTGTCGGTCGAGACACGGGCGCGCAGCAGCATCCGCACCGCGGCGTCCACCGCCGCGGGCGGCCCGGCGAGGTACGCGCGCAGGTTCTCGCACCGCCCGTCCAGGACCTTCTCGGCCACCGCATGCACCACGCCCTGCTGGAACTCCAGGCTGGGGTAGTCCGCGGCCAGTCCGGTCGGCACCACGTCGTCCGACAGCGCCACCGTGACACGCAGGCGCTGGCCGCAGCGGTCCACCAGCGCCGAGAGCCTGTCGAGCGCGAACACGTCGGCGGCCGTCCGCACCCCGAAGAAGACGTGGCCGTCGTAGCGGTCGAAATGGCGCGCATGCGCCGCGCTCTGGAGGATGGCCAGCATGCCGGCGATGCCGCTGCCGCCGGCCACGCACAGGATGTTGCGCTCGACACCGGGATGGTAGGTCGCCTTGCCAAGCGGAGCGAACAGCTCCAGCGGCATGCCGCTGCACGGGGCGCCGAACAGCCGCTCCGAAGCCGTGCCTCCGGGCTTGCGCTTGAGAATGAAGTTGGCCACGCAACTGCATTTCTCCCAGCTCGACATCGACCAGGCCCTGAAGCCTTGCACCTCGGGCATGCGCACCAGCGCGAACTGCCCGGCATCGAATGCCAGCGGCTGCTCGGTGCGCACCGTCAGCTGCAGCACGTCGCGCGTGAGCAGCCTCGATTGCACCACCTCGCCTGAAGTGAATGCGGGCATGAAGCTGCCCGGATCCAGCGGTGCCACGAAGCCCGCGACCTCCACGCACAGGTCGCTGCGCGGCTCGCACTGGCACATCAGGAACTCGTCGCGCCGCTTGAAGCCCTTCGTGCCTGGTGCCTCAGGCCAGGGGTCCGCGATCTCGCCCTCCAGCAGCCGAGCCTTGCACGTGCCACACGTGCCGGTGGCGCACTCGTAGGGCAGCCCGATGAGCTGGCGCAGCCCGGCCAGCAGGACCTTGTCCCCCGGATCGGCCTTGAACTGGTACGCGCCGTTGCGCGCATTGACCTGGACTTTCATGGTGCCGCCCGCCGTCAAAACGGAATGTGATGGCCGTAACCCAGCATGCGGGTGTCCAGGCGCACATCGCGCGCCAGCAGCCGCGGCCCGTCCGGTCCGAGCTTGACGGTGTCGTGCACCTTGCCCACGGCGAAGAGCTCGGTGACGCCGCCGTCGTTCGAGGTGCGGAACACCTGCAGCGCGCTGACCACCTTGGCCTGCTGCTCCTCGTCCCGGGCCTCCACGGTGTAGACCGTGACGTGCCGCGACAGCGGCGACTGGTCGCTGTTGTGGCGTGGAAGGTTGGCGAACAGTTGCCGCATACCCAGCTTGTCGTGCTCCAGCCAGATCATGTCCTTCCTGATCTCGGGGCTGTGGGCGCTGATGCGGTAGCGATACTGCTCGTCGCACAGCGACAGGTAACCCTCGAAGTCCTTGGCATCGAGCATCAGCATGGAGCGGGCAATCAGTTCCGAAACGGCATGGCGATGGTCCACGGCGGTCCTCCCTTGATGGGGCGTGAAGATGCGGGCAGCGGATTCAGGCAGCGCGTTGCGCGCTGCCGGACTCCGCGAACGGATCGCTGGCCAGGCGTCCCATTCGACGGCTCCATTCGGCATAGAAATGCCGCATGCCGACCTCGTCGTGGATCGTCGAGTGCTCCTCGCGGCCGTGAATGACCCAGTGGCTTCCAGAGCGCTCGCGCATGGCGCGCCCCTGCCCGTAGACGCCCAGCAGGTCCTCGTGCAGGTTGCGGCCGAACGGCCCCCAGATCACGTTGTGGTCGCGTATGCGCTCGGCTCTCTGCTCCGGCGTGTCGGACTTCAGGCCCAGCCCGCGAAACTCGATCACGAGCTTGTCGGGTCCCAGCGGCACGGCGGTGTCCATGCGCAGCACGGATGTGCGCAGGTTGTAGGTCATGCCGGGGAAAATGTCGATGAGAACCCAACCACCAGGCGCCAGGCCGGGCCAGCCCACGCCACGCTCCTTGCTGCCGTCGTAGGCGTCGTACTTGATCGTCATGGAGCCCACAGAGGCGTGGCCGTTCGGATACCCGGTGTACTTCCGGTCGAAGTACCCCGGTTGCATCATGCCGGTGGCTCGATTGAAGTAGTGCATGTAGTCGTGATAGAACTCGCTGTTCGTGTCGTGCCAGAGCTTGTAGTTCGTCGGCACCACGGCCTTGTGGTAGTGGAAGACCTCCAGCGGGGCTTCGAGATGCTCGTCGAGCAGCTGCATCGCGTCGCCGATGTACTCGCGCAGCGTGCAGGCCCCGTCGTCCATGTTGACCCACACGAATCCTCCGAACCCCTGTTCCGTCCGGATCTCCCGCAGCCCCGCCTGATCGCAGCCGAATCGGTCCTGGTAGCCCTGCTTGCCACGCGAGATGTCAATGCAACGGCCCGCCGTGTCGAACGACCAGGCGTGGAAGATGCAGGTGATGCGCTTGGCATTGCCCACGGGCTCGTACAGCAGCGTGTTGCCACGATGCGGGCAAATGTTGAGGAAGGTACGGATCTTCATGTCCTCGCCGCGCACCACGATCAGCGGCGCTCCGCCTGGATGCTGGAAGGTGCGGTAGTCGTAGGGGCTGGGCAGCTCGGACTCGTGGCAGGCGATGATCCAGCACTTGTTGAAGATCTTCGACTGTTCCTCCTTGAACAGGCCGTCGTCCGTATAGATGGCGCTGTTCACGTAGTGCGTTTGCGGGAACTGGGGACGCTTGCTCCATTCGGCTTCGTTGCGCGACATGCTGTGGTCTCCGAAGGTATGGGTCTGAAGGCAGGCCGCGTTTGCGGCCAGCACGCCGACTTCATTGCACGGTCCATGCCAGTGGCCGAGGCCGAGGCCAAACAGGGGCGTTGCCTCGACGGCGTGCGGGCTGAGAGGCTGGGACTGCGGGACTTCCCGGAGCCCGCCGCCCGGCCGGCGTTTCCTTGAGAAACATCAAGATTGGCGATTTGGAAACATGGCGGCCGTTGACGGCGGATTCACGCCTGCTTGGCCACTGCGTCGGCAGGGACCGCCTCCCAGCCATGGCGGCTTGGCATCGGGCTTGCAACCGGCCGCCAGCAGCACTACTGACCGTGCCAGCCAGCGTTGCTGGCCGACATGCCCCAAACACACTGAGGCCCCACGGATGCCCGCCAACGCCACCACCTTGCGCACGCAGGATGCCCGGTTGACACGGCTGCTGCCCATGCTGCGCTGGTGGCCGCTGGTGAACCGGCGCAGCCTGCGGGCCGACGCGATGGCCGGGCTCAGCGGCGCCATCATCCTCATACCCCAAGCGGTGGCTTACGCCAGCATCGCGGGGCTGCCTCCCCAGTACGGCATCTACACTGCCGTCGTCCCGGTGATCGTGGCGGCGCTGTTCGGCTCGTCGCTGCACTTGGTGTCCGGGCCGACTGCCGCATTGTCTTTGGTTGTCTTCACAACCGTTGGCGCCCTGTCCGAAGCCGGCAGCTCCCGCTACATCGAGCTGGCGCTGACGCTGACGTTCATGGTGGGCGCGCTGACGCTCGTGCTCGGCCTGGCGCGCCTGGGCAGCTTGCTGAACTTCGTCTCGCACAGCGTGGTGGTCGGATTCACGGCCGGCGCGGCCGTGCTCATCGCCGCCAGCCAGCTAAAGCATTTCCTGGGTCTGGCCTATCCCTCCACGGGGTCCCTGGCCGCGACGCTGCAGGCCACGCTCGATCAACTGTCGCAGGCCAGCCCCTATGTGACCGCCGTGGGCCTGGCCACACTGGCCGCCGGCATCCTGTGCAAGAGATTCGCGCCACGCCAGCCCTACATGATCGTGGCCATGGCCGCCGGTGCCGCCACCGCCGCGGTGCTGGAAGAGCTGACAGGTCACCAGGCGGCGATACCGACCGTCGCGGCCTTGCCTGCCGTGCTGCCGCCTCTGTCACGCCCGGACCTGTCCGTTGCCACGCTGCAGCAACTTGCCCCCGTGGCATTGGCCATCACCATGTTGTCGCTCACGGAGGCCCTGTCCATCGCCCGGGCCGTGGCGCTGAAGTCCGGCCAGCGCATCAACGGCAATCAGGAGCTCTTCGGGCAAGGCCTTGCAAACCTGCTGGGCAGCTTCTTTTCTTCCTATGTCTCCAGTGGCTCGTTCACCCGCAGCGGGCTCAACTACAGCGCGGGCGCGCGCACGCCGCTCGCAGCGGTGTTCTCCTCCGTGTGCCTGGTGGGCGTGCTGCTGGTGCTCGCCCCTGCCATCCGGCTGCTGCCGCTGGCTTCCATGGCGGCAGTCCTGTTCATGGTGGCATGGTCCCTGGTGGACCTGCATCACATCCGCATGATCGTGCGCACCAGCCGCGGGGAAACCGCGGTCCTGTTGGCCACCTTCGCTTCCACGTTGCTGCTGCAGCTGGAGTTCGCGATCTACGTCGGCATCATCCTTTCCCTGGTGCTGTTCATCGAGAGGACGGCGCGTCCGCACATCCGCGATGCCCTGCCGGCGCCGGGGACGGCGACGTACCACTTCGTGGAACGCCGGCAGGAAAAGGGCTGCCCTCAGCTGCGCATCGTCTTCATCGACGGCCCGCTGTACTTCGGCGCGGTGGACCATGTGCAGCGCCGGCTGCAGCAGCCGAACCAGATGCCGGCCCCCAAGCACCTGCTCATACTCGCGCCGGGCATCAGCTTCATCGACCTGTCCGGGGCCGAACTGCTCGCACAGGAGGCCAGGCGCCGCCGGGCCATCGGCGGGGCACTCTACTTCCATCGCCTGCAGGGCACGGTGCAAGACACCCTCGTGCGCACCGGCTTCATGGCCGACATCGGCGCGGAGAACCTCTTCGTCGTCGGACAGGACGTGATGGAAACGCTCTACGACCGGCTCGATGCACGCGTCTGCCAGCATTGCACTGCACGCGTGTTCAGGCAATGCCAGGGCCGGCTTCCGGGTGGCAGCCCCTGCCCCTGATCCAGGAGATGATGGCCGTGGTTGCGATGCCAACTCAACGTTACAGGCCGCTTGGCCACGAGACGTCCAGCCCGACTTGCCTGGCATTGGTAATCGGGGTTTTCCACAACGCAACGGGCTTGACGCTGGCGGTGTGCGTTACTAGCCTGCTCCCGGGCAAGGCAATCGAGGACAACGAAGTGCAGGCACAAGCCGGGCGTGCCGACTCCCTGGAGATACTGCTGAGCACCGTGCCATGGCCGGTGGTGGCACTGGATCACCAAGGCAACGTTTTGCGAACCAGTGAGGAACTCTCCTCGCCACCGATGCGTCCCTCCGACCCGAGGGACGGTCTGCGCGAGCGTTGGCTGGAATACCGGAGGGCCTTGTCCGGCCACGCGCCATGGCCAGGACCGCAGCAAGTGGAGTACATCCGCCATGACCACCAGGAGCAAAAGAAGGTTCACGAGACGCTGATCCTGCGTCCGGCACCCTGGGGATATTGCCTGTTCGTTGTCGGCCGCACCGAACCAGCCGAGATGCAGGCAAGCCAGTTGCAGACCGCACGCCTGGCCGCGCTGGGTTTCATGATCGCGGGCGTGTGCCACGAGATCAGCAGTCCGCTCACCACGGTGCGCTCCGTGGTACAACTGCTTCGAAGCGAGCCGACGCCCGACCCCAAGCTCCTGCGCAAGAGCCTCGACAGCATCCACGGTAACGTGGGCCGCATCATGGAGATCGCCAGGCGGCTGCTGGATTCGTCCCGTCCCGGCGACGAGCCGCGCTCGACGTTTGCCGTTTCGAGGGCGATAGACGAGGCGCTGATCTCCGCACGCGCCAACGGCGTTTTCGAGCGCATCCGGCTGACGGTGCGCCACCACCCGCAGGCACTGGTCCGCGGCAACATCGGGCAGTTGCGCGAGGTGTTCTCCAACCTGCTGCTCAATGCCTCGCAGGCCATGGACGGTGCCGGCCAGATCGACATCAGCACCACCTGCACGAGCGAAGACGAGGTCGACGTCTGCGTGGCCGATGGCGGGCCGGGCATACCGCACGACATCGCGCATCACCTCTTCGAAGCATTCTTCACGACCCGCAAGCACTGCGGCGGCACCGGCCTGGGGCTGGCGATATCGGCACAGATCGTCAGCGAGCACGAGGGCCGGCTCTGGTTCGAGAACCGCAGCGGCGGCGGCGCGAGTTTTCACGTGCAACTTCCTCGGGCACGTCGATGAACGCACGCGAGGCCATACCCGTGCCGGCGTCCGCTCAGTCGGTGCGCGTTCTCGTCATCGATGACGATGTGGGTGTGGGCGAGGTCGTCTCCCTGCTGCTTGGGCGGGTGGGACACGACTGCGTCGTGTGCGACTCCGCCCGCGCAGGCGTGGCACGGTTGCGCGAGGAAGATTTTGACCTGGTCATCACCGACCTGCGCATGCCCGATGGCAGCGGCTTGCAGGTGGTTGCGGCCGCACGGCAGCATCTCCCGGATGCCGCCGTCATCCTGATGACCAGCTACTCCTCGATCGAGAGCGCGATCGAGGCGCTGCGCCGCGGTGCCAACGACTACATCATCAAGCCTTTCGACAACGACGACTTCCTGTTCTCCATTGAGCGTGTGCTGGAGGAGCGCCGCCTGCGGCGCGAGAACCGCGTACTGCGCCGCAGCTTGCGCAAGGCCTATGGCACCAACACGCTCATAGGCCGGAGCCCGGGCGTGCAACGGCTGCAGGCGCTGATACAGCGCGTGGCCCATACCGACGCCAACGTGCTGATCCAGGGTGAAAGCGGCACCGGCAAGGAGTTGGTTGCACAGGCCATCCATTTCAGCGGCGACCGGGCACACAAGCCGTTTGTGCCTGTCAACTGCGGCGCCATACCTTCGGACCTGATCGAATCCGAGCTTTTCGGACATGCCAAGGGCGCGTTTACCGGCGCCTCCAGTGCCAGCGAGGGCCTCATCCGCGAAGCCAGCGGAGGCACGCTTTTCCTTGACGAGATATCCGAGCTCCCCCTGGGCGTGCAGGTGAAGCTGCTGCGTGTGCTCCAGGAGCGCCAGGTCCGGCCGGTGGGCTCGACGCAGGCGTACCACACCGACACGCGCTTCCTCGCGGCCACCAACCGCGACCTGAGGAGTTGTGCCGAGCAAGGCACGTTCCGCGCTGACCTGTACTACCGCCTGAACGTCATCACGATCCACGTGCCGCCACTGCGCGAGCGCACGGGTGACATCGAACTGCTGGCCGTGCATTTCATGCGCGAGTTCGTGCGCAAGTTCAACAGTCCCATCACGGGCATGGCACCGGAATTCCTGGGTTTCCTCAACAACTACCACTGGCCTGGCAATGTCCGGGAGCTGCAAAACGTCATCGAGCGGGCCGTCATCCTCGCGGATACCGAGCTGCTGAGCCTGGGCGACCTGGAAGAATCCATTGCCACGCCTGCTGCAGCCCGAGTCGAGCCTGAAGGCGATGTGCCGCTGTCCATCGAGGATTACATCAAGGATGTGGTCCTGCGTTACCAGGATCGGTGCAATGAGGCGCAGCTGGCGCAGATGCTGGGCATTGGCCGCAAGGCATTGTGGATGCGGCGCAAGCAGTGGGGACTTTTCCGTGCCGCCCGCGAGGCCGTTGCATCAGGAGGCAGACCATGATTGAAAGCCTTGCTCGATCACCCAGTGCCAGGGACATCATGCGGCAGACCCCCTTCTTCGCGGAGCTCGACGAGTCAAGACACGAGGTGGTGTTGTCGCTGGGCACACAGCAGCACTGGGAGGCCGGGGAGATTGTCTACCGCACAGGCGAGCCAGCCCGGTATTTCTACGTGCTGGTGCAAGGCATCGTGCGGTTGACCATCGGCCTCGATACACGCATCGCAAGTGCAGGCGACATTCTTCACTGCGGACAGGTATTCGGCTGGGCAGCCTTGACGCCCGACTCCACCCGGCGCATAGCAACCGCCGCGTGCGTCACCGACGCGACCGTGCTGGCCATCCACGGCCCCGGATTGCTGGCACAGATGGATCTCGACCATACGCTCGGCTACTTGCTCATGCGCCAGCTCAACAGGCTGGTCACGGGAACGCTCACGGCCTGTGCCGCCGGCTGATCGGCCGAAGCGTTTCCCCGCGACCATCCAGGTCAACAACCTGTCCAACGTTCCGTCGGACTACATGGACCCCGGGCGCTGGGTGCAGTTGTCCCGCGAGGTGCAGGCCGCCCTCGACCGGCCGGAGGTGTCGGGAGTGATCGTCTCGCACGGGATGGACACGCTGGAGGAGACGGCATTCTGGCTGGACCTGACCGTGAAGTCGTCCAAGCCCGTCGTCCTCATCGGAGCCCAGCGCAACGCCTCGTCCCCCGACTTCGACGGCCCGCGCAACCTGCTCAACGCCGTGCGCATCGCGGTGGACGGCCAGGCGCGTGACAAGGGCGTCATGCTGGCCATGAACAACCAGATCAACGCCGCGCGCTACGTCACCAAGACCCACACGACGAACGTCGAGACCTTCAATTCCGGCGACTTCGGCTTCATCGGCGAGGTGTACCCGGAGCGCGTGATCTTCACCAGTGCGCCGCAGCGCAGGCAGCACATTCCGATTCGCACCGACAAGATGCCGGACGTCGAGATCGTGGCCATGTACGGCGGCGCCGACGGCGCGGCGCTGCGCAGCGCCGTCGATCGCGGGGCCAGGGGCATCGTCGTCCAGGCCCTTGGCATGGGCAACATGAACGTGCCGATGTACGAGGCCGTCAAGTACGCCATCTCGAAGAACGTGCCCGTGGTGGTATCGACCCGCGTTCACAACGGGCGGGTGTTGCCAAGCTACGGCTTCGTGGGCGGCGGCAAGACGACCCACGAAGCGGGCGCGGTGATGGCCGACGACTTCAAGCCGGCCAAGGCGCGGATCCTGTTGATGCTGCTGCTGCAAGGCGGGGTGTCTGGCCAGGCCGATCTTCAGGCCGCCTTCAGCCGTTGAAGTGACCGAGTAGCAGTGCCTTGGCGCAGCCCGAGGGATGGCCGCGCCCTCTCGCCCATCGCGCGCCGGCGGCACAAGGCGATCCCGCAAGCCACACCTTGGGGACCGCTACGTCCTTGCATCACCGCTCCCGTGTGGAACGCGTACTCAAGGCTGCCGGCGACCGCGGCGCCGCCAGGCGCCCAGGCCCAGAATGCCCGCCACCATCAGCACCAGCGACGAGGGCTCGGGCACTGGCTGGATATGCACGTCAAAGGCACCGGCGTTGTTGTTCCATTCGGCGCCATCCATGGTGCCCAGGAACAACCGCGTGGCTCCCTCGGGCACGTAGAAGACCTGCTGGCTTCCCACGCCTTCCCCCGCAAGCCCATCGCCGATGAAAAATGTCTGCTGCAGTTGCGGACGCAATCTGGAAAAATCCAGCCCCAGCCGGGAGAAGTCCAGCACCGCCGGCGTGCGGCCGGTATCCGGCTCGTCGGGCCCCAGGAAGACGCCAATCAGGGAATTGATGGGCGCCACGATGTTGGACAGGCCATTGAAGCTGAGATGGCTGAACCAGTCGGCGCCGTCGCGGCCCGGTATCGCTCCGTCCGGGCTCGGAAAGGCGAAACCGCAGGTCGGGCAGCACACGGTGGACGGACTAGTGGTCCCGCAATTGGCCACTGCGCCCGTGACGTTGAAGCGCAGCGTCGGCGTGGCGCTCAGGTCGATCCACGTCACGGCCACGGGGGACTGGTACGGCGCTCTGTCCGGAAAATCCGCGGTCCCGTCCGGAGCACCGGCCAGCCAGGGATTGGCTGCGCCCCGCACTCTCGCCGCCGCGGCGTCGGGCGGCACCGCCAGCAGGCCCACCACAAGGGCCAGGCTCACGAAGAGGGGCAAGCCGGCCGCTCGACGGCGCGCCCGGATGCTTGAACAGGCGCGCAGGACGTTTGTACATGGACGCATGATCGGCACTCCTTCGTCTGGAGAGCAGCGTTATAGGAGCCGTTTTCGCAATCCCGAGAAACGGCTGTTCTCGCACCGCCCTGCCTGGCCCCTTCCATTGCGGGGGGCCGTTCACCGTGCGTTACCGACGGCGCACGTTTGCTGAAGACCGACAGCGGGCCGACACGTCTGCAGCGAAGGGGTTACGGCTGTTCAGCCTGCGAACCTCGCGCCACGGTCCACGCCAACGCGGACACTGCCTGCGTTGCGGTGGCCCGAGGTGGGACAGAACTTGGGCTTGGGCTGCGCGGCCTGCGGGCTGCCAAGCGCAGCGGCCACGTCAGCGGCGATGCGGTCCTGCAGGGGCGAGGCGATGGCACTTTGCAGCGCGCGCTCGGCAGTGGCCAGCGCCTGGATGCGGCCCAGGCCTTCGTCGCTGGCCGGCACGCTGTGGAATTTGATGTTCGTTTGCGGAGTGCGCTCGCATGGCGCCCGCTCCAGCATCCGGGCTCGTTACCGCAGCAACCGCCAGCGCCACCCTGTCCTACGGGATCGCGGCGACCTACACCAAGCGCCGACTCGCCGGCGTGAACCCGCTGGCGGTGGCCACGGGCAGCCAGGTGGGCGCGGCCCTCGTGCTGGCCCCCTGGCGCTGCTGGCATGGCCGGCGCAGCCGGTGTCGCTCATGGCATGGGCCAGCGTCTTCGTGATGGGCGCGGCGTGCACCGGCATCGCCTACATCCTGTACTTCAGGCTCATTGCCCATGTAGGCCCGGCCCGCGCCCTTGCCGTCACCTTTCTCGTCCCCGCGTTCGGGATCCTGTGGGGCGCAGCGTTCCTTGGCGAAGACGTCACCATGCAGACGGCTGTCGCGGGGCTGGTGGTGCTGGCTGGAACGGCGCTTTCCACTGGGCTCGTCAAGCCCGGTGGCATTTGGAGGGCACTCAGCCCGGCGAAGCGTCCTGGCTGAAACCAAACTCGCTCCAGCCCTGATGCGTAGCCTGTCAAGGGCAAGCGCGAGCCGCGCTCTGGCTCACCGTGAATTCCGCTTGCCGGCGCCAGCCCATTCCCATATCAAGCGGCTGAAAGCGTCGTGAAGTAGACCGAGGTTACTTCAAAAGCGTGCAGCATTTTGCCGGCTGGAATGTGCCCAAAGCTGACATGGCAGTTAAGGCCGTGAGCTATCGACAACCGTATCTTGCGGCAAGGCTCTTAGGGCGTTTGATGGACTCACCGTACATGCCGACAGCCATAATCAAGAGACGGCAATCATTCGAGGATATCGACCTTGGCACTTATGTTTGCCACCTGATGGCAGGCGCCCGGAAAAACCATCTTGAGCCGGGTGTGGTCTTTCCGAATATGTTAAAATAGAAATTGAATTGACGATGGCTTTAACAGGAAAATGAAGCCACTGAAGCAGCGTTTCAAGGTAACGCTCCTCACGATAGACGGTGTCAAGTAATAGCCTGGAAATACTCAAATGATGGATTGGGTCCCTATAGTCTTCTTTGCGTTCAAGATTCTCGTGTTCGGCACGGGCATGTTCTTCGCCATCAAGTGGCATTACGATAAAGAGAAGAAAGAGAAGGAAAAGAAAGAACGAAACCAGCGGGCCGTAAGCACCCATCGAACACACCCTTGACGTCTCATTCGGCTTCTCGATCGAAGCTGAAATATTCCTTCGTCATGCCCGCGCAGGCGGATCAGAGCTCGCTTCGGCAAATAGCATCGGCATCGCTGCGGTACCATTAATCGGCGAGCCATCAGGCATTACATTGACGTGCTTCACAGCCGTTGCTCTAGACATTTGCAATTTGCCGCTGGATTTGAGTTGGCGCCATATCTTCGGAGCGGGTTTGCTTGGTGCTTTGTCCCGGCGATGCCCGGTCGCCATGGGCGACTTGGTGAAAAGGCTGCAGCGCGGGACTGTCGTGCCGTCCCCTGCGGCCGTTCATGCGATGAGCCCGCCAAGCGCCTTGGGGCTCGACTCGGCAAGCGGGCATGGCGCAACGGGGGTGGGCTGCATGCACCCGCCAGGAAGCCTGCCCGCGCGCTTGTCCAGGCGAGCTTGCGCTGTCGGGACGCTGCCGATCCGGTCAACCGACAAGCAGGCAAGGAGGCAGCGATGTTCAATTTTATTTGAACATCGACGCGAGATAGTTGAAAATATGATGCATGCCCCGTGCCCCCAGGATCACCAACGACATGCCCGCCCCGATGGCCAAGGCGCTGCAGGAACTGGGCGCGAACCTGCGCCTGGCACGTGAGCGGCGCAGGATGTCGATCCGCACGCTGGCGGCCGAGATCAACGTCTCGGTGCCCACGGTCATGAGCATGGAGCGCGGTGAGGCCACCGTCAGCATGGCGGTCTACGCCGCCGCGCTGCTCTTCTACGGCCGCGTGGAATGGCTGCCCGACCTGATGGCGCCCGAGTTCGACCGGGAAGCGCTTCGCATCGAGCTGGCCGGTATCCGGCCAAGGCCTGCGCGCAGGCCGTAGGCTGCAAGCTCGCAAGGGCGCCGCGCATGCCGCGCCTCCATCCCAAGCTATCCCCATTTGCTGGGGATAACTCTGTACGCAAGCCATCGCAGCGCGTCATAAGCCGCTGTCCCGTTTGAACTTTTCTGGAATGCTTAAAAAGTAGGCAATCCGGAGGTGAAGTCCTGGACTTGCCAGTGGCAACCGTGGAGACGGCGCATTGCCTGGTCGATGAATGCAAGGCACGCGCAGCCCATGGCCCAGCGGCATGGCCTACGGATTGGATGGTGGACCGGGCGGACCGTCGTGCGGTCTGAGGTGGGCAGGTGCCAGCGCCAGCATCCAACGGCCTGTCGTTGTGCGAAACCTCGGATTGTGCAAGCAGGCGCCCCCGGCGAAGCCGACCAGGCAGCCGAGGACCGTGTCCAGAAAACGTGCTCGGATCAGGTCAGCGGCGGAGCTCTGGCCCAGCGTTGCGGCCTCAGCCAGCAAGATGGTCAGCGGCGTGATGAACGCCGCGGCCAGCGCATAGTGCCTGACGACAAGGAGCTCGATCAGGAACGACAGCGCCATCATCAGCAGGGCCACGCCCCACAGGTCCAGCGGCGGCAGCAGCAGCGCATACGACAGCACGAGCCCGACGGCCGTGTCCAGCACCCGCTGCACCTGCTTGTTCCACCGTTTCATGCTTTGCAGCAGGCTCATGCCGGCCAAGTATGGCGCAGCGCCTTGGGCGAACTGTCCGCGCAGACGAAGCGGCAATCGCTGGCAGGAGCGATTGGATGCGCGTGGAGGTGTGGATGCCGCCCGAGCTGACGCAGCAGGTGCGCGAGAGGGAGGCGCAAGCGCGCGGGTGGGCAATGGCTGGGGCGAGCGAGCCTGGATGCGTAGGCATCCATGAAGCAGCCAATTGGCTGCCTACGCGCATCCCGTCCCCTACAGCAGCATCGCGTGCTGCGTGGCCGTGTGCAGGTCGCGCCAAGCCCGGTTGAGGTCGGTGCGCGGATCGGCGGCGGCCAGGCCGCACAGGGGGTAGACCCCATCCACGGCCTCACGCGCCGTGCGCGCCCAGGCCAATGCCGCGTCGCGCAGCGGCTTCTCGTCGATCCGTCCACCGTCGCGCTCGACCTGGTTCCACGCTGCATCGAGCAGCTCCAGGCACCGGCCGCGCGCGCCTTCGAGTTGCTGCGCGGATGACTGCAGCTGGGCGCGCACCTGCAGCCGCGCGCCCAGGGGCTGCCGGCTGGGCCCGACGGGGCGTTCCAGCACCAGCGGCGTGGCCAGGCGCAGGAAGCCGCGCGCCATGCCACCGAGGTTGGCCGCCAGCGTCACGCAGGCCAGCGCGTCGAAGGGGAAGCGGTAGAGCGCACCAGGCTGCGTCGCCGTGGCGGGGGCGATGTCGAAGGCATGGATGTCGGGCACCACCAGATCGCGGATCTCGAAGGCGTGGCTGGCGCTGGCGCGCAGCCCGATGGCGGCCCAGGTCGGCAGCACCTGCACGCCGGCCGCCGGCACGATGAAGGCCCGCACGCTTGGCGCCCCAGACGCATCGCGCAGCGGCTGACCACCTTCGTGCAGCACGGCGGCAAAGGTGAAATGGCTGGCGTGCGGCGCGCCGGTGGCGTGTGCCCAGCGGCCGGCGATGCGCCAGCCGTCGCCCTCCCGCTCGGCCACGCCGGTGGCCGCGCCGCTGCCGGCCAGGCACATCCCGGGTGTGGCCACCACCTCGCGCGCCAGCGTGGGCGGCAGGAAAGCGGCGAACCAGCCCGCGCCGGCGCACAACGTCACCACCCAGCCGCAGCTGCCGTCGGCCTCGGCGATGGCCTCTTCCAGCCGCACGGCCTGCGGCAAGGGCAGTTGCGCGCCACCCAGGGAGCGCGGCGCCAGCAGCCGGAACCAGTCGTGGCGCTCGATGAGTTTGAGCTGCGCCGGCGCCAAGCGGCCCAGTGCCTCGGCCTCGGGCGCAGCCTCGCGCAGGACGTGGGTGTCTTCGTCAGTAAGGATCATCAATGTTCGTGTGAAGCTCGTTGGCCAGGCCCACCAGTTCCTGGAAGACGAAATCCGTCGCGCGCCCTTGCGGTGACGCAGCGATCGTGCTGCGTTCTACCGCCACAAGGGTTCAGGCCTTTTGCCGGCAGTTCTCGGCGCACACCTTCTGGTTGCGCCCGAGGATCTTCCTGGTCACCAGTTCGGAGATTGGCCTGTGCAGGCCACACTTGAAGCACGACATCGTGGCCGAGGCGCTGCCCAGGGTCACCGAGCCGAAAGCCGAGCCGGGCTTCTTGGCCGTGTACCGCAGCCCATCACTGGAGATCGTTGTCTTGGTATCGGGTTCGCGTGTGCTCATGTCGTGCCGGGTTGGGAACAGCCGCGCAAGATGGTGGCGAGCGAAGAGATTTCAAGGGTGAAGTTGTTTTGGGCGCTCTCGACAGCAGGCCCCGTGCAGGATGGTGTGGATGCCGCCAAACGGACCCGAACAGGAGCAGGTTGTACGGCAGGCAGGCAAGATGAATGTTCGCCGTAACGCCCAGCGCCATACCCTGGGCAGCCAGAATCAGGCCAACACCGTGCTGAGGAAGTTGAGGAGGCTAACAACTCCGATAGGCCGCGCCACAGCAGCGTCGCAGCGGCAGGTGGCCGCTCCAGCGGCGGAAGAAAACGCTTTCATCCTATTGCGCGGGTGATGCGCGACCCGGTATCCCGGGACAGTACGCCAGGCGCTGGCGACGATGGGCTGCAGTCCTGCTGTACATGGTCCAGCAGTGATCGCATCACGACCCCGTCGGTCCATCGCGGGCTGGCGAATACCGGGAAGTCCGTCTGGTTCAGCCCCTGCTGAGGGCGCATGCGCACTTGGTACGTCTCATCCGCCTTGTCGAAGTCCACGGCAATGCTGGCGTCAAGCATGAACAGTCTCAGGGACAGCTGCGGCCGGCTGAACCGGCTTGCTGCACCCTCATGAGCTCCAGCCGCTCGCCCAGAGGCATGCCCTTGGGCCACTGGACGGCTTGTGCCGCGGCCACCGCCTGCTGTATGAGGCCAGCACACAGGCACGCCAGGGCGTTTGTGCCGCCCAGCGCGCGGTACATGCACGCAGGCCGCCTCGAGAGAAGCTCGCGCATCAGGCAGCTTTTCGATCTACCGCCTCGTCGGGCGCAGCTTCGGCAGTCGCCTGCGGCAGCCGGCAGGCGAGCACCTTGTCGATGACCTTGTCATCCATGTCCACGATCTCGAAGTGCCAGCCCTCCCACTCCACGGAGTCGCCCAGGCTGGGCAAGCGGCCCGTCATCAGCATGAGCATGCCGCTCAGGGTGTGGTAGCGGCCGCGCTCCTCCTCGGGTACCGCGTCGAGTCCCAGCCGGTCCTTGAGCTCGGGCACGGGGATGTGCCCGTCGAGCAGCCACGAGCCGTCCTCGCGCTGCATGGCCCAGGAGGTGGCCGGGTCGCGCGGCTGGAACTCGCCCGTGATGGCCTCGATGAGGTCCTGCAGCGTGACGATGCCCTGGATCTGGCCGTACTCGTCGATGACGAAGGCCATCTGCACGTCCGAGTCGCGGAAGTTGTCGAGCAGCTCCATCCCGGTGACGGTCTCGGGCACGTACAGCGGCGCCTTCAGCGGCTGCTCCGACAGGCTGCGTGAGCCGCCTTGCAGCGCGCGCGACAGCCACTGCCGGGCATTGATCACGCCCAGCAGCTGGTCGAACCCGCCCTTGACGACGGGAAAGCGTGCGTGGTCCGACTGCTCGATGAGCGCAAGGTGCACCTCGAAAGGGTCATCAACGTCCAGGGCCACGACGTCGGCGCGCGGCACCATCAGCGAGCCGATCTGCCGGTCGTCAAGCCGGAACACGTTGCGCACCATGGTGTGCTCGTGCGACTCGATGACGCCCGCGCTCGTGCCCTCGGCGAGCACCGCATGGATCTCCTCTTCAGTGACCGCATGGTTGTTGCCGTCCTTCACGCCCAGCAGCTTCAGGAAACCCTGGGTCGAGACGGTGAGCAGCTTCACGAAGGGCTTGGTGGCCAGCGCCAGGAAGTCGATGGGCCGCGCCACCAGCCGCGCCAGCGTCTCGGGATGCGACTGGCCCAGGCGCTTGGGAACGAGCTCGCCCACGACGATGGAGAAGTAGGTGATGAGCACCACCACCAAGCCCGTGGCACCGTAGCCTGCGTAGGGCTCGGGAGCACCCAGATCGCTGAGCCAGGCGGCCAGCGGCTGCGCCAGGGAAGCCTCGCCCACGATGCCGTTGAGCACGCCGATGGACGTGATGCCAATCTGGATCGTCGAGAGAAACCGGGTCGGGTCTTCGCCGAGCTTGACGGCCGCGGCGGCGGCGCTGTCGCCCTCATCGATGAGCTTCTGCAGCCTGGCCTTGCGGGCGGTCACGAGAGCGATCTCGGACATGGCAAACAGGCCGTTGAGCACGATGAGGGCGATGAGTATGAAGACTTCCATGGAGGGCGCCGCTACAGGCGCCATGAGTCGTTGAGGGACAAGTATTGTATGAGTTGGCCCAAGTCTTGCAGACGGAGGTCCATTCGGCGTCCAGTGCCTCGGCGGCGGATGAGCGCCTGGCCCAGCACGAAGGTGCGCGGCAACTGCAGTGCACCGGCTTCACATGGCAGGCTGCTCCTGCGCGGAAAAGCAACGCCGAGCCGGTCCAGTTCCCGGCCGTGATGGCCGCAACGCCCGGCTCTTCGTTCAATGCGCGTCCAGCGCCTCCTTGCGGCACGCCGTCGCGTGATGCAGTGGGCTGCCCGGTCACACTGAACCTCGGTCGTTGCAAACGCCCAGCGTGGCCTGCGTCTACGTGGGTCGATGGTTCGAAACGGACGGCGCGCCGGAATCAGCGCAGCTGTGGCACGCCATGCATGTCGAGCACCCGCCACGGCGGTTTCAGCGGCTTGCTCGAATCCGGCTGACAGCCAGGATGCCGACGCTTCAACCATCGCCGTATCCCGGCCAAGCCTGCGGTCCGCCGGCACTGGGTTGTTGGCGCAACGCCGGTGGCTCAGAGCAAGCGCAGCTCTCCCAGCAGCTCGAAGGCCTTGTCTTCCGACAGCGCGCCTTGCCTGGCCTTGAGCACCAGGATCTTGATGAGCGCTTCCGTGATGGGCGCCAGGCCGCCTTCGATGACCAAGGGCTGTGAATACACCGGCGTGAAGTCAGCAGCTCGCAGCGTGGCCTGATAAGTATCCACAGGTGCCGGGGCCTCAGCCGGTGCCGCAACTGGCGCCAGTGCAGCAGGCGCAATGACCTCGGTACGCAAGGCGGGCGCAGGCGCTTGCGCCGCGGGCTGAGCTTCAGGCGCAACCGGCACCAACAGCTCGGCCTGGGGCGCAGCGGTGGTACCCGCGCTGGTGGATGCCTCGACGAGATCAGTGGGTTCGATGGGCTGTTGGGCGCCTTGGGCGCGCCGTCGTGTCTGCTTAATGGGGGCAGCGTGGGAGGCGCCATCATCTTCAGCGGCGTCCGTCTGCCCGGCACTCGGCCCGCTCGAATCGGTTACGGCCAAGGGGACTTCAGCCGTGTCGCTGCTCGGTGCGGTGTTGGCGTCGGTGGCTGCCCCCCGCAAGGGCGCAAGACGCTCAAGCGTGGACGCCGGAATGTCAGCGGCCGTGCGAGGAGCCTCGAACCAGTTGGCGGGCAAGCCCAGCACCCGGGCCATTTCACGGCACAGCTCCTGGTCCAGGGCCTTGCGCCCGCTGAGCATGGCTGACACGTACGGCGGCTTGGCGTGCAGCAGGCGGGCCAGCGCGCTCTTGGCGCCCTTGCCCTGCAGCAACACGGCCAGGTTCTGCTTGCGCACTTCGGGAGTTGCCATGGGGAGGAGGTCTTTCGCACCAGGTTGCAAGGGGGAGGCCAATTCGGACAAATGCAACTGCACTTCGGCAGCGGCAGCCGTTCGCCTTGGCGCTGCAGCGGCACGCTTGCCAGCGGCTTGCGCGCTTTCAGGCGCAGCAAGCGCCTTGTCGGCCTCAACAGCCGGTCCTCCTGTCGGCGCTTCTTCACTTCCTTCGTTGCTCGCTGCCCTGAGAGCGAAATTCACGGCGGCTGTGGCGTCACCAGCGGCCTCCTGGACCTGTAGCGCATGAGCAGCAGTCTTCGCCGGGGCGGGCGCTGCTTGAGAAACGACAGAGCCTTCCGACGTGGGCTGCCCGGAGGCAGTGCTCACCACCGGCATGACAGTCGTGGAATCCTCGTCGAGCTCCTCGTCATCCAGCAGCTGTGCTTGATCCGGGTTCTTCAACAGATGCAGCGTGCGCGCAGGCACCTCCTTGTTGAGGCCATCGAGCCATTTGCCGGGCAGCTTCAGGGTGCGCTCGATATGGAAGGCTGTCTCGTCAGGGCAGAGTGCGCCCTGGGACATGGCTTCAAGGCGCTCCAGGGGCACCTCGGCCACCAGCGCCATGGCTTCCGGCACGGGCGCGTTTTCCAGCAGCAGTCGCAGGTTCGCAGCCCGCAAGGCGCCCTTCACACCTTGCTTGGCGACCGCGGGCTTGGCGTTGTCTTGCCGCGGCCGATCGGGCCGTCTGTTCGACGACGGGTGAAAAATGACGTTATCCCGGGGCGAGTCAGGGTAGTCACGGCCACGACCGCGGTTGCCGTCACGCTGCTTCGGTTGCCAATTGGGCTTTGCCAAGTGATGCTCCACCAAGTATTCGTCAAGCCAGCGGTTGCGACCGCTGTCGCAACCCTGAGCACGTCGGACAGGCTCGCTGTCGATCGGGTTCCGCGCCATGGCTGAGGTCGCGTGTTGGCCGCAGGCGGATGGCTCGTGAAGAGGACGTCGAGCGCCAGCGTAGGGACTGCCGCATGGCTGCATGCGTACACCGACGCCCTTTGACCCGATGGACGGGAGCCGTTCAGTCCCAGTTTAGATGAAAGCTCAACGGCGGGTATCCAGGCTGCTTGCGCCATGCGGGCAATGCCGCGCCACGAGCCGCGACGCTGAACTGCCGTGACCTTGGCGGTAGGTCCGGATTCCTTGATGGCGTTATGCTGCCCACCCCGTTGTTTATGAGGATTCCACTTGGCCGAGACCAAACCCCAGAAAAGCAGTGCTTTCATGAAGGCCTTGAAGCCCAGCCCTGAACTGGCCGCCATCATCGGCGCCGAGCCGCTGCCCCGCACCGAAGCCACCAAGCGCCTGTGGGACTACATCAAGCAGCACAACCTGCAGAACCCGGCGAACAAGCGCAACATCCTGTGCGACGGCGCGCTCAAGGCCGTCATGGGCAAGGACGAGGTGACGATGTTCGAGATGACGGGGCTGGTCAGCAAACACCTGTCCTGAACCTGCGGCGCGCCGCAAAGCCGGTCCAAGCCGGCAGGAGCTTGAGATGCCAGGGATACACCGGCAGCATCAAGGCTCCAATGTGAAAGCCCCGCGACGCGGGGCTTTTTCCATGGTGCTGGCGCCTATACGGTTCATGGGTTGTTTGCACAGAATGGGATGACCGTGTGATTCTGACATCGCGGTCGCATGGTTTCTCCAAGGACGTGCTGGCCGATGCGAACGCACCTCCAGCACGACGCGCAGGGCATTTTGCGGCACCGGCATCCTCGTCGCGTTCTGCTGGCCCTCGGCACACCGTCACTGCCCGGCTCGGCGCTGAGCACCGTTGAAGTCGGCGTCGCCGTTGCACGAACGCTTGGCACAAGCTGGACGGTCGTCGGAAGCGATGGCACTCAAGCGCCCGCTGGAGCCGGGCATGTCAGCAGGCGCGCTGGTTTCCCGAACGGGGCAGGGCATCGGGCGCCCCGATCCGAATCGGCGTGCCCGCTTCGTCGAGCTCGATGCGGCCGGTCAGCGCCGTGGCGTGCGCCAGGCTCCACACCGTGATGGAGAGAAACGTCGTTGCAGGCGCGGCATGTGGGTCGTGACCCGGCCGCAGCCGTCTGGCCAGGTACATCAGCACCAGGGTCGCGTCGTCGCCTTCGCCGACAGCGAATTGCGCCCTGGACTCCATTTCCGCGAGCTCTTCGGCCATGTCGTGCTCTGGGAGCTCGACATCAATGACCGCGCGTTCCAGGCCGGCTGCCAGGTCCGCGGTGCGGAACACCAGCCAGCGGCCGGGAAAGTCGCGCAAGCACACCCCCGGCGCACCATAGCGGCGGGACAGTCGGTCGTAGAAGGTCTGGAGCAGCCGTGAGGGCTGCTGATCGGGCATCGAAGACATGGCCCTGAACTTTGCCATTCATGCGGGCCGGGCTTGAGCCGTTGTTTCAGCACCGCCACACCCGCTCGAGGGCGTGCGTGGTCTGCGGCCGATGGTTCCTGCTTCGAGTTCAGGCATGTCCCGGCGGGTACGTGAAGCCGCCGCCGTGCTCCATCTGAAGCCGTGCTTCTTCCAGGAGGTCCTCCTGGACCGGATCCGGTGCGCCGCCTCGCGCGAGGTGGGTCTCGTACCAGGCGGCGATCAGCAGCCCCACCAGCGGCCGTGGGCCTTGCACGAGTGCGTCGAGGTCCAGCTCACTGGCCTCGCAGATGGCCTCGATGGGCGCCATCCTGAAGCGCAGCAATCCATCTTCCGCGTCGCGCGACAGGCACAGGTCCGCGAATTCGACGCCGTCTGGAATGGTCACGCGCAGCTGTCTCATGCTGCTTTCCTCCATGGCCATGCCGAGATGCTCCTCCTTCGTTGGTGGCTTGGACGGCCAGTGCATGGAAGGCCCTGCGCCGGATACCGCAAAGCCGGCAAGGCCGGGGGTAGGGTGCTTCCCTCGCCGTTGCAGTATCAGGACACGGTGGCCTCGGCGACCGGCGTGTCGGTGGCCGGCGGCGCTTCGGGAGCCACGGCGGACACTTCGTTCGCAGCACGCACGGGCTCGTTCGAGCCGCTGGCGGCACTCGTCCTGCGCGGTGCCTTCTTGCCTGCAGCCTTCTTGGCGGGCGCTTTCCTGGCAGCTGCCTTCTTCGCGGCCGGCGCCGCGGTATCGGCCGCCTCGGCCTTCGGCACAGCATCAGCCGCCGCAGCCTGGGCGCGTGTCTTCCTCGCCGCAGCCTTCCTGGCCGGCGCTTTCTTGGCTGAGGCCTTTCGGGCTGCACGCTTGGCCGTCACGGTGACGTCGACGGCTTCAGCTGCGGGAGCCTCATCCGCAGGGGTGGCCTGGGCGCGCGTCTTCTTCGCAGCGGCCTTCTTGCCAGCCGCCTTCTTCGCGGGCGCAGGCGTCGTAGCCGCTTGCGTGGCACCAGCTCGCTTCTTGGCCGCCGGTGCAGCGGTCTTGGCACCGCGCGGGGCACGGCCTTCTTCCATGCCGAAGCGCTTGGCGGCCTTGGCGTCAGTCGTGGCCAGGTGCGCGCCCTTGGCCCTCACGGGCTGCTCCAGCCGCACGGCACCGCTCTCGTCCATCCTGGAGAGCGTCTGCGCCAGCTTGCCCACCGCGCGGGCGAGCTGCTTGACCGTCTTGGCGCCGACCGCGAGGCTCGCCAGATCGATCTTCGTGCGGAAAGTGGCCGCAGCCACCGGTTGCGGTACCTTCTTCGCGGCCGCTTTCTTGGCGACAGGGGCGGGCCTCTTCGCTGTAAGCGCTCGCCCGGCGGCGTTCTTGCCTAAACGGTCAGGCCGTGCAAGGTCGAGCGCAGCGGGTTGGCTGCGAAGTGCTGCTTCCACAGCCGTGGCGTGAGCTCGGCCACGCGTGCGGCCGGATGCTGGCCCACGCGCTGCAGCACGTCCACGAGGTCGGTGTACGGGTCGATGCCGTGCAGCCGGCACGTCACGATGAGGCTTTGCACGATGCCGGCGTGTTGAGCCCCGACCTCGGTCCAGCAGAACAACCAATTCCGGCGACCTAGCGGTACCGGGCGCAACGATCTTTCCAGATGGTTCGTATGTGTGCCTTGCAAAGGCACGGTTGATCCGTCGGTGAAAGCCCGACCCGGCCAACTCGCGCTCCGGCCGGAAGCACAAGGAGCGGTCCAGGAGGTAACGAATGGGCTGAAGCACTGCTTGAAAAGGCCTCGTAGGAGGCCAGCAGGCCATGCGGGCCGCAACGTGAGTGAACACTGAGCAGGCCTCGAAAAGTCATCGTGGATGCCGACCCGCCATACAAACGGGGAAGGCCGTCGGCGGCGCCGAAGCGAGCGTGAAGAGCAGGCGCCGCGTCCACCGGGGTAGTGGTGGCAGCACGCATGGGTACAGATCGATCGTGCAACAAGGGAAGTCCGTGGTGGTGATTGACCGGCAGTTGATCAACGACGACCTCGTGAGGGGTGGAGTCGGCCGCTGCGGATGGCGGATGGGGGCGTAGTAGTGATGAAGCCGGGTAACGCTGGTGGAGCGAAGGCCCCCTGTTCCGAGGCGAACGTACAAAGTGGGAAGAGCCCAGGGATTGGCGCGAGCCTACTAACCCTGCCTGATTCGGTTCGAACCCTGCAGAGTGCGTTGCAGGTGAAAGCCAAGAGCGAAGCAGCCTACCGGTTCTACAGCTTGTGGGACAAGGTGTGCCGCGAAGACGTCCTGTCCGAAGTGTATCGACGCTGCCGCGCCAACCGCGGCGCGCCGGGAGTAGATGGCCAGACCTTCGAGCGCATCGAGGAACAGGGGCTGGAGGCCTGGCTGCAAAGACTACGGCAGGAGCTGCGTACCAAGCAGTACCGGTGCGCGCCCCTGCGGCGTGTATGGATTCCCAAGGCAAACGGCGGGAAGCGCCCGCTGGGCATTCCGACCATCCGCGACCGTGTCGCGCAAATGGCGGTGCTGCTGGTTCTCGGACCGGTCTTCGATGAAGACCTGTTCCCCTGGCAGTACGGCTTCCGCGAAGGCATGGACGCCAAGATGGCACTACGCCGCATCCACTTCGGCATTGCCGAGCGTGGTGCGCGCGAGGTGGTGGACGCCGATCTCTCGGACTACTTCAACACGATCCCGCACGGGGACCTGCTGCGCTGCGTTGCACGGCGGGTTGCCGACGGGACGGTACTGGCCGTGATCCGCCAGTGGCTTGATGCACCGGTGGTTGAACGTGCCGACGACGGCGGAGAGATCCGCACGACAGTGGCGCGCGACACCAACCGTGGCACCCCGCAAGGGGGTGTCATCACTCCGGCAACAACGTTGCAAAACTGAGCCCGGCCCTGGCGGGGGCGGGTCTTCATCGACGCGGAAGACGACCCGGACGCGCTCGGGTTCGATCTCCACACGCTTGACCAACGTGCGGATGAGGTCCCGTCGACCATGCCAGTCAAGTTGCTCCAACCCGTCGCTGACCTGGGCGCTGAACTCCTCCAGCCGACCGATAACGAGCTGCAAGTCGGCCTCCAGGCGAGCCTGGGTCCGCGCCTGTTCGGCCTGTACTTCGAGCGTGTGCAGTCGCTCCTTGAAGCGGCGAATGCGGGGCTCGGCTTCGGTCTTGTCGAGGTAACCCTCGGCGTACCCATCGATCAGGCGTGCGATGCCTTGCTGCACCTTGGCCATCTGACGCTCCAGCACGGCGGCATCAGCTTGTCCGGGTGGCGCCTGCACCGCGTCCAGCCGTCGCTGGTACTCGCCCACCACGCGGCGGGGATCTTCCAACAGACGGCACACTTCACCCCAAACCGCTTGCTCCAGCCTATCGGTACGTAGCTGCTTGTTCTGACACAAGCGATGTCCACCAAAGCGGTAGACATCGTTGCCAATACAACGATAGTAAGCATAATTCCGCGTGTGGTGCTTGCGGGCACTGGGACTGATGGCCTTGCCGTAGTAGGCATAGCCACAGCAGGCGCACACGATCAAGCCCTGCAGCAGGTACTTCACTCCCCGCTGGCCGCTTCGAGCGCGTTGGCGGTTCTCTTCAAGCTGCACCTGCACGGCGTCAAACAACGCCTCGCTCACCAGGGCTGGCACCGGGATTGTCAGCCATTGGCTGGCCGGAACGTCGTATGTCGAGCGACCTGAGCGTGGAGTGATAGTTCTCCCTCGTTGCTCACGCAACCTCGGGCGCAGAGTATCAGCGTGGGTCTTGCCGAAGGCCGCTTGACCGCGATAGGCGGGGTTCTTCAACAGGCCCCATACGGTGGTGCGGTCCCACCAGCTCTTGCCGCGCGGGCTGGCAATGGCCTCGCTCTTCAACCGCCGACATACGTCGTTCAGGCTCAACCGCTCGCGGCCGACCCAGTCGAAGATGCGCTCTTCGAGCAAGCCGGCCGTGACGTCCAAGCCCTGAGGGCCCAGGCGCTGGCC